>DDXV01000077.1 GCA_002347815.1 Syntrophaceae bacterium UBA2251
GCCCCCGCGCGGGGGGCGACCAAGAAAGCATACAACATCGAGGGATACCTGGAGTTTCAATCCACGCCCCCGCGCGGGGGGCGACCTTATTGTCCAGGAGAGTTGGTTAGGAGAATAGAGGTTTCAATCCACGCCCCCGCGCGGGGGGCGACAATATACAAATTTAATTGAATTAGAGATTCAAGGTTTCAATCCACGCCCCCGCGCGGGGGGCGACTTAGGGGGGTGGTGGACAATATTATGGTACAGGGTTTCAATCCACGCCCCCGCGCGGGGGGCGACTGGGGATGAGCGATTATCCATAGACCGAACCGTGTTTCAATCCACGCCCCCGCGCGGGGGGCGACTGGGGATGAGCGATTATCCATAGACCGAACCGTGTTTCAATCCACGCCCCCGCGCGGGGGGCGACGAACACCAGCCAGAACTTGACGCCGTTTTTCTTGTTTCAATCCACGCCCCCGCGCGGGGGGCGACGATTCAACTGAAGTAACAGTGGAACTTAATAATGGTTTCAATCCACGCCCCCGCGCGGGGGGCGACGCCAGCGACAAACCCAGTCAGCCAGGGTTATACGTTTCAATCCACGCCCCCGCGCGGGGGGCGACTCTACTATTCCGCCAATGAGTGAGCTGGAAATCGTTTCAATCCACGCCCCCGCGCGGGGGGCGACGGTTTTTTCATTGGGGGCTATTGATTTTTTGAAGTTTCAATCCACGCCCCCGCGCGGGGGGCGACTATTTTTATCAATCCAACGATTGCACCAACGACAGTTTCAATCCACGCCCCCGCGCGGGGGGCGACGATGGACATGTTGAGTCCATCGCGCATGGACCGATGTTTCAATCCACGCCCCCGCGCGGGGGGCGACGGCGGCGGTCGTGGCGGCCGCGGCGGTGAACTTGTTTCAATCCACGCCCCCGCGCGGGGGGCGACGGTGGGAAGCACGCATAAGGCGGCTACGTACCTGGTTTCAATCCACGCCCCCGCGCGGGGGGCGACAATGCACCCCGAACAGGCCTGCTCGGTTTACACGTTTCAATCCACGCCCCCGCGCGGGGGGCGACAGGGCTCGGCCTTGTGTTTGTTGCAGAAATCCTTGTTTCAATCCACGCCCCCGCGCGGGGGGCGACCAGGCATAGGTCGTCGATCCACCCATTGATCCAGTTTCAATCCACGCCCCCGCGCGGGGGGCGACGGACTCCTACGCCCTCGGCACGGACTACGTCCCGTTTCAATCCACGCCCCCGCGCGGGGGGCGACGCTGGAAAAACTCGCTGACGCCCTACAAGGGCTCGTTTCAATCCACGCCCCCGCGCGGGGGGCGACTCTTCTGGTAGACGCTGATGGCGTCCCGGATCCGGTTTCAATCCACGCCCCCGCGCGGGGGGCGACATTGTTGACGCTGGCATAAGTCACGGTTACAACAGTTTCAATCCACGCCCCCGCGCGGGGGGCGACTACAAAAGCATATTAAGCATGCTCTCAGTCCCCGTTTCAATCCACGCCCCCGCGCGGGGGGCGACCAACTAAGGCGGATGTGGATGATGCAGTGGCAAAGTTTCAATCCACGCCCCCGCGCGGGGGGCGACGACGAAGTTCGGCGCCTTCCGCTCCTGGTAGACGTTTCAATCCACGCCCCCGCGCGGGGGGCGACGTACTGCTGATAATCCTTTGAATTCAAAAACAAAACGCATCTATTTTCGCGAAGGTCCCTTCAAGCCGACGGCACGATATGAAGTTGTCAAGGATCATGATCTAGGAAACGATATAAACCGAGGTGTTACGCCGATCGCGAACATCCCCGGGAAATCGCGTTCGCTTGGGGTTCGCGGCGTCCTTCAGACGATCAGCGGTCCTTCCTGATCCACCGATTTTTTTGCCCCGATATGCTCAAAACGCCGTTTCCAATTTGATCCCAAGAAATAAAATCGCAGGCTGTCCGCCTTGGGATTGATCTCGTCGATCAGCTTCTGGCGAAGCGTTGCCCATTGCGCCGGATCGACGATGCATTCAAAAACAGAATATTGGACCCGTTGACCATAATTTTGGCAGGCTTTTGCCACGCGCGTTAGACGCCGCGTGCCTCCCGGATCCGACGTCGCCACATCATAGCTGACCAGAACAAGCATGGCGCACTCCTCACTTCCAGATAAACGGCGGATATCCGTCGAGATCGCCTCGAAGGTGCCGCGCCATCAGCAACGCCTGTGTGTGGAACAGCAGGCCGATCGTGACCTTCTCATCGAGAAACGGATGGAGGATTTCCTCCTGCTTCCTCTCCTGATACGCGACCAGCACCGTCTTGCGCGTCTCGTCCATCATCAGGACCGCCCCGGATTCGGACTTCTGGAATCCCTTCCCCTGGACCTGCTGCCGGTTGATCAGCGACAGCGCCAGCCGGTCCGCCAGAAACGGACGGAATTCTTCCATCATGTCGAGGGCGAGGCTCGGCCGGCCGGGCCGGTCCCTGTGGAGGAAGCCCACCGCCGGATCGAGCCCCACCGTCTCCAAGGCGGAGCGGATGTCGTGGACCAGGAGCGTGTAGATGAAGGATAGTAAGGCGTTCACATTGTCCAGGGGCGGCCTCCGATTCCGTTCCTGAAAAGAGAAGGACTCCTTCTGGGCGACGATCAAATGGTCGAAGACTCCGAAATAGAGGTGGGCGGCATCCCCTTCCCAGCCTCGAAGGACGTCAAGCGACTGACCCTGATTCAGGAGATCGATATAATTTCCCAATCGCTTTGCTGTAAAGGATACCTCTTCAGCCGCAAGCTTATCCGCATGGTCGCGCAGCGCTCGCTGCAGAACCGTCCGGCTGTTGGCGATCTTTCCGGTCAGAACGGTTCTCGCGATTCCGGCAGTGGCTTGCGGGTCGTCGGCACGCCGGTACTGCTCCCTCCGCAGCAGGACATTCCCCGAAACCGGCCCCTGCACCCGTGCCAGAAAGCGGCCGCGCTCCGTCAGGAAACTCACGCCGACGCCGTTCTCGGCGCAGAAGCCCATCAGGAACGGGCTGCACGAAACATTCCCGAAGCAGACGATGCCGCCGATCGTGTGAACCGGAAGCCGAAGGCGGATTTCCTTCTCCACCTTGACGACGATCGTCTCCCCTTCCTTGGCGAGGTAGGCGCCCTGTGTCGTGACGAAGAGGGTGTTGAGATGTTTTTTCATGGTTCGCTCAAAATCCGGGACAGGTATGCTTTCACCGACCGCCGCTTCTGGATCGTCCGCGGCAGGCAGTCGGTCATGAGCGAACAACTCTCGCACCGTTTTTCGTAGACGGGCGGAGGAGTCCGGCCAGAGGTAATGAGCTCGTGCGCCCGGCGGGCCGTTTCCTCTGTTTCCCGCCGCAGGGCCTCATCAAAGGCGACATCGAGGCGACGGCGGGTCTGGCCGTAGAAGAGCGCCCCCGCCGGTATCGCCACGCAGAGCATTTCTTCCAGACAGAGCGCCTGGGCGCAGAGCTGGACCTTGTCGCAGTCGTCCGCCTTGGGCTTCCCCCGCTTGTACTCGACGGGGAAAGGGCGCCACGTGCCGTCCGCCTGCCTGTGGAACTCGACGACGTCGGCCTTGCCGATCAGCCCCAGGCGAAGCGACCGGAGCGACACGCCACGCTCGATCCGGACATTGCCACGGGATTCGCCGCCCTCGTCGTGGACCCGCTCGTGCATGATCCGGCCCTCTGCGGTGCGTCCGCTCTCCCGCCAGGTCTGCTCTACATGGATCAAGGCGCACTGCCGCTCACAGAACGCCATGTGCTGCAAAGCGGAAAGCTGGATCAGGTCTTCAGGGACGTACATAAAACCTCTTTTTGTTATTCAATATCCGCCATCTCCCTGCGCTTGTCTTCCAAAAAGCGCTGGAGGTCTTCCCGCTTCGGCAGTTCAAGCTGGTATTTGGACACGAACAATCGGTTGTCAATCCCGGCGAGGGCATATTCCACAAGCGCATGATCCTTCTGCGTGCAGAGCAGCAGGCCGACAGGGGGACTGTCGCCCTCGGCCATCATGTGGCCGCGGAACCATGTCACGTAGGTGTTGAGCTGCCCCAGGTGTTCGTGCCGGAATTCATCCACCTTCAACTCAATGAGCACATGGCACTTGAGGATGCGGTGGTAGAAGACGAGATCCACGAAGCCGCGGGTTTTCCCGATCACGATGCTCTTCTGCCTCGCCTCAAAGCAGAAGCCGTTCCCCAGTTCCAGCAGGAAATCCTGCAGTTTGTCGAGCAAGGCATCTTCCAGACGGGATTCGCTTGCCGCATCTTTCGGCCGCAGACCGAGAAACTCGAAGACATAGGGGTCATGGATGGCGAGCTTCGGCTCGGCCTGTTCGGCCACCGCATGCGCCCGTGCGGCGACCTTCTCCTTATCGTCTGAGAAGCCTGCACGTTCGTAATACAGCGTAGCGATCTGGCGCTTGAGCGCCCGCACCGACCAGTTGCCGCGGATGCACTCGATCTCATAGAAGGCGCGCTTGAGGGGGTCGTCGATCTCCAGCAGCAGCTCGATATGGCTGTAAGAAAGTCGATTCAAAATTAGTTTTCCCGAAAGTGGCGACAGCGTTGCCACACTGGGCACCGTTGATTGTGGCGACGCTGTCGCCACAATGTTCGGATCAGATGGTAAATCTTGGATCAGTTCTGTCTGAGATTGTGGGAGAGCTGCCAGAATTTGCGGATAAAGCCTGTAGAAGTCACGGTACCGGTATAGACGGCTGCGGTTGCAATTGGGAATCCCGATTTCTTTGAGGCGGCGCGCGAGCAATTCGAAAAGACGTTCCCCGTAGTCTGCCCGATCCAGCCCCTTGAGCTCATACTCATGGATATAAGCGCCGATCAGCCAATTGCGGCTCGTCAACGCCACATTGACTGCCTTGGCAGCGGCGCCTTGTGTCCGCAAGTGGACATTGGCGATGGCCTCCACCAATGCGGCAAAATTTGCTGCGCTCAGCACCGTTTTCGGCTTGGCAGGTTTTCGGGGCATCTGTTGGCCCTCCTTTCGACAGCTTTTCCGTGGGCTGTCCTTTGCATTCACACTTTTACATCAAGCGTTACGCCATTGGGAACGTGCGCCTTATCGATGACGATTTCGTAGTCTCTGAATTCTCTCGCCGGCATAGCAGGGTCGGTCTTGCGTTTGACCTGGACAAGTTCGAACAGTTTATGGGCCAGCGCATTTCCGAGAGCCGTATCATGTTTGAATACGATCAAACTGCGGGTGGCCATTAGGCCCCGGGCGGCGGACCGGTCATGTTCGAACATACTGATCAGTGCATTCCAGAAGAGCTCCAAGTCTTCCTCGGAAAAGCTGGTCTGGTTGGCCAAATGGGCGGAGACAAAACCGTGGGCAACGTAAATACCGTATGGGATGGTATGCTTCCTACCCATGGTTCGATTGTCTCCGGATTGCTTCTCCGCCTCTGCCTTGGTGGCCACGGCCATACGCGTGATCGAATGTTCCAGGGCGACGACCGGATCCACAGAACGGGCGAAGGTCATCTGTACCGGGCCTCTGACCTGACCGCAACTCGGAGCCGATTTCAAGGCCATGACTGCGCCGAAGGTGCGGATATCATAATAATCCTCACACATCTTTGCGCGGCCCTTTTCCGTCTCTGCTGCCGTCGGTTTTCGGGGCTTCGCGTCTTTCAAAGCTGCCTTGATCAAGGTGGCGACTTCCTTTGGCGGGTTCTCATCCTTGATCCATCTGGTTATGTCATCTTTATCAGCATCGGCCAAAACCACAAGTAAATGCCCTTCTCCATTTTCATTACGTTCAACGCTTAACCCCTCTGGCAGAGCAAGGTCGCTGAAGAGTTCTTGACTGCCGGCAGGGATTTCTTTCTTTGAAATTTCGCCAGTCGGGATATTCGAATCCTTGAATGCCTTGAAATGGGCATCTCCTAGGATAGCTTTCTCTTTGATGTAAATGCTGCAGCCGGGATCATTGGCTTTGGTGAGCTGGACAAAGTTTCGCACCTTGCGCTTGAGGCAGACGTCAGTGACGAGTCCTCGGCCCGTTTCTGGATCCATGCGGGGAAGGTTGCCGGCGTCAGGGTCACCGTTGGGGTTGCCGTCCTGAACATCAAAGACGAGAACAAAGTCGTAGCGGTTTTTAAGCGGAGTGTTCATGGTGGTTTCTCCTTTCGAGAGGTTGAGTATGATAGCCCATTAGGGTTTCTTGGTCCAAAGGTCCTGGGTCTGGTGGTAATAGCCGATCGCGAAGCGACCCTGATCGGCCAAATCGAGGTGCGATGGAAAATCCATGATGGGGCACATGATCTCCCCGATCAACTTTTTGCGGATCACGGCCAATCCCGGTTTTTCCTTCTCCAGCTTCGCGAGATGGTGATTGGAGAGACGCATCAGGATGCCGAAGACTGTGACGGGGGTGCTGGCGGCAGCGCCGTAGAACCGGTCACGGATGGTGGCGTTGATGCCGGGATTGGTGTCGGATTGAATTTTTTCCAGCACGGCGAAAAGTCTACCGAGCCGGTAACCGATGTTCGTGTTTGCGGGATCGGCACACATGGCAAGCTCCTTCTCGTGTTTGGGGTTGTTGAAGCGCAATGAGCGATTCAGGCAAGCCTTGATCAAGGCCGCCCGTTCATACGGGACATTGGGCACCTGTCTTCCGGTCCTTTTATCCTTCTTTCCCTGTTCCGCGCGACAGCGGCGTAAGGCGGCCTGAAGAAGCGTGACAGGATAAGGTGTTCCCTCCAGCACGGCCCGCACCATTTCTCCGGTCAGATTCGGCGGAATCTTCTCGATATCTTCCTGTGGAGCAATGGAGCGAAGAAGCCATTGCATGGGCAAGGCAGGT
This sequence comes from Syntrophaceae bacterium UBA2251, assembly GCA_002347815.1. Taxonomy (GTDB): domain Bacteria; phylum Desulfobacterota; class Syntrophia; order Syntrophales; family UBA2251; genus UBA2251. The sequence goes on from DDXV01000077.1 coordinate 6,827, forward strand.
TCGATCCTGGCATCGTGGGTGATTGCCAGATCCGCCACGTGCTGTTTGAGCCTCCTTCCCACCTCCCTGACGCTATCAACATGCCAAAAGCGGACGGCAATGCGGGCTGAATTCGGGGAAAGACCGAGGGAATAAAACCGGTTGCTTTCATCGGGGACGACATAGGCGCCGGTCCAGATCGCTCGATAGAGTTCCCTCACGGTCTGGGTGTTGCGATCTGGATCATCCTTGGGCGGTTCGGAAAAGAAGAAAGGCATATCATTTTCAAAGTTGGATTTCTTTTCCGACCAGAAAACGGTCGTTGCGTCGCCAATCAGGAGTTTCTGGCGTGAATCTTTGCCAAGCAGGTAGTTCAATGCCGTTGTATAGGCAAAAGAGGCGGTCTTGCCTATCGGCGAATTATATCCTTGCTTCTTCAAGAATGAGGCAAAGGCAGGCGTTGGCCCAGTATTGACGCCATTTACTATGTCATTATTTACAGAGACAAGGCTTGCTCCCGAGGTGTTTGCTCCATGGACGCCTTTGATAGGCGGTTCAAGAGGGACAATCTCAGCTTCTATTCCGGTCAGCATGCAGCGTCCTTTGATCCCACGCCCTGTTCGGGCAGCATCGATCAGCCCGCGAAGCTCAGGATCGTTAGTGACTGGACCGCATTCGACCACCGAGAAGAGGAGGCTTTGGTTCAGTTTCAGCACGTCTCCCCATGACTTGTCATTCCTGATTACCTCCAGGTAATTGCTCCCATAAAACCGCCGAACCGCTTCAAGGGTTTTACACGTCCCGGTGATGGACTCGATGCGTTTTCTGAATTCCTGGTGCTGTCTCTTCACCCGATCCGGATTGGGTGCATTCTTCGCCTCTGTGGGCACTGGGATGCCGAACATGTACTCGATGTTTTCCCAAAACAGATTCGACTTGATGCCTGCACCTTTTTTCTCGCCCAAGGAGGGCACAAGAAATGGTTTTGCACGGAATTTCTTTCCTTTGGCTTCTCGGGTGTCTTCGAAACCGACAAATTCACCATCAGGGTTGATAAGAACAAGAAACGGGATCTCCTTGATCTCCCACCCCTCACGGGGAAGTTCTGGTTTCCGGTCATAGTATTCCTTGAGGGATTGAAGGATCATCTCCGCACCTCCTCGCTGTCGGGTAGCGGGACGCACACAACACCGGATTCCAGCTTGGCTCTGAAAAACATGGGCTTGATGTCTGCCTGATCGGAATAGTCCATGTCGTAGAGCATCCAGCCGAGGTCGCGCGTTTCCGTGAGGGGCACTATCTGCGGTTCGGACGGTTCTACCAGCCGCACTGCAGCGGCGAACTCACGGCACCCGAGGTAGGGCTGATGGAAATGCTGTCCCTTGCGGGCACGGCGTTCGAACATGGCCGCGTACTTGGCTTCAGTCTCGTCCTTCCGTTCGTCGGGTTTTTTGAGATCGACCTCCTCATCGGGATCGACGAGCCATTCGGGAGTGGGATTGAACACCTTGCCGCGCCGCTCCGGCGGGATGAAGATGAACTCGGCGTGGAGCCGATATTTCACATCGCGCAGGAAGAGGCCGGCACGTTGCTGGCGGTCGGCCTCAATAAAAATTCCTCCCGAGCGCGGCGAGGCAACCTTAGCGACTTCGTTGCGGCGGACGGAAATCCACTTGATCGGGGCCAGCACCTCGATCCTCTTCACTTGCCAGTAAATGGCGGGTTTCCAGAGAATGGCATCGAAGACGGCGCGCGCGGCGGAAGGGGTGATCACGTCGTAGCTCACCCTTTCGACCTTCATCTCCGGCCTGGTGAAGCAGGCATAATCACCGCTGACTTCAAGGCAAAATCCTTTCATAGGCAGCCTCCTTTCATGAGGGATCAAACATACAGATCTTCCGGGTTGTATACCTCGCGATAGATGTCAAGTCCGATGACTGTACTGTAGAGCGTCGAGTCAGCCTGAACGAGAATGCCTTCGCGGATCTCCTCGATTCGGCCTTCGGAAAGCAAGCGCTTGGCGGCCTCCGGTTTGACATTGACTGTATATCGCTGAAGCGCCCGCATCAACCTGCGGGACGGTCCGGCAAATCGTAATTGCTTGATCAGCTCATCGTTTCCCGCGTAGCTGACAATGATCGGTACGGACAGCTCCTTGATCAACCGGAATTCTTTTCCTGTGGTGCGGAACTGGACATGTCCGTCGGGATTGGCGTTTCTGACCAGCCTCTCTCTCCACCAGCTTTCTCCAGTGTCATTGATGCTTGAATAGTATTTCTCGAAATAGCGGCGAAACGTTTCCGGTCTGTCGGGGATAAAACCGGTCAAGGAGGCAAGTACCCTGGTCGCGTCTTCCCCTTTGCGGAGCAACCCGATAGGAGCCGGTTTGGGGGCAACGAAGACCTGTACGGTTCCCGGTTCGCGACTCTCTCCATTCCGGTTGCAGCGGCCTGCGGCCTGGTTGATCGAATCGAGGCCTGCCAGTGCCCGATAGACGACGGGGAAACTGACATCGACGCCGGCCTCGACGAGTTGGGTGCTGATGACGCGGCAGGGTTGTCCGGAGGGCAGGCGTTGTTTGATGTCAGCAATGATGGCAGAGCGGTGCGCACCGCACATGAGGGCCGAAAGGTGGATCGTTCCTTGGGGCATCTCCTTCCAGAGGGCATAGCAATCGGGACGGGTGTTGACGATACACAGCACCTGTTCTTCTGTTACAAGTTCCGCAGCGAGGGAAGGCCAGTCGTGCGGCGCATTCATTTCCTCCGGAAAGCGAATATTCGTCCGCTTGAGTTTATCGTATAGAATGGACGGTTCGGGGATGATCTCCAGCGGAGCCTGGCAGAGGTTGGGCAAAGCCGGTTGGGTGGCCGTGGAGAGGACGACGGTCATCCCGTAATCGGAGACTAGCCGGTTGATTGCTTCGACACAGGGGTAGAGCAGTTCCGGCGGAAGGAGTTGGGCCTCGTCGAGAATGACCACGCTGTTGATCAGATTGTGCAGCTTGCGGCAGCGTCCCGGTCTGGCAGCGTACAGGGATTCAAAAAACTGAACGTTGGTGGTGACGATGACCGGCGCGTCCCAGTTCTCCGCTGCCAGGGTGAGGGCCGGTGATTCCTTTTCCCGTTCCGGGGCGATGTTGCTGTGATGTTCGACCACATTTCCCGGGCCAAAATGTTTACGAAGGACATCAGCGGTCTGTTCGATGATGCTGGTGTAGGGAATGACATAGATGATGCGGCTCTTATTATGCTTGATCGCATGGTCGATGGCAAAGGCCGTTCCCGACAAGGTCTTGCCGCCGCCCGTGGGGACGGTGAGGGAGAACAGACCGGGGGATTGCTCGGCTGCGAATCGGCAGGCGGCGAGGATGTCGCCCCGGATTAGATTGATGGGGCTGGCAGGGGCATCTTCCGCCATCTTTTCCATTTGGTGATCGAAACGGGATTTCAAATGATGGAGCGTGGGAAAGGTCGAACGTTGGGCATGCTTGACCGAATCCATGAAGGCTTCCGTGTCGAGAAAGTCCGCATCCACGAGACAGGAGAAGAGCATCCTGACCCAGAGATGATAGGCAACAGCCTCGTGATTCTGGCATTGCATTGCGAAATCCGGGGGCTGCATTTTGGGTGGCAGATTCTCGATGGATGGTTTTGCATAAACGCGAACAGCATCGGCGATGCCCTTCTCGGCTTCAAGCCGGTGGAAGAGAGAATCTCGACCGCCGAACCAATCCGTTAGGCCCGCATGGTGGCCGGCGATAAGGTAGGCGATAGTCTTCCCTATGATATTGGGCCATCTCTCATACGCCAGGATCGCGCCTGCACCCGAATGATTAGGGTGGGAGCCTGTACCGGGATCATCGTATTCCGAGGCGTTGATGCCGCCAGATCTTTTCAGGTATGCCTGGAAATCCGGATGGGCCTTGCCAACGTCGTGGAGTCTTCCCACGACCACAGCCCAGTTCTCTGAGCCAAACGCTCGGGAAAACATCGCTGCCATTTTAGCCACTCGTGTCAGATGCTCTTCAAGAAGCTGCCAGCGTTCCGGCGGCTCGCCGTCTTTGGAATGGGCGTAGAAAGATTCTTTCATTTTTTTGACCCATATCGCTTCTGTGGCTCCGCGACCCCCGGGCGCTGTCGCGGTGTCTTGACTTCGAGCTCGACGTGTACTGTAGCGCCAAGGACATCCGCGACCCGCCGCAACATGCTCAACGAGTGACCTTCGTAGGCCGGTGATTCCAGGCGGCTGATTTGTTGCTGGGTTGTACCCACCCGCTTGGCCAATTCTTTCTGCGAGAGCCCCGCATCCTTGCGCAAGGCCGCAATCTTCAGCGCCACGTCCCAGGCTTCGCCGGCCTTTCGGAAGCGTTCTTCGAAGCCCTTATCCAGCAATTGCTCTTCGAGATAACGATCAAAGTTCGTTTTCTTTTTCATGACGATGCCTTCCCATCCACTCGTTTTTTCGCTCCAGGGCGATCTTCAGATCCCGCGCAGGGATAGTCCTGCTCTTGTTGCGAATTCCATGAACGGCCACAATCCGCCGTCCTTTCATGAAAAAATAGAGCACCCGTGTGTTGAGCTTCCCCAAGTGGCGTAATTCAAAGAGTTCGTTTCCAACGAATTTGGACAGCGGCGGTCTGTGGTATTGTCTGGCGCGAAGTTTGGCCAAGCCTGCCACAACGGCGGCAAAGTCGTCCGGATCCGACGCCTTCAGTTCATCGAGAAATTGACGTACCGGACATTGACCGGACGGCGTTTCGTGAAACTCTACAGAGAATTGCATCGCTCGTCAACACTATATTTGGTGTACGATCTCCACCCGCAACTGGTTCCAGGAAGGGGCTTTGCGGTCCGCTCCGACGACGCGGCAGGTTACGTGCGCTCCCTGTCGGAGGAGGCGGTGGATGTGCCGGTTGTCGCTCCGTGGAACATAGCCGAGCATGCGCCCCCGGCGGATCTGGGCGTCGAACCAGAGATAGCTTTCGAGAATCGGATGCTGGGCCATCTTCCCTCCTCGCCCGGGGTGAAGAACCCCACAGAAAAGCGCTTGATCGGTCCGTTGTGTCTGCCGTCCGGCATTGTTGGGACGCCCGTTCGACGGTGCGGCTGCGCAGCGCGCGCGCGAAAAAGGGCGGGGCTTCCCGCCTGCCGATCGATCGTTTCTTGAATCACGGAAATGGATGAAGCGCCCCACGGGGGGACGCCCCTTCATAGGCACCGATTTGCGGGATTGTCAAATACGAATTTCATGGGAGATGAAAATATATGCCCGCGGAGGAGCAAGCCGCGTTTCCGGCCATCCTTCAAAACGGGCATATCATCTGATTCAGGGATTCGGCGCGTGCGCGGAGGCCCGACGCTCCAGGAGCATCTCGATGAAGGCGTCGATGCGGGTCTGGAAGGGGGCGAAGGCGAACTTGTCGCCGTCCATGTGGTCGCCGTCGAACAGGACCGCCGGGACGCCCAGTTCGTCGTTGAGCATCCGCTGGATGTCGAGCTGCCCCATCGAGATCGGCTTGCAGCTCCGGTTGGAGTGGAGGATCGCCCCGTCGATCCTGTACTCCCGCACCGCCTTGCGGATGAGCTCCAGGCGCTTTTCGAGCGAGACGCACGAGACGAGCGGGTAGGAGACGAGCGACTTGTAAGCGATGCTCTCCAGGGGGCGGGACGGGTCCATCCGCAGGGTCCAGGCGGAGGTGTAGGTCTCGGCGACCACGACGGCGTTCCATTTCTCGAAGTAGTTGAAGAGCTTCATATTGTACCACAGCGGGATGTTGTCCCAGAACAGGCGCAGCCGTTCGTCCGGGACGACGCCCACGCCCTGGGCCACGCGCTCCTTCACCTCCGCCAGGACGTCCCGGAGGAAGTCCACGGCGATGGGCGTCCCGTGGCGGGTGACCATGACGAACATGATCCCGATCTCCGCGGCGGAGAACGGGGCGGGGACGGCGGCGCGCAGGGCCATGATCTCGTCCCAGAGGCGGCAGGCCTCGTCCGTCCAGGCGACGGCCTGGCTCAGGCGGTCCATGTCGAGGCGGCGGCCGGTCAAGTCCTCGAGAAAGGCGATCAGGCGCTTGATCTGGGCGACGCCGTACCGGAGGTGGTGCTCGCCGATGTCCTCCATCGCCACCTGGGGCAGGTCCGCCCGGATGACGGGGCAGTCGAAGTGGTCGCACAGGACCTGGAAGGTCTTCATCGTGGGGATGCAGCCGGCCCCGAAGGAGATGAGGAAGTCCGGCTTCGGCAGGCCGCCCAGGGGCTGGTCCGGCGCGTCGATGCCGTCGAGGGCGTAGCCCACGTTGTTGCGGAAGTACCCGCAGAGGTCGTCCGCGTAGCCGTGCCCGGCGCAGGCGGCGAAGTTCTCGCGGTTCGTGCCGATGGCCGCGCAGACGGGGGCCCAGTTCTCCGGGAAGATCGGGTGGATGTCCATCGCGTAGAAGAGCTCGATCAGCCCGTTCATGGGCGGAATCCAGCCCACGGGGCGGCCCTCGGCCTTGGCCCGGTGGCCGTCGGCGTAGAATTCGGCGATGATCTCGCGTAGCGCGGTGTTGGCCTTGAGCCGCTTCGTCGTCTTCTGTGCGTCCATCGGTTCCCCCGTCCGTCTGCCGCCGCGGTTGCCGGCCGCCGCCCGGTCTGTTTTGATCCCTTGCCGTTCGCTTTCTCCCCGCCGCTTGCGCCCCTTCCGTCTTTGACCGTCGACCTCCGGCCGTTCGCCTTTTCCCCGGCGTCAGCCGCCTGTCGCCTGTTGTCTAAGGCCCGTTTTTCCCGATCATCTCGAAAAATCCCTCCAGGCGCGTCCGGATCTGGCCGGTCAGGCCTTCCCCCTCCAGTTCGACCTGCAGGGACGGGATCCCGCGTTCCTCCAGGAGTGTCTTGAGGAAGGGGTGGTCGGCCAGGTGGGGGTCGCAGAACTTCTGGTGGATGAAGACGACCGCCTCCACGCGGAAGGCCTCGATCTGCTCGAGGAAATACGCCCGGCGCGCCGGAAAGTCGGCGCGGGCGCTGCACGGCGGGCGCGCGAGGTGATGCCGGACCAGGGCCGTCACGGGATCGCCCTCCGGCGCCGCCTCGCCCAGGAGCGTCCGGTAGCCGATGCAGGTGTCGTCCACGACGATGTTCCCTCCCAGGGCGGCGATCTCGGTGAAGAGGGCCTCGTCGGCGCAGAGGCTCCTGGAGATCATCAGGCGCGTCGTCCCGGCGTCGCCGGCGACCGCCGGTCCGTCCGCCGCGGCGTCGAAGGCCGTGAGCCACGGCAGGACGGTCTCGACGGGGAACACCTGCAGGGCCAGGCTCAGGCGGTAGAGGTCCGCGTAGGCGGGGCCGCCGTCCTGACGCTTGCGCGCGTAGGCCCGGCGCAGGAGCACCCGGGCCTCCCGGTACAGGCCGATCGCCGCGCGCAGGCGCTCCGGCTCGTACGCCCTGTCCGTCAGGGTTTCGAGGGCCGTGATCAGCCGCCGGAACTCCACCTGCGCGTAGGCGAGCGCTTCCGGCGTGTCCATGTAGGGCAGGCTGAGCTGAAAGGCGAATTTTGGGTGCAGATTGCGCCGCCAGATGTTGAAGAGGCCGCAGGCGGCATCGCAGGAGTAGGCGTGGACGAGGCCGTCCAGGAAGTCGTAGCGGCCGGCCAGGCCCATCGCCATGATCTGACGGACGGGCGGGCAGATGAACGATTGCAGCAGCGGGTCCGCACCGCCGGGGTCGGCGCCCGCCCCCCAAAGGCGGACGGGGACGATGTCGAAGGCGTGGAGGATCTCGGGCGGCGCGTGGGCGCACAGGGTTCCGAGCAGGATCCGCCCGGAGCGCGCCTTTTCCGCCTTCAGGAGGTGCGGATGGTTTGCCACGGCGTCGCGCCACGCCACGCCGTCCCACGCGGTTTCACGTCTTCGGCGACATCCCTCCACGGCCGTCCCTCCCGAATTGTGGTTGACAAACCCCCCGCGGTCACGTACGAATGGGGCACATAAGTGCGCGTTTCCGGTCATCTTCGCCCCGGCGCGATCTTCGCGGGTGGCGGCCGGAACCGATCCGGTGATGGAACGGGGAGTGCGCGTTCTCAGGGGCCGGCCGCTTGACGTTCATTCCGGACGCGAACCCCCGAGGGGTCCGTTTATAGCAAAGAACACCTCAAACTCATAGAAGAATCTGCCATGGGCGCCAGTCTGCTCGACCGGCTTTACGCGAGCCAGTCCAACAAACGCCTCTTCTTCCGCGACGGCTGGGGCGACCTGCCGCTGCTCGAGCGGCTGGCCCGGGAGGGCCTCGTCCAAACGCCGGCGCCGGCGATCCGGATCGACTGGGAGCCGCCCCGCGACGCGCCGGGGACCGTCCTGCAGGCCGGGTCCTTTGCCAGCCCGTTTTCCGGCGAGGGGTTCCCGGAGGCCAGCCGCACGGCCTATGTGGAACGGATCCTGCCCCGGGGCGCGGACGCCCGGACCCCGGTCTGCGTGCATTTTGCGGCCACGGGGGACGAGGGCTTCGAGCGGCGGCGCCGGACCCTGGCCCTGCCCCTCGCGCGGGAGGGCATCGGTTCGATCCTCCTCGAAAATCCCTTCTACGGCCGGCGACGGCCGCCGGACCAGCACGGCAAGATGCTCAACCGCTTCAGCGACCTGTGGGCGATGGGGGGCGCCACCGTTCTGGAGGGGCGGGCCCTGGTCCGCTGGCTCGGCGAGGCGGGCTGCGAGCGGATCGGGGTGTCCGGCGTCAGCATGGGGGGCGGAATGGCCGCCCAGGTCGGCGTTCTCGCCGAACGGCCCGTGGCGATCGCCTCCTTCATCACCCCCAACTCGGCGAGCGCGGTCTTTACGGAGGGGGTGCTCAAACACTACCTCGCCTGGGACGTCCTCAACCGCCAGCTCGACGGACGGGGACCGGCCATTGAATTCATGCGGAAGCTCCTGGACCTGTCGGATCTGCGCCGCCTGCCCCCGCCGGCCCGGCCGGCGGCGGCCTATCTGGTCGCGGCGAGGCGGGACGCCTACATCCCCCCGGCGGCAGCGAAGCGCCTTCACGCCCACTGGCCCGGGAGCCATCTCCAGTGGCTGAACACGGGGCACATCGGGGCCTTTCTCTTTCACCGGAGGACCTTCATCGCCGCCATCCGGAGCGCCTTCGCCCGGGTGTAGCCCCCCCTGTGTGAGTCCCACGGGGGAGGACCCGATGGAGAGGCCCGTCATGCCGGCGAGAGATGGCCCGTGACGTGAACAGCCGAAGGGAAGACGGAAAGGAGAACACCGATGAGTGATGCATCCTTTGTCGGCCTGTTTCAGAACGCCGTCCTGCTGCTCGGGGTGGCCTTCATGTTTGATGTCGCCGCAAGCCGCTGGCGCATCGAGAAGGCATTGCTCTGGCAGGCGCTGATCGGCGTTGCGCTCGGCGCGGTCGGCATCACCGTCATGCTGACGCCCTGGGCATTCGGGTCCGGCATCGTTTTCGACACGCGTTCGGTGCTGATCGGCATATCCGGTCTTTTCTTCGGGTTCCTGCCCACCGCGATCGCGGTGGCGATCACCGCGGCGTTTCGTTTTCTTCAGGGAGGGACGGGCGTCTGGACGGGGGTCTCCGTGATCCTCGTTTCAGGCGCCATCGGCCTCGCCTGGCGGCGCTTTCGCGATCGCTCCCTCACCGAGATTTCCTGGCGTGAACTCTACCTCTTCGGCCTCGTCGTTCATCTGGCCATGTTGGGCCTGATGCTCACGTTCCCTTGGGCGACGGCGATCAAGGTCCTGTCGCACATCACCCTGCCGGTGCTGCTGATCTATCCCGCGGGAACCGCCTTTCTGGGCGTGCTAATGGTCAACCGGCTGAGGCGCGAGCGGGCGGAAGAGGCGCTGAGCCAGAGCGAGAACCGGTATCGCTCGCTCTTCAACAACAGCATCGACGCGATTCTGCTGACTGCCCCGGATGGAAGGATCCTGGCGGCCAATCCCGAGGCGTGTCGCATCTTCGGGCGCAGCGAAAAGGAGATCTGCCGAATCGGCCGGGAAGGAATAATGGATTCGACGGACCCCCGCCTGCCTGCCGCGCTCGAGGAAAGGCGGCGCACCGGCCGGTTTCGAGAGGAACTCACCTTATTTCGCCAGGACGGGTCCCGATTTCCCGGTGAAGTCTCCACCGCCGTCTTCATCGACCGCGATGGCCAGCCCAAGACCAGCATGATCGTCCGCGACATGACGGAGCGGAAGCGGGTCGAAACGGCTCTGTGGGAAAGTGAGTACAAATATCGCCTGCTCGCCGATAACGTCAGCGACGTCATCTTTGTCCTGGACATGAATCTGCAATACCTCTATGTCAGCCCCTCCGTCAAAAGCCTGAGGGGATACGAACCGGAAAAGGTGTTGAAACAACCGCCCGTTGAAACGTTGACGCCCGCCTCCTGGGATGCGGCCATGAAAAGCTTTGCGGAGGTCCTGGAACTGGAAAAATCTCGAGAAAGGGACCCCGGCATCACGCGGACGCTCGATCTGGAAATGAATCGTAAGGATGGGACCACCGTCTGGACGGAGGTGAAGCTTTCCTTCATCCGCGACGAACATCAGCAGCCGATCGCCATTCTGGGCGTCACGCGGGACATATCGGAACGCCGGCGGGCGGATGAAGCGATCGTGGAAAGTGAGGAGAAATTCCGCAAGGCCTTTTGTACCACCCCGGATTCCGTGAACATCAATCGACTCGAAGACGGCCTGTACGTTTCCATCAATCCGGGCTTTACCCGGATCACCGGGTATACGGAAGAGGAGATTATCGGAAGGACCTCCGGCGAGTATGGGATCTGGATCCGCACGGAAGACCGGCAGAGATTGGTGGCGGGGTTGAAGCGGGACGGGAAGGTCTCGTACCTTGAGGCCGATTTTCGCATAAAGAGCGGCGAGGTCCGTCACGGGTTGATGTCGGCGTCCATCATCGATCTCAAAGGCGTTCCCCATATCCTGAACATCACCCGGAACATCACCGACCGCAAGCAGGCGGAGATGGCTTTACGGGAAAGCGAGGAAAAATATCGACTGGTCGTGGAAAACGCGGAAGAGGCTATTTTGATTGCCCAGGACGGCACGCTGAAATATGTCAATCCCGCGACCCTCGCCCTGTTGGGCTATTCCGAAGAGGAACTGCTTTCCAGACCCTTCGCCGAGCTGATCCACGCCGGGGACCGCGAAAAAATGCTGGAGGCCCATGCCAAACGGATGCGGGGGGAAGAGACTGAGCCCGTCAAGCAGTTCAGGGCGCTTTGCAAGGATGGCGCCGTTAAGTGGGCCGATTCTCATGCCGTCGTGATTGTCTGGAACGGGAGAGCGGCCACCCTGAATTTTTTCACGGAGATCACCGAGCGCAAGAAAGCGGAAGCGTCCCTGGCAGAGAGTGTTGCCCAACTGCGGAGTGCCCTGGACGCAACCGTTCAGGCCATTGCCGTGATCGTGGAGACGAGGGATCCCTACACGGCGGGTCATCAGCGCCGGGTGGCGGATCTGTCCTGCGCCATCGCGGCAGAGATGAACCTTTCCGATACCGTGATCGACAGCATCCGCATGGCCGCGATCATCCATGACCTGGGCAAGATATCCGTTCCCGCGGAGATCCTCAGCAAGCCGACCCGGCTGACGGACGTCGAATTCAGTCTTGTGAGAACCCACCCCCAGTCGGGCTATGACATCCTGAAGAATATCGAATTCCCCTGGCCCATCGCGAGGATGGTTCTGGAGCATCACGAGAGGGTGGATGGCTCGGGATATCCGAACGGTTTAATAAAAGATCAAAGCCTTCTGGAATCGAGGATTCTGGCGGTGGCGGACACCGTGGAGGCGATGGCCTCCCACCGTCCCTACCGTCCCGGGCTGGGGATCGAGATCGCTTTACGGGAAATTGAGACGCATCGAGGAACCCTCTACGATGAAACCGTTGCGGATGCCTGTCTGAGATTGTTCAGGGAGAAAGGGGATCAGCTCTCGGGACTCGAGTTCAAAAGATAACCCGGCCTCAATCCGGGATCGCACGCCGGAAAGACGTGAGACGCGGCGCCGGGGCGGCGTCAGGAAGGGCATGGGCGAAGCGACGCGCTTCGCGGGAAAGGGGAGAAGGGATGTTTGAGCGATATTGCGTGAGGTGGGCCATCGTCCTGTGCGCCGTTGCCCTCGCCGGCTGTTCCCTGTCGAAGGACATCCAACTGGCCAGCTATGCCCAGAAACAGCAGATCCATGAGATCATCCGGATGCTCCAGCCCAGTCTCGATGCGGGCGAGACGGTTCCTTCCGCCCAGCTCTATTTTCTGGCCGCCTCTTACGTCGGGATTCGCGATTATGCAAAGGCGCTCGCCGTCACGGATCTGCTGCAGAAACAAATCGACGCGGGCGACCGGACGCTGGTCGGCACAGACCTGACCGTCTATCCGCAAATCCTGCGGGGACAGGTCTACCTGGATCAGGGCGAACCCCGGAAGGCCATCGAAGAGGGTCGCCTCGCCTACAAGCTGCTGCATGAGGGCGGACGCGAAAAAGGGGGTTTCTATACCTCCCAGCTCATCAACACCTACGACATCCTGGGGGTCGCCTACGCCCTGGCCGGCGATGCCGTCCAGGCGCGGAAGATCGTTCAATCCCTGCAGGGCGTGACCATCACGGTCATGAACGGGCCGGAAAAATACAGCGCCCTGGCGCGGATTCACATGGCGCTCAGGGAATACGATTCCGCGCTGGCCGCGATCCGGCATCCCGATGCGAAAGTGACGGGCGCCATCACGGCCTTCTACGACCAGACCTTCCAGGAGATCCCCAACCTCTTCATCCTGTCGAAAAGCCTTTACGAGACCGGAAGCGTCCAGGAGGCAAGGGAGGGATACGATCGGCTCCTGGGACACCCCCAGATCGAACAGATCGGCGGCATCTACTGGATCGTGCTCCTGGACCGGGCCAAGATCGCCTTGGCCGAAGGCCGGAAAAGCGAGGCGGAGGCCCTGCTCAAAAAGGCCGTTGACGTCATCGAGAGGCAGCGTGCCTCGATCCATTCCGAGGCCGGACGCATCGGCTTCGTCGGCGACAAGCAGGAGGTCTACGCGCAATTGGCGGCCCTGCTTCTCGCGGAGGGTCGTTATGCGGAAGCCTTTGCCTGCGTGGAGCGCGCCAAGGCCCGCGCCCTGGTGGACCTGCTGGCTTCGCAAAAAAACATCCCTTCGCGCGGCGGACGGGCGGAGCGGGTCCGGACGACGCTGGCCGAACTGGACAAAGCGGAAAACGACCTCACCGTCGTCGCGCAGGGTCAGGATGTGGCGGACCGGGGCAAAACCCGTTCGGTCGTCCTGGCGCTGAGAAAGGACCTGCGGGAAAAAGCGCCGGAGCTGGCGGCGCTCGTTTCCGTGACGATTCCGTCCACCGCCGAGATCCAAAGCAGGCTGAAGGACGACGAGACCCTGCTCGAATACTATTCCACGGGCCGGGACTGGTATGCCTTCATTTTGACGGGCCGGACGATCGGGGCGCGGAAGCTGCCGGCCGAGAACCTGGAAGGGAACGTGGACGTCTTCCGCAGGCAGATCGCGGCCCGTGATCCGCGGGAAGTCGACCGATACGGCCGGACGCTCTACCGGCAGCTCCTGGCGCCGGTGGTTCCCGCCGTCCGGACGGGGAAACTGATCATCGTTCCGCACGGGGCCTTGCACTACCTGCCTTTTGCCGCCCTTTCCGACGGCAACGCCTCCCTGATCGAGCGCTTCAGCATCCGGATGCTGCCCAGCGCCAGCGTTCTGAGTTTCCTCAAGGAACGGACGTCGCGGGGGCGTCAGGGCGCCCTGATTCTCGGCAATCCGAAGCTCAGCGATCCGAAATACGATTTGAGGTTTGCGCAGGACGAGGCCCTGGCCATCGGGAAGATCCTTCCCCAGTCCCGGGTGCTTCTGCGCGGCGAGGCCTCCAGGGCCAACCTCGTTAGTTTGGCCGGCGACTATGCCGTCATCCACCTGGCCGTCCATGGGCTCTTCGATCCGGATCGGCCGCTCGACTCGGCGCTGCTGCTCGCGTCGGACGGAAGCGGCGACGGGCTGCTGAGGGCGGGGGACCTGTACCGATTGTTTCTGAACGCCGACCTGGTGACCTTGAGCGGGTGCGAGACGGCCCTGGGAAAGGTGTCGACCGGCGATGAGATGGTCGGCTTCACGCGCGGCTTCCTCTATGCCGGGGCGCTCTCTCTGGTGTCGAGCCTCTGGCAGGTGGATGACGAGGCCACCCGGGATCTCATGGTGGCGTTCTACGCCAATCTGTCGACGATGAGCCGGGAGGAGGCCTTGCGACAGGCCCAGCTCGCCACCCGGAAAAAATACCCGCACCCGTATTACTGGGCCGCGTTCCTGCTCACCGGCGGTTCCGGGTAGAAAGGGTCGATGGCATGTCCACCGTCATCATTCGCAACGCCGCCTATGACAACGCCCTGACGGCGACCTTCGCCGGGATCCTCGACGCCTTGGGCGGTCGGGACATTCCCCGCGGCAGCCGCGTGCTCGTCAAGCCCAACCTGCTCTCCCCGGCGCGGCCGGAAGAGGCCGTTCTGACGCACTTCTCGCTCGTCCGGGCGGCGGTCGAATACGTCCTCGAACGCGGCGCCCGGCCGCTCGTGGCCGACAGCCCCGCCATCGGCGCCTTCACCCGCATCCTGAAGGAAGGCGGCCTCCGGGAGGCCCTGAAGGACCTGCCCGTGGAATGCCGGCCCTTTGAGGAATCCGTTGCGGTCGATGTGGGGCCCCCGTTCGGGTCGATCGAGATCGCCCGCGAGGCCGTCGAGGCCGACGTCATCCTCAATCTGCCCAAGCTCAAGACGCACAACGCCATGCTCCTGACCCTGGGGGTCAAGAACCTCTTCGGCTGCGTCGTCGGCTACCGCAAGCCGGAGTGGCACATGCGCACCGGCGTGGACCGGCGGATGTTCGCCCGCCTGCACGTGCAGATCTGCCGGCGGCTGAACCCCGCGTTCACGGTGCTCGACGGGGTCCTCGCGATGGAGGGGGAGGGGCCGGGGAAGGGCGGCACGCCCCGGCCGGCCGGCGTCCTGATCGGCAGCCGGAGCGCCTTGGCCGTGGACGCCTGCGTCTGCCGGATGATCGGCCTGTCCGAGGGGGAGTTGCCCTCCCTGGCGGCGGCGACGGCGGCGGGCCTCTGGCCGGAGGCCGTGCAGCTCGACGGGGATCTCCCCGCCGTCCGGGGGTTCCTGCTCCCGCGCCCGGGGCCGCTGATCTACGGCCCGAAACGCGTGCAGGGCTTCGCCCGGCGACACCTCCTCCAGCGGCCCGTCTGCGATGCCGCGCGCTGCAAGCTCTGCGGCGAATGCGAGAAGATCTGCCCCGCGGGGGCGATCCGCACCCGGGACAAGGCCCTCGTCTTCGACTACGACCGCTGCATCCGCTGCTTCTGCTGCAGCGAGGTCTGCCCCCACGCGGCACTGCGCAGCGCCGAAACGCCCGCCGGCGCAGTCCTCCGCCGGATCGCCCGGAAGATGCTCTGACAAAAAAAATCCCTTGATCTTAAAAATTTTCAGGTTATGATCAGGCCCGATGAATTTAGGTGTTAACCCTTTATGACCCTGCCCCCCGGGAGGGCGCCATGGCCGGAAAAACGAAACCCCGATTCTCAGCCTGAGAGCGAGGTTTTGCATTTTGTGGCGCCGCGCCGTGTAACCCGCTTCAGGTCGTCCTTCAAAACCCGTTCACCCCATTCGAACTCCCACTGTTTCGGGCATCAAACAAGGAAAGGAGGGTATGTATGAGCGGAAAAGAAAAAGAAGTCACGGAAACGTCGGAAGCCGAAATTGCCGTACACTGGGGGGAGGAGCAACTCTTCTACCCGTCCGCGCGGTTCGTGGCCCAGGCCAACGTGACCGATCCGAAGGTCTTCGAGCGGTTCAGCCTGGAAAACTTCCCGAACTGTTTCAAGGAGTATGCGGATCTCCTGTCCTGGTACGAGTACTGGCACACCACCCTGGACACGAGCGATGCCCCCTGCTGGAAGTGGTTTGTCGGCGGCAAGATCAACGCGAGCTACAACTGCATCGACCGGCATCTCGCCCGGCACAAGAACAAGACGGCCATCCACTTCGTGCCCGAGCCCGAGGACGAAAAGGTCGAGCACATCACCTACCAGGAGCTTTACGTGCGGGTGAACGAGTTCGCGGCCATCCTGAAGGACTTTTGCGGGCTGAAGGCCGGAGATACCGTCACGCTTCACATGCCGATGGTGGCGGAACTGCCCGTCACAATGCTCGCCTGCGCGCGGCTCGGGATCATCCACTCCCAGGTCTTCGGCGGATTCAGCGGCAAGGCCTGCGCGGACCGGATCGTGGATTCGGGCAGCCATGTCCTGATTACCATGGACGCCTATTACCGGGCCGGACAGCTGATCGACCACAAGGAGAAGGCCGATACGGCCGTTACCGAGGCCGCCCGGGAAGACCAGACCGTGGAGAAGGTGCTCGTCTGGCAGCGGTATCCCGGCAAATATTCCGCTGAGACCCCGATGGTCGAAGGCCGGGACTTCTTCGTCAATGACCTGCTGAAGCAATACTACGGCGCCCGGATCGAACCGGTGAAGATGCCCGCGGAGGCCCCGCTCTTCCTGATGTACACCAGCGGCACGACGGGGAAGCCCAAGGGCGCGCAGCACAGCACGGGCGGGTATCTCGCCTACGTCGCCGGCACCTCCAAATACGTTCAGGACATCCACCCGGAGGACGTCTACTGGTGCCTGGCGGACATCGGCTGGATCACCGGCCATTCCTACATCGTCTACGGTCCGCTGGCCATCTGCGCCTCCTCGGTCATTTACGAGGGCGTGCCGAACTATCCGGATGCGGGCCGGCCCTGGCGGATCGCCCAGAATCTGGACGTGAACATCTTCCATACGGCGCCGACCGCGATTCGCGCCCTGAGAAAGCTGGGGCCCGACGAGCCGCAGAAATACACCTACCACTTCAAGCACATGACCACGGTCGGAGAGCCGATCGAGCCCGAGGTGTGGAAGTGGTATTATTATACCGTCGGCAAGGGGGAGGCGGCCATCTGCGATACCTGGTGGCAGACGGAAAACGGCGGGTTCCTGTGCAGTACGCTGCCGGCCATCCAGGCCATGAAGCCTGGGAGCGCCGGCCCGGGCGTCCCGGGCATTCACCCGATCGTGTTCGACGATGAAGGGAAAGTCGTTCCCCCGGGCGCCGGAAAGGCGGGGAACATCTGCATCCAGAATCCGTGGCCCGGCAGCTTCCAGACCATCTGGCGCGACCGTGAACGGTACGTCAATCAGTATTATTCGAGATACGGCAAGGATCCCAAAAGCAAACGGTGGCAGGACTGGCCCTACATGACGGGCGACGCCGCGGTTGTCGCCGCCGACGGTTATGTCCGCATCCTCGGCCGGATCGACGATGTGATCAACGTTTCCGGTCACCGGCTGGGGACGAAGGAGATCGAATCGGCCGCCATGACCATCGTGGAGGTGGCGGAGGCGGCCGTCGTGGCGGTGAAGCACGAGGTGAAGGGCAAGGAGCCGGATCTGTACGTCGCCCTGAAACCCGGCTGTACGCCGAGCGATGCGCTGGCCAAGAAGATCCAGAACGCGGTCGTTCAGGAGATCGGCGCGATCGCGAGGCCGAGAAAGGTCTGGATCGTCTCCGACATGCCCAAGACCCGGTCCGGAAAGATCATGCGCCGCGTCCTGAGCGCCATCTCCAACGGGACGGACGTGGGCGACGTCATGACGCTGGCGAACCCCGAGATCGTCGCGGAGATCACGAAGATGGTCCAGGGAAAATAATGAGGGTCGGCGCCGCGTTCAGACGTTGAAGCGGAAGGAGATGATGTCGCCGTCCCGGACGACGTAGTCCTTGCCTTCGAGGCGGAGGCGGCCGGCGGCCTTGGCCCCGGCCAGGGTGCCGCCGTGCGTGAGGAACTCGTCGTAGCCCACGACCTCGGCCTTGATGAAGCCCCGCTCGAAGTCCTGGTGGATGGCCGCCGCCGCCCGCGGCGCCTTCGCCCCGACGGGGATCACCCAGGCCCGGACCTCGTCCTCCCCGACGGTGAAGTACACCTGCCGCGCGAGCATCGCGAAGGCGGTGCGGATGACCTGCGTGAAGGCCGGCGCGGCGATCCCCATGGCGGCCAGATAGTCCTGACGCTCGTCGGCCGGCAGGGCCGCGATCTCCGCTTCGAGGCGGGCGCAGATGCGGATCTGCGGCTGCGATGCCGGCAGCGCGAGGGCGGCGGGCTCGACCGCCGCCGCCACGTCCTCGCCCGTGTTGATCACGACGAGTTCCGGCTTGATCGTCCAGAAGGAGAAGCTGCGCAGCGCGAGAACCTGCTCGTCCGCGAGGTTCATCTCCCGGAGGGGACGGCCCGCTTCCAGGTGCGCCTTGAGGCCGGGCAGGAGGTCCCGCTGCAGGGCCTCCTGCGGGTGGAGGGCCTTCGCCGGCGTCCGGCTCAGGCGCTCCAGGCGATTCTCGACGATGAGGAGGTCCGCCAGAATCAGCTCGTCGGCGAGCTTGCGGTAGCGGCCCGCGATCTCGCCGGCCGCGGCGGCGGAAAACCCGTCGACGACGTGGACGAGGCCGTCGGCGCCGCTCAGGTTCTGGCGGATCGTGTTCCACGCCTTCTCCCCGGCGGCGTTGATGTCGACGAAGGGGACGCTGGCGGGCGTCACCTTGACGGGGCGGAAGATCTCCACCAGCCGGTCGAACCGCGCGTCCGGCACGGACGCCTGGCCGCGCACGCAGGCCTCCCCGTGCGCGTCCCGTCCGCGGACGCCGGTCATGATCTCGAAAAGGGTGCTCTTCCCGCTCTGCGGCAGGCCGACGATTCCGATTTCCATCCCCATTCCTCCAGCGCGCGCCTCTATACCAGCCGGCCCGCCCCTTGGCAAGCGGAAAGACGGGGAGAGATCGGTTCGGGCTGTTCCGCGGGAATCGGATGCGTGCAAAAAGTCGTCGGGGCTGTTTTCAGGCGAATTCCTGCTCGATGCGGCGCATCGCCTCGGTGAGGCGGTCGTCCGGGACGGTGAGCGAAATGCGGACGAAGCCCTCGCCGTATTGGCCGTAGGCGGTGCCGGACGCCACCACGACGGCGGTCTTGTCGAAGAGGCGGTTCGTGAACTCGAGGGAGGTCATCCCTTTGGGAACCGGGACCCACAGGTAGAAGGTGCCCTTCGGCGGATCGAACGCGATCCCGATCCTGGCGAGCGCGGCCAGGACCCGCTCCCGCCGCCGCGCGTAGACGGCCAGCATGTCCTCCACGGCCGGGGCGTTGTTCGCCAGGGCGTGGATCGCCGCGTACTGGATCGGGTTGAAGATCCCGGAATCGGTATTCTCCTTGACCTTGCTGATGGCGGCGATCAGGTCGGGGTTGCCGGCGGCCATGCCGATCCGCCAGCCGCACATGTTGAAGGGTTTCGAGAGGCTGTTGAGTTCGATGCCGACGTCCTTCGCGCCCGCCGCCATGAGGAAGCTGATCCGTTCCTGACCCCCGAAGAGGATCTCGCTGTAGGGGTTGTCGTAGCAGACGGCGATGTCGAACTGGCGCGCGAACGCCACGAGGTCGTTCAGGAAGGGTTTCGTCGCGCAGGCCCCCGTCGGGTTGTTGGGGTAGTTGAGGAACATCGCTGTCGCCCGCTTCGCGATATCGGCGGGGATGTCGGCGAAGACCGGCAGATAGCCGTTTTCCCTGAGGATCGGGACGTTGTACGGCTCTCCCCCGCCCATCAGGATGCTGGCGCGGTAGGCGGGATAGCCGGGATCGGTCATGAGGACGACGTCCCCCGGATTGATCCGGGCGAGGACGAAGTGGTGGCAGCCCTCCTTGGACCCGATCAGGCCCAGGATCTCCGTCTCCGGCTTCAGGTCGACCCCGTAGCGGGTCTCGTACCAGCGGGCGACCTCCCGGCGGAAGGCGAGCATGCCCTTTTCCTCGTCCGTCGGATAGCGGTGGTTCTCCGGGTCCTGCGCCCGCCGGCACAGCTCAGCGATGATCGGTGCGGGTGTCGGCTCCACGGGGTCGCCGATCGCCAGGCTGATCACGTCCACGCCGTCGGCCTTGGCCTGGTTGATCTTCTTGCGGAGCTCCATGAACAGGTAGGGCGGGATCTTCGTCAAGCGGTCGGCGGTCTGCAAGGGGAACCTCCTAAGGGCGATATGCCTCCTCCCACAGGCGTCCCTCATAAACCACTTTGGCCCGGCCTTCAAGATAAATCTTCTCGAATCCCCCCGCCTTCTTTGTGAAATGAATGCAAAGGGTTTCGCCGCTCCGGACCCGGACCTCCACCGGGGATTCGACGAGCCCCTTCCAGGCGGAGATCAGGGCCGAGGCGACCGCGCCCGTCCCGCAGGCCAGCGTTTCGTCCTCCACGCCGCGCTCGTACGTCCGAATTTCGAGGGCGTGGGGATCGATGGCGGCGACGAAATTGGCGTTGGTTCCCGCCGGCTGGTACTGGGCGTGATGGCGCAGCATCCGGCCGAGATGGAAGACGTCGGTGTGCTCCAGGTCGTTGACGAAGTGCACGACGTGCGGGACGCCGGTGTTGATGCTGTGGACCTCGATCGATTTCCCGTCCACGGTGAGGCTCTGGTTGATGGCCAGGTCCCTGGGGTCCGTCAGCCGCAGCTTCACGACGTCGCCCCGGACCTCGGCGTCGATGACGCCCGCCCCCGTCTCGAAGGACATCCGCTCCTTCGCGATGCCCTTGAGAAAGGCGAAGCGGGCGGCGCACCGGCCGCCGTTTCCGCACATCTCCACCTCGGAGCCGTCGGCGTTGAAGAACCGCCAGCGGAAATCGACCCGGTCGGAGGGTTCGATCAGGATCAGGCCGTCCGCCCCGACGGCGATCTTGCGGGTGCAGACGGTCTGGACAAAGGCCGTGATGTCGGGAACCTGAAGCGTCCGCGCCCGGTTGTCGATCAGGATGAAATCGTTGCCGCTGCCGCTCATCTTGCAGAACTCGATCATGCGAGGACCTCCTTGTCGTGAGGCGTCGGGCATCGGAAAAGATTCCCGATTATCCCGGCGCCCGTCGCAAACGCCTATTCGATATAGCACACCGCCTGCTGGCTCTCGGGATCGGCGACGAGGCGGGCGCAGCGGCCCCCCGTTGCCGCCGGCAGGTCGATCAGGTGCACGTAGGGGGCGTACCGGTCCGCCTCCGGCAGGAGGTCCGTCAGGGCGTTGGCGGCCTCCGCGAAGAAGGCGTGCTGAAAATCCGCCTCCGGATCGTTCGGGTACACGGGCAGATAGATGATCCGGGCCTCCACGAGGTCCAGGAAAAAATGGGTCCCGTAGGACACCTCGGGGACGTGCCCCGCCTCCTCCCGGGCGATCTCGACCAGCACCGACGTGTTGTTGATGTCTGCATAGCTCACATTGACGCCGAGGTCAATGTTGCTGCTTCCCCAGCGCCCCGGCCCCATCATGACGAACGGCTGACCGGCGATCTCGGGATGCTCGTTGATCCGGCCGACGATCCGGCCCAGCGTCTTCTTGACGTCGGCGTCCGCGATCGCGGCGTACCGCTTCGGATCGATGTACAGGATGTAGCGGATCCGCTCCACGACCCCGCCGCTGATCGTCCGGCTGGAGCGGAAGAGGACCCGCGCCTTCGGCAGGTCGGCGGGCAGCGTCAGCGGCCCCGTCGTTCCGGGCAGGTGCATGGGCCGGCACTGGAGCAGGTTCACCCGGACGCGGCCCTCGGGGTCCACGGCGGCCGTGAATTCCGTGTCCAGCGGGTGGCCGTAGGCCGCCTCCAGGCGGGAGAGCATCTCGCCCACGATCTTCACGAACGCCGTCCGGTTGATCAGGTTGTTGAAGGTCAGGACGAACTTGTTCGTCCCCGGCGGCAGCCGCCCGGTGAAGGGGTCGGAGAGGTAGCCGTCCTTCATCAGCGAGACGAGCATCGGCAGGTTCGGATACTCTCCGTCGCGGAAGACCTCCCGGACGGATTTCGTCGCGAGCCGGTTCTCCTCCAGGTCGATCACGTCCATCTCCCACTGGGAATACTTGGCGATCCGCGTGCCCGTCTCGGGCCGCAGTTGCGGATGGCTCACCGCGATCATCCGCGGGTAGTCGTCGCCCACCCGGTTGACGGCCCGCGTGCCCAGCCCGAGGACCAGGCGGATCATGCCCTGCTCCGGATCGATCCGGTTCGTCCAGGCGTAGAGGTTCCGGGAGAAGGCGACGCCGGCCAGGGTCGGGAAGAAGTAGCGGTTGAAGGGCATGCCGGAGACCCGCTGGACGAGGATCGCCATCTGCTCGTCGCTCTCCCCGAGTCCCCGCATCCGCCGGTACGTCAGGGCGTCGGGGTTGAGCGTGCTCGCGTAGACGAGCTTCACCGCCGTGAGAAAGGCCTCCAGGCGTTCCTCCGGGCTTCCTTGGTTCGCGCAGTACTCGCTCCGGTACTTGCCGGCGAAGGCGTTGCCGAAGCTGTCTTCGAGCAGCGAGCTCGACCGGACGATGATCGGGGCCTGGCCGAAGTAATCGAGCATGTCCTTGAACTGCTCCAGGATCTCGGGGGTGAACCGGCCCGAGAGGAAGCGCGCCTCCACGTCGGCGAATTCCTCGCGCGAAATGTGGGAGCTGCGCGAGAGCTTGAGCCGCAGGCGGAAGAGTTCGTTGTTCACGAGGAAGGTGAAGAACACGTCCGAGCCGATGTAGAAGGAGTCGTGCTCCTCCAGGATCTCGCGGAAATCGAAGGCGCCCTCGGTGGAGGCGAGGACCCGCCGGGCGAGGAGCATTCCCGCGGCCTTGCCGCCGATCCGGCCCGATCCGATCAGGCGGTCCCGGATGGTGAACAGATCGCCGATCGTGAAGTACTGGTCGGCCAGCAGGTTGAATTCCGGATGGTTGCCGATCATCATCCGCGTGAGCTCCTGGCGGAGCGCGGTGATCTCCGGGGTGCTTTCCGGCAGGGGCTCGCCGGCTTCGTGGTACTGCAGGAGTTTCCGGTACACGCTCTTCCAGGGGGCCGTCGATTTTTCCTTGACGTGCAGCGGCTTCCGGCTGGCCCGGGCGGAGATCGCCGCCGCGTCGCCGCTCTGGAAGACGGGGGACCACCCCTCCTCCGTGCGGACGTGCGGGAGGAACATCTGGGGGGAGTAGCGGGCCCAGACCTTGAGCGGATGGATGTACGTCTCGTCCTGGACGCGGTAGACGTCGATCAGCACCTGCGTCGTATCCCGGATGCGGGCGACGGCGCTATGGGCGTGGTGCCCCCGGGTCAGGGCGAAGAAGGCCACCGTGTCGAGTTCATAGAGAAAGGGGCAGGTGAGCTGGAAGAAGTTGGCCAGCAGCTCGTCCGTGGCCCACTCGTCGACGAGGGCGGACAGGTTGTCGAAGATGTAGAACGCCTCCTTGCCCAGGGTTTCGATGATCTGATGGACCTCGCCGCTGAAGGCGTCGAAGCCGTCGTGTGGATTGACATCGATGAGGGTGAGCCCCGGCACGGGTTCCAGGATGGGCGCATGGGGGGCGAAGCGCATGTACGCGCAACGGCGCCCGTCGGCGATGGCCCGAGCGGCGAAGGGCCGGGCGAAATGGAGGTAATCGTCCAGATGGTCCACCTGCCAGACGACGTTGTCGCCCAGCCGCAGCCCCTGGACCACCGCGTCCAGGTCGGGTAGACCGCTGGTCACCGTTCTGTCGTCCATGGTCCTCCTTCCCCGCCTTCGGCGTCGCCCCCTCGGGACGTTCCGCCGGCGACCCGCCGTCTCGGTCGCTTTCGCGCTTCCTGTGCTCCGCATCGCGGCGCCGGGGCGCCGTGTCGGGGGATGACGGCCGGCACATCCCCCTGTAGAAAAAGCAAGCGCGATGCCAGGACGATCTTGCGAGGCCCTGCATCCGGGTGGGGCGACCGTCCCTTTTCGACAGGCCGGACCCCAGGTGGGGGCTCAACGGTCCATCCCTTTATAAATTCATGCAATTATGCATTCCACCGCAAGGTCGTCCGAAGGCCGGCGCGCGGATCGTCGCCGGGGCTTGAGGGAATCCGGCGCGCCTCGGCCATTCCAACCGGGCACAAAGTTGTTTCAATTTTGCCGCCCCGTCCGAAATCGGCGACATAAATGTTCCGTGAACTTTTCGCCGTTGGAATATTGACAGTAAGGCCCTTTACGGGTATGACGAAGTCAAAGGAGGAAACGCGCATGCCCGTGCCTACGGAACTACTCGATCTGATTGCCCGTTTCGACCTTCACCGAGACGCGTACCGCTCCGGAGCCTACAACGAGACCCCAATGTCGTTGACTTAAGGGTTTAATATTCACAATGGGAAATAGGACAACAATGTCTCCTTGACTTTTTTCCGTACCTGGTTATTCTGTGCCGGATTTTCTTTTGAAATTCCCTCACCGACGAGACTGCATGAAAGGGGCTGTTATGGCTGATGGCGGAAACTGTTTTGATGTCAGGGGTATCAAAGTAATCTTTCCCGGGAGTCATCTGTGGCCGAACCCGTCGAATCTATGCGTCATTCCGGATGACAAGGGCTTTTCAATGATTGACGTGGGATGCGGGGGGCCTGCTGGATATGATCATCTCCATGGCGGCCTCACAAGCATTGGGTTAGCCCTCAGGGATCTTCACACGGTGGTGCTTTCCCACGCCCATCCCGACCACATGGGTGCGATGAAATATGTTCTTGAAGTGGTTCATCCGAGAGTATTGATCCATTCGCTCGATGTTGGGGCGGCACTTGATATCTCACGGCTGCACGAGAGCTTCGATATTCCCCTCGCGAAAGAAAGATTTGTGCCCTTCGACAGGTTTCAGGATTTTGACCTTATGGAATTTTTTAATATCTTCGGCTGCTCGATGAATCCCACAGAGAATGTGGCGGCGATCAATGATGGAGACGTGCTTCGGCTGGGGGATTTCGAGTTTGAAGTCCTGCTTACCCCGGGTCATGCGCCCGGACATATATCGCTTTTCGAGCGAAAGACGGGGATCCTGCTCGCGAATGATCTGGTGGGCGTGAGTCCGGCGTGGTACACGCCCAGTTCGGGCGGACTCACGGGATATCTTGAGAGCCTCAATAAACTGCAATCGAAAAAGGCGTCCGTCCTTATCCCTTCCCACGGTCCGGTGATGGAGAATTCGGAGGCAAGCATCGGACGGATCCGTGAGAAGCTGCTGAAACGGGAGGGGATTCTTCTTGAGGCGCTCAGAGCTGGTCCGCGGAAGTTCATGGATCTTCTCGCAGCCCTCTTCCATGATGCATCCATTCACTTTTTCCCCGGATGCGGTATCCTGGAGAGTCACCTCATCAAGCTCGCAAAGGACGGGAAAATCGCCAGAAGCGGAGATCTCATCTCGCTCATTCGGTAGGGTTGAATTGCGGTTTCCATCTTCGCATCCGCAACTGTTTGCGGCAGAGAGAATCAATGAATTCCGGTTCACAACTGCGGAGTTGTTGCCCCCGGCATGATTTTAAACGGGGTTTAACGTCTTCCGCGGAAACCGCGTCTCTCCCAGCGACGAGCCTCCTCGTCCGGGCCATCATTCTACACACGAAAACCATTTATCCCGGCATTTGCCGGATGAACCTGTTTTTGTAATCATGGAATGTAAGTAGCTGAAACATGGATGTTCTTTCAAACAGGGAGATGCTCAACACCTGTAGAATTGTATAACACTCCCCAAAAACTGGACAGGGCAATAAGGTGCATGTAAGGTTGCCTGGAGTTGCCCCTAATTCTACTCCGACATATTAT
>DDXV01000053.1 GCA_002347815.1 Syntrophaceae bacterium UBA2251
TTTCGCTCCTGCGAAAGTTGAGGTATTTACTTATTTTCGATTGGGAACGATTTGAATTTCGGTACGGGCTATACTCCCGGCAACAGGGAGGTGCCCCGTGAACCGAGGTCGTACGATCTTTGCTCAAGTGATGCAGTTCATCCCGCACAAGGAGTTTGGTCGCTGCGTGGAACGATACGACGGCGAGCGGTACGTCAAATCTTTTTCGTGCATGGACCAGTACCTGAGCATGGCCTTTGCGCAGCTTACGTATCGAGAGGGATTGCGGGACATCGAATGCTGCCTGCGGGCTCATCAGGCCAAACTCTATCACATGGGGATGCGCTCTGCGATTTCTCGCGGCACCCTGGCCCATGCCAACGAACACCGGGACTGGCGCATCTGGGCAGATTTTGCCCAAGTGTTGATTTGCGAAGCCCGGGAATTGTACCACACCGACAGCTTCGGAGTGGATTTGGCGCAAACGGCCTATGCTTTCGACTCCACGACCATCAGTCTCTGCCTGTCGCTCTTTCCCTGGGCTCGATTTCGCCAAAACGTCGGTGCGGTCAAGGCGCATACGCTGCTCGATCTTCGGGAAAACATTCCCTGTTGGGTACATGTCACGCCCGGGGAGGTACACGATGTAAATGCGCTCGATCTGCTCCCCATCGAACCCGGCTCGTTCTACATCATCGACCGGGGCTATCTCGATTTTGCACGTCTGCACAATATCACCACCCAGGCCGCTTTCTTCATCACCAGAGCCAAGAGCAACACTCGGTATCGGCGGCTTTACTCCCGACCCGTGGATCGCAATACCGGCCTGCGCTGCGACCAGACCGTGACCCTCGTCAACTTCTACGCGCATCGGGATTACCCCGACAAGCTGCGCCTCATCAAGTATATCGACCCGGAAACAAAAAGGCGCTTTGTTTTCCTGACCAACAACTTCACAATCCCGGCAATCACTGTAGCCGAATTGTATCGCTGCCGATGGCAAGTGGAACTCTTCTTCCGTTGGCTCAAGCAACACCTGCGGATCAAGGCATTCTACGGCACTTCCGAAAATGCAGTCCTGACCCAGATCTGGATCGCCCTGTCGGTGTATGTGCTGGTTTCCATCATGAAGAAAAAGCTCCATCTGACCAACCTCAGCCTCTACACAATTTTACAAGTTCTGAGCGTATCGCTCTTCGAGAAAAAGCCCATTTTATCGGCACTCGTACCACCACTTTACACAAATTCGGACAGCATGCCGAACAACCAGCTGGAATTATTCAAATGTTAATTGGACAGCCGTGTTGTCAATCAATATCTGACGCGGCGGGTTGAGGTGCGGTCCGCCCACCGGATATGCCCGAAAACCGGCGGCACCGTCAATTTCTGGGTTGCAAGATCGGGATCACATGTTATAATACTCAGATTATAGCGATTGGATCGCCGTGGCCGGACCGAAGGGCGGGCCGGCGGCGTCTTTCGGGATTGAGAAAACGGAGGGGCAGGGGAAAGGGATGAGTCAAGCGGAGCGTGACGCGATCATGGCCAGGGAGTTTCAGCAGCGGCTAGAAAAAAAGATGCGCGAGCTGGAACTTTCTCAGCTCGAATACTGGAAGGCCCAGCTCGATTTGCTCCTGGCGGCACGGCCGGAGGGCGTTGCGGCGCTGCAGTCCCAGATCCGCAAGGTTGCGGACAAGATGGCCAATCGGATCCAGATGCTGAAGAAGGGCGCTTGATGCGGGATATCGCGAACTTTCTTTATGAAGTCGGAATGTTGCAAAAGACGCCCCGGACGGGTTTTCAGTTTCTCGGTTCGGGCCGGGAATCCGTCGCCGAACATACCCTGCGGACGATCTTCATCGGATATGTGCTGGCCAGGCTGGATCCGTCCGTCGACGAGCTCAAGCTGCTCAGGATGTGCCTTTTTCACGACCTCCCGGAAGCCCGCACGGGCGACATGAATTACGTCAACAAGAAGTATGTGACGGTCGACGAGGCCAAGGCGATCCGCGAGTTGACGGAGACGCTTTCTTTCGGCGGGGACATCGCGGCGGCGCTGGAGGATTTCAACGCCCGGAAAACGCCCGAGTCGCTGTTGGCCCGTGACGCGGATCAGCTCGCCCTGATTCTTCAGTTAAAGGAATATGGGGACCTGGGCAACAAGTACAGCCAGGAATGGATCCGGTTCGCCCTGAAGCGCCTCGGTACCGACGTGGGGCGCCGGGTGGCGGAGGCCATCCTCCAAACCGACTCCTCTCACTGGTGGTTCAAGGACAAGAGCGACTGGTGGATCAACGGAAACCAGGAAGGGTAGGGACTTTATGAAGCCGTCGCCCCGTTTTTATCTTTTGATCGTTCTGCTGCTTCCAGTCGCATTGGGTGCCTGCGGTCCCACGCCCTGGCAGAAGGACATGGCGGAGTCCCATCTGAAGCTGGGCATTGCACAAATCCAGGCGGAACAGTACAACAACGCCTTGAAGGAGTTGATGAAGGCGAATGAACTCACCCCGGACAATGCAAGCATCCACTACTTTCTCGGCGTCGCGTATCACAGCAAGGGTCTGCGCAAGCAGGCCATCGAGGAATTCGAGAAGGCCGTCGACCTCAAGGCCGATTATTCCGAGGCGTACAATTTCCACGGGACGATCTGTCTCAACGCCGGGCAGTGGGATCGCGCCATCGCCCTGTTCGAGAAGGCCCTGACCAACATCCTTTACGATACCCCGGGCGTCGCGCTTTACAACATGGGCTGGGCCTATCACCAGAAAGGCGACTATCGCACGGCCCTGTTGAAATACCAGGAGGCCAAGGTTCGGGAACCCAATACGATCCTGATGCCCCTGATCGAGAAGAACATGGCGCAGTCGGCCTATGAACTGGGGGAGTATGCCGAAGCGGTGGCGCATCTGAAGCGCGCCATCGAACTGTCGCCGGATCTCGCCGAAGCCCATTACTGGTTGGGTCGCGCCTACGTCAAGATGGGTCGGCGCGATCAAGCGGTGCCCGCCTTCCAGGAAGCCGTGAAACGTTCGCCGGCGTCCGAAGCCGGCATCAAGTCCCGTGAGCACCTCGACGCACTGCAGGCGGACCGCCGTTGAGGGGAGGAGATCCTCTTTCCATGTCGACCAAGAAGCAGAGAAGAATCGTTCAGGTTCAGCAGCGCAAGAAGAAGCAGCAGATGAAGACCTCCCTGCTCGTGGCCATCGTCACGGTGACCGTGGGCTTTCTGATCCTGTTTTTCGTCACCCTGTTCCACTTCGTGTATCCCCCGGCGGCGGGGCGGGACGCCGCGGCGAGAAGCCGCGACAAGGTTGCTTGCACCCTTTATTTCAACGACGCCAACGAACGGTTTCTCGTTCCGGAAAAACGGTTCATCCCCCGGGAGGAAACCCGGGCCGCCTTGGCAGAGGCCCTGGTCAAATCGCTCATCGAAGGGTCGAAAACCGGCCTGACCGCCACGCTGCCCGGGAAGGCGGGGCTGCGCAAGGTCGAGATCGAACCGGATCAGACGGTCTCCGTCAGCTTCGCCAAGTCGCTCCCCGAGCTTCACCCGGGCAGCAGCACGAGCGAACTGGCGACGGTCTATTCCCTGACCAATACCCTGATGGCCAACATGCCGGAGATCAAGCGCGTCCGGATCCTGGTCGGCGATGAAGCAGCCGACGCCATCCGGGGCCACGTCAGCCTGAAAAACCCGTTTGCGTTCAATCAGGAGATCATTGCCCCCGTCGCCCGCGCGGACTGAGGGGCGGGAAGACGGCCCTGCATGGCAGCGAAAACCAGGCTCTCCAGAATCAGAAACATCGGCATTGTGGCGCACATCGATGCGGGCAAGACGACCGTCAGCGAACGGATCCTCTTTTATACCGGCCGTTCCTACAAGATCGGCGAGGTCCATAACGGGGAAGCCGTCATGGACTGGATGCCCCAGGAACAGGAACGCGGCATCACCATCACCTCCGCCGTGACGACCTGTGCCTGGGAGAACCACGAGATTCACATCATCGACACACCGGGGCATGTGGATTTTACGATCGAGGTGGAACGATCGCTCCGGGTCCTGGACGGTGCGGCGGTCGTGTTCTGCGCCGTGGGCGGCGTGGAGCCGCAATCGGAGACGGTCTGGCGCCAGGCCGACAAGTACGGTGTCCCCAAGGTCGCCTTCATCAACAAGATGGACCGCGTGGGTGCGGATTTCGACGCGGTGATCGCTCAGATGCGGTCCCGCTTCCAGTCCATTGCCCTGCCCGTCCAGCTCCCCTGGGGGAGGGAGGACCAGTTCCACGGGGTGATCGACCTCATCCGGCAGGAGGCCATCGTCTGGGATGACAGCACCCTCGGTGAGACGTATCGATGCGTGCCCATTCCCGATGAACTGCTGCCGGAGGCACGAAGCCGGCGGGAGACGATCATCGAGCGGCTTGCGGAACTGGATGACGAACTGGCCGAGAAGTATCTGGAGGGGGCGGATGTCGCGAGCGAGGATCTCCACCGCGTACTGCGTCAGCAGACCCTGAACCTGGGCGTGGTTCCCGTTTTGTGCGGATCCGCGCTACGCAACAAGGGAATTCAACCGCTCCTGGACGCCATCGTCCGGTATCTCCCCTCGCCGGAAGATGTGCCGCCCATTACCGGGACAAATCCCCGGACCGGCGAAAAGGAGGCGCGTACGAGCAGCGAGAAGGAGCCCCTCGCGGCGCTGGCCTTCAAGATCATGCAGGACGAGGGGCGCAAGATGACCTATCTGCGGATCTATTCCGGACATCTTCAGGCGGGGGAGGAGGTCTATAACGCGAGCCGTCAGAAGAAGGAAAAGATCGCGCGGCTGCTGAAAATGCATGCAAACAAGCGGGAGCGGATCGAGCGCGCCGCCGCCGGCGATATCGTCGCCGTCATGGGGCTCAAGGACGCGGGCACGGGCGACACCCTCTGTGATGAGGGACACCCCATCATTCTGGAGCCTATCGAGTTTTACGAGCCCGTCATCAGTCAAGCCATCGAGGCCCGCACGCCGGCGGATCAGGAGCGGATGTCCGTCGGGCTCGCCAAACTGGTGGAGGAAGACCCGACACTGAAGGTCAAGTACGAAGACGAGACGGCCCAGATGGTGATTTCGGGGATGGGGGAACTTCACCTGGAGATCATCATCGACCGGCTCAAGCGCGAGTTTCATGCCGCCGTCAACGTGGGCAAGCCCCGGGTCATGTACCGGGAAACCATCACGGCGGACGTCGAGCGAGAGGCGATCTTCAACCGCGAACTGGGCGAGAAGAAACACTACGGACAGGTCCGGCTCCGCCTGGTTCCTGCGGGGCGCGGGGGGGGGATTCGCATCGAGCGTGCGGAAACCGTGGGCGAGACCCCGGAGGAATACCTCCTCGCGGTGGAGGACGGCATCCGGGAAGCCGTCGCGAGCGGGATCATCGCGGGATATCCCGTGGTCGATATCGATGTGACCGTTCTGCAGGTTCCGGTCCGGGAAGGCGAATCGACGACGCTTGGATACAAGATCGCAGCCTCCTCCGCCTTCCGCGACGGGTGCGGCCAGGCCAAGGCCGTCCTTCTGGAACCGATCATGAGCGTGGACGTGACCACCCCGAGCGAATTCATGGGAGAGGTCATCGGCGATATCAATAGCCGTCACGGCGAGATCCAGGGCATCACCCCACGGGGGCCGATCAGCGAGATCCTGGCGCGCGTGCCCCTGAAGGGCATGTTCGGTTATTCGACCGATCTGCGCTCCGCCACCCAGGGGAGGGCCGTCTTTTCCATGAAGTTTCTCCAGTTCGATAAAGCCTGATCGGAGCCGGCTTCGGAACGAGAGGTCTGCCCATGCTCCCTGCAAAGAGAATCGTCCACGCCATCGGCCATATCTATCGGCAGCGTTTTTTCCAGGTGGGCGCCGTTACCCTGAGTTTCGTCTTCCTGAGCGCCCTGGTCGTCCAGTATTTCGAGCAGCACACGGCGAAGCCCAACATCCACTCGTTCTGGGACGGCGTCTGGTGGGCGGTGGTCACGATGGGAACCGTCGGATACGGGGACAAGTATCCCGTCTCCGTAGGTGGACGCGTGGTCGGGCTGCTGGTGATCTTCACCGGCGTGGGGCTGATGTCCCTGTTCACGGCCACGGTGGCCTCGATGTTTGTCGAGAAGAAGATGAAGGAGGGCAAAGGGTTGGAGACGATCCGGGACAGGAACCATTTCGTTGTCTGCGGCTGGAACCGCCATATCGAGAATATCCTGGAGGGACTCCGTGTTTATGGCGTTCCGCATGAAACGCCGATCGCGCTGATCAACGATCTGACGACCGACGAGATCGATGCGTTGCGCGTGAAATATGCACGGTACAACGTGAAGTTTCTCCGGGGGGACTTCGTGCACGACGAGGTGCTCATCCGCGCCAACGTGTCGAAGGCGAAATGTGTCATGATTCTGGCGGACCCGTCCGGAGGCAGACCCCTGGACCGGCTGGATGAAAGGACCGTGCTGGCGGCCCTCACCCTGCGCTCGGTTGCCCCGCAGACCAAGGTCATCGCCGAGCTTCTGGATGCGGAAAACCGGCCTCATCTGAAGCGCGCGAATGTCGACGAGATCATCGTGCGGGGCGAGCATATGGGGTCGCTCCTGGCGGGAGCGGCCACCTCGCCCGGACTTCCCAAGGTTTTCTCGCATATCCTCGCCTTGGGCACCACGAACAAGATCTGGCAGGTGGAGATCCCGCGCGCGTTCATCGGTAAGACGTTTCAGAGTCTGGGCGCCCATTACCGCTCGCAATATCAGGCGATTCTGATCGGCCTCATCAAAGAGAAGAAATCCATGAAACTGGAAGACCTGCTGACGGACAGCACCTCGGTGATCGACAACTTCATCCGGGAAAAACTCCGGGAATCTCACCGGGACATCCTGCTGGACAGGGATCAGACCAATCTGGTCATGAATCCCGATGACAAGTATCTCGTCGGGGAAGAGGACCACGCCATCATCCTGGCCCGGTCCATCCACAAGCAGACCTGACGCCAGGGGGATGCGATGGACAAGAACCTATCCCTTCTTCAGGAAACCGAGCTGTTCAGGGNNATCATGACGGAAGGGGAAATCGGCGACACGATGTACATCATCTGGGCCGGAACGGTGGAGGTGGTCAAGACCCTGGTCCTGGCCGGCGTCGAGGAGGAAGAGGGCCTGGAGAAGAACAAGGTGTTCACGCGCCTGGGCGCCGAGCAGCACGCCGTCTTCGGTGAAATCGCCCTTCTGGAGGAGGCGAAACGGACGGCCACGATCCGGGCGATCACCGACGTGAGCCTCTACGAGATCCGCAAAGACGCCTTCCTGCGACTGGCCGGCGAGGACCCCGCCCTGGGATACCGCATCATGTATAACCTCGCCCGGATTGTCAGTGCCCGCCTGCGAAAAGCCGACGAGGACACGATCAAACTGACGACGGCTCTGAGCCTGATCCTGAAGGAGACCGCCGGTTAGCGGAAATGACGATGACCCAGCACTCCGAGACCACGGGCGCCCCTTCCGGCTCTTCTTCCCAATCCTTGCTGGACCGGGACAAGCTCCTCCAGAGCATCTTCCGCATCAGCACCCTCCTGACCGCCCCGGTCGAGCTGGACAGGGTCCTGAAGCGCATCCTCGACGAAGTCGTCGACGCCGTCGGTTTCGACCGGGGCATCATTCGGCTCCTCGATGCCTCGAAACGATTTCTGGAAACGAAGGTAGCGAAAAACTACACGCCGGAGGAAGAGGCGCGCGCCTTCGCCGTTCCCCTGAATCTCGCTGAACATGACTGCGTCTCCACCAAGGTGGCCAAGACGGGGGCGTATCTGGCCATCGAGGATGCCGCCGTCGATCCGCGGATGACCGAGACGGACCGGATGCTGACGCGGGTCTTTCACGGGGGGTCGATATTATGCGCCCCCCTCAAGATCGAGCGCAACGTCATCGGCGTCCTGGCCGCCTGGCGCGGAGAGAAGACCCGATTTTTTCCGGAAGAGATCGACCTTTTCCTGAGCTTTGCCAGCCAGGCGAGCATCGTCATCCACAATGCCCGGCTCTTGGCCAACCATGCCGAAAAAATCCGGGAACTGACCCTTCTTCAGGAAGCCGTTTCGGAGATGAACTTCAGCTATGATCTCGACAACCATATCCTGAATGTTCTTATCTCGAGCGCGCTCAAAATCGGAAAAGCAGACCGGGTCGTGGTCTACATTCTGGATATCGAGGCGAACCGCTGCATGATCCACGATGGCGAGCATCAGTACATCGAAGACAAGGAGGAGGGCGATATCCGCCTCAACAACACGATCATTCAGGAGGCCTTGGCGGCCAAAGAGACCCGGATCCGCTCCGTCATCAGCGGGGGAGAGGCCGGCCCGGTCATGTTCGACGGCTACCCCCACGAGATCGCCATTCCGCTGGACATCCAGGACAAGTTCAAGGGAGCGCTCTACCTGGCCAAACGAACGGAAGGTTTCAGCTCCGACCAGATCAACGTCTTTGACATCCTGGCACGCAATGCCGCCGTGGCCTATGACAATGCCATCATGCACTCGAAGCTTTCCCTCGAGGCGAAATCCCTGAAAACGGAGGTCGAGAAGCTGAAGGAGCGGGAGGACCGGCTGCTGGGGTTCCACAATATCCTGGGAACGTCCCAGAAGATGATCGGGATCTTTCACATCATCCGGGAGGTGGCGGCCCACGACACGAACATCCTGGTGCAGGGGGAAAGCGGGACGGGAAAGGAGCTCATGGCCCGCGCCATTCACCGTCAGAGCAACAGGCACGCCAAGCCCTTCGTGGATGTGAACTGCGCCGCGATTCCGGGAACACTTCTGGAAAGCGAACTCTTCGGCTACGAGGCGGGCGCCTTTACCGACGCCCGGAAGCGGAAGATCGGACTGCTCGAATATGCCAGCGGCGGCACGATCCTCCTCGACGAGATCGGCGACATGAGCATCCATCTCCAGGCGAAGTTTCTGCGGATGCTCGAAGACGCCCACATCCGGCGCCTCGGGGGCAATGAGAATATCCCCATCGATGTCCGGTTCATTTTTGCCACCAACCGGGACCTGGGGCGCATGGTGACGGACGGCATCTTCCGTGATGATCTCTACTATCGCATCAGCGTCGTCCCGGTCGTTATCCCGCCCCTAAGGGAACGGGAGGATGACATTCTTCTTCTGGCGAAGTATTATCTTGACGAGTTCAACCGGAAGTTCAAGAAAAGGATCAAGGGATTCAGCCTGGAAGCGGAAGGGATCCTGCGGGCGTATCAGTGGCCGGGCAATGTCCGGGAGTTGCGGAACATCATCGAGCGGGTCATGATCCTCCAGCAGGAGGGAACCATGATCACCCCCGAACACCTCCCCGGCGAGATCAAGATGGCCGTGACGAAATCAGAACCGCAGCTCCGGACCGATATCCTGATTCCCCGCATGTCGCCGGAGGGGATCCATTACAACCTCGTTCTGGACCGGGTGACCAGCGAGGTGAAACGCAAGCTTTTCCAGGAAGCCCTCAACCTGACGAAAGGGAACATGACCGCCGCCGCCCGCCTGCTGGGAATCTCGCGCTACAAGTTCATCCGGGAGCAGAAGAAACTCGAACAGGCCTTCGAGGAGCCAGTGGCCCCCGGTTCGGGACAGATCGTGCGGAATTAGCACATCGCGTGCAGATATCGAACGCCCGCGCCAGCGCCGTGAATCGGCGACTTCCCCAAAATCATCGTTCGTTGCCTGTGCGAAATACGCACAATCGCGGCAGACCGTCCTTGGTTTCTCCCGTGGCGTGTCGGACGGCGGAGGGTTGTTCCGGTCAAATCGCAGCGAGGCAAAATTAAATAAATCTACAAATACGTATAGATACATCTTTTGGCGCCTGGGGAGACGCGTCAGGGGATAGAACTGGCATTGATCTTGTAAGCATAAGAGCTAAAAAGAGACCTCGGGTAGGCGGAAAACCTTTAAATTGAAATTTATCGGATTAAATTTTGGAAAGGTGCCAATCTAAGAGGTCTCACCGCACTCATAGCAGGATTCATGAAGCCGGAGGAAAAAAGAAGCGGTAGGGGAAGTCATCAATTAGCGTTTCCATCGAAACCCGAGAGGACGACCGAATATGAATTCTTCATTTCGGGCGCCGCGGGTGAGCGCGGTGACAACCCGGAGAAAAAGAACGCCGAAGAGAATAGAGGGGAGACAGGTGCAACACTTCTGGGCTCCCGGGAGGATGTAGGAAAAGATCTATAAAATGTTTTTTATCGGTGGGTGGTTTCTGTTCCCTCCTTTCCACCCACCGACCCCCCTTAACGGGTCTGAAAGGGATCGGCTGCATGCAACCTTTCAGTTTTAATAAATGGCGGATGGTTTTTGGTTCCCTCCTTTTCCATCCGCCATTTTTTTGTCCTTTTCACACGCTGAATCGAAACAGCGCGATATCCCCGTCCATCATCCGGTAAGATTTCCCTTCCGAACGGAGAAGTCCCTTCTCCCGGGCCGGTGCGATTCCCCCCGCGGCGAGAAAGTCATCATAGTGCAGGATCTCCGCCCGGATGAACCCCCGCTCCATATCCGTATGGATCCTGCCGGCCGCCTGGGGAGCCGGCGTACCGCGGGGGATCGTCCATGCCCGGAGCTCGGGACCGACGGTGGTGTAGAAGGTGATGAGGTTGAGGAGATCGTACCCGGCCCGGATCAGCTTCGCCAGGCCCGGTTCGGCCAATCCCATGTCATCGAGAAAGCCTCGACGCTCCTCCGGAGGCAGTTCGGCGATTTCCGCCTCCATATCCCCGCAGATCGCCACGACGCGCGACCCCTCCTGGGCGGCGGCTTGTTCCAACGCCTCGACGGGAGGGAAGGGCGCCTTCAGCATCGACTCACTGACGTTGGCCACGTAGAGGACCGGTTTGTCCGTAAGGAGGTGCAGCTCCCGCCGCAAGGCCTCATCCTCCCCGTGCTCTTCCTCGGGGATCAGACTGCGGGCCGGCAATCCCCGCCCGAGGGCGTCCCGGAGCCGGGTCAGGAGAAGCGTCGCTTTGCGGGCGTCCTTGTCCCCCACCTTCGCCAGACGCTCGGTCTTCTCCAGGCGCCGCTCGACGGTATCGAGATCGGCAAGGATCAGTTCCGTGTTCACGACCTCCAGGTCGCGAAGGGGATCCACCGCACCGCCGACATGGACCACGTCCGGGTTTTGAAAGCATCGAATGATGTGGATCAGGGCGTCCACCTCCCGGATGTGTCCCAGGAATTTGTTGCCCAGGCCTTCCCCGCGGCTTGCGCCCTTCACAAGGCCGGCGATGTCGACGAATTCCATCGTGGTCGGGGTGACCTTCGGCGGCGAAAGGATTTGGGCGAGCGCCTCCAGGCGCGGATCGGGAACGACGACAATCCCGATATTGGGATCGATCGTGCAGAAGGGGTAATTCGCAACCTCGGCGCCGGCCGCGGTCAGGGCGTTGAAGATCGTGGATTTTCCGACGTTGGGCAGGCCGACGATACCGCAGTTGAACCCCATGGAGAGTCCCGTCCGGTGGTGGATTGGGCGGCCCGCGGGTTTCATCGGGAGCGAAGCCGGAGGGCCTTGTTGTCAGGGGCGATGTATAACCGCAAAGGCGGGGGGTGTCAAGGACAAGAACAACGGGGAAGCGTTCCGGAACCGGAGACGTCCACCGCTTCAGGGGAGATTGTCCCCGTGGGATCGCGTGCCCGGTTCTTGGAAGGCGTGTCCGTGGAACGGCGAAAAGAAAGGGCGGCCGATTGACGGCCGCCCTTTGGGGTTCAGGTTGATGCCCGCCGTCTCATAAACGACGGCTGGAATCGGTTACAGCTTCTCGGCCGAAATCCGCATGCCGTAGAAGGACCGGTAAACGAAGATCAGGGCGATCAGGAAGAACAACGCCGCCAGACCCGTCTTCAGCCCCACGTTCGTCATGGTCACGGCGATCTCCGTCGCGAGCAGGCCGAACAGGGTCGTGAATTTGATGATCGGGTTCATGGAAACCGACGAGGTATCCTTGAAGGGGTCGCCGACGGTGTCGCCGACCACGGAGGCCTCGTGGAGCGGGGTGTTCTTCTGCTTCAGGTCGACCTCGACGATCTTCTTGGCGTTGTCCCAGCAGCCGCCGGCGTTGGCCATGAAGATGGCCTGGAACAGGCCGAAGAAGGCGATGCCGATCAGGTACCCGATGAAGAAGTAGGGGTTGACAAAGGAAAGCGCCAGGGCCAGGAAGAAGATCACGATGAAGATGTTGATCATCCCCTTCTGCGCGTAGATCGTGCAGATCCGGACGACTTCCTTGCTGTCCTTGATCGATGCCTCCTTCTTGTTCAGGTCGATGTTGTCCTTGATGTAGACGACGGCCCGGTAGGAGCCCGTCACGACGGCCTGGATCGAGGCGCCGGTGAACCAGTAGATGACACAGCCGCCCATCAGGAGGCCGAGGATGACCTCGGGCTGGACGAGACTGAGTTTGGCGATCACGTCACCGAACATCTTCTCCAGGAGGATGATGATCCCGAAGACCATCGTGGTGGCGCCGACGACGGCGGTGCCGATCAGGACCGGCTTGGCCGTGGCCTTGAAGGTGTTGCCCGCGCCGTCCGCGGATTCGAGATAGTGTTTCGCCATCTCGAAATCGGGGCTGATGCCGTAGTGCTTCTTCACGACTTCCTTGGCGTCAGTGCGGCTCTCGATCATGGAAAGTTCGTAAATGGACTGGGCGTTGTCCGAGACGGGTCCGAAGCTGTCGACGGCGATGGTTATGGGGCCCATGCCGAGGAAACCGAAAGCGACCAGACCGAAGGCAAAGACCGGTGCGGCAAATACGAACGCCGGCGGCATGATTTCTATGACGGAGGGCGACTGGGAGACGAAGTAGGCGACGAACATGAGGAACGCGATGGTCAGACCTTCCCAGAAGGCGGAAAAGTTGCCGGCAACCAATCCGGAAAGGATGTTCAGCGATGCACCGCCCTGGCGGGAGGCGTTGACGACCTCCTCGCAGTGACGGGAGCTTGTGCTGGTGAAGACCTTCGTGAATTCAGGAATCAATGCGCCGGCGATGGTGCCGCAGCTGATGATGATCGAAAGTGCCAGCCAGAGCGGCATGCCGCCGATATTGGGAAGGTCGGCCAGGAGGAAATGGCTCGCCCAGAAGGTTACGCCGATGGACACGATCGAGGTGATCCAGACCAGGTTGGTCAGGGGGTGCTCGAAATTGAACTGCTTCTTGCCGCCGAACAGAGACTTGCTGAGGATGTCGTTCACGAAGTAGGAAACCAGGGCCGTGAGGATCATGAGGATACGCATGGCGAAGATCCAGACGATCAGCTTGCCGCCCATGACGGGGTTGTCGGCCAGGGCCAGGGCCAGGAAGGTGATGAGCGCGACGCCAGTGACGCCGTAGGTCTCGAAGCCGTCCGCCGTGGGGCCGACCGAGTCACCCGCATTGTCGCCGGTGCAGTCCGCGATGACGCCGGGATTTTTGGGATCGTCTTCGGGAAGGTGGAAGATGATTTTCATGAGGTCGGAACCGATGTCGGCGATCTTGGTGAAGATACCCCCGCAGATTCTCAGCGCGCTGGCGCCGAGGGACTCGCCGATGGCGAAGCCGATGAAGCTGGGACCGGCCAGTTCCATGGGGAAGTAGGCCAGAATGAGGATCATGAAGAAGAGCTCGATGCTGACCAGCAGCAGTCCCACGCTCATGCCGGAGCGGAGGCAGATGTTGACGATATTCAGGGGCTGGCCGCTCAGGGACGCGAAGGCGGCGCGGGAATTGGCGACCGTGTTGATCCGGATGCCGAACCAGGCCACCCCGTAAGAACCGAGGATGCCCGCGATCGAACACAGGAGAATGACGATGATGCTGCTCGCCTCCATTTGGGACAGGACGCCGAAGTAATAGAGCATACAGAGGGCGATCAGGATCCACAGACCGGCAAGGAATTTTCCCTGCTGCAGGACGTAGGTCTTGCAGGTTTCCCAGATCGTGGCGGAGACGTCGAGCATCGCCTGATGGGCGGGCAGGCGCTTCGTCTGCCTGTACTGCATCCAGCCGAACGCCATGCCGATGGCACAGACGACAAGCCCAAGTTTCAGGATGAGCAGCCCGTTCAGCGTCCCGAACATGACCTGGGACAGGTCGGGCAGCTTGATGTCCGCTTCGCTGGCAAGGGCTGCCGGCGTCATCATGAGCAACATGATGAATACGGAGCATAAAATGGACCAAAAACGTTTACCCTTGTGCATCATTAAACCTCCTCATTAAAATTTTTTATGGCTTTGCCATTATATTTTCCCATGGCCGTCCGGATTCCGGATGAAACGATCTCCCCGATCGCTTCCACCGCCGTTTCCAGCAGCATGGACAACCGACCCCTTTCCTCGAGCGCGAAGGGTTCCAGAACGTATCGCTCCACGTCTTCCCGGGTCGACGGACGCCCGATGCCCATGCGCACCCGGCAGAAATCGCCTGTTCCCAGGTGCCGCATGACGGAGATCAACCCCTTGTGCCCGCCGTGCCCGCCGCCGTATTTCAGCCTGATTTCGGCGAAGGGCAGGTCCAGATCGTCATGGACGACGATGACGTTTTCCGTCGCGATTCTGAAGTAATCAAAGAGCCCACGGACGGCCTGGCCGCTCAGATTCATGAAGGTCTGGGGTTTGGCCAGCAGGACGGCGCCGCCGCCCATCGCACCTTTTCCGACGACGCTGTCGAACCGGTGGTCGGTCAGGGGGATGTCATGCGCCTCGGCCAACTGATCGATCACCCGGAAGCCCATGTTGTGCCGGGTCTTTTCATAGCGGCGCCCCGGATTGCCCAGACCGATGATCAGGTGCACGGTCCCCTCCCTGACGGGGAATGGCTATTCCTCCTTGGCCTTCTTTTCGCCGCCGATCCGCTCGGGTTCCTTCGCGGCCTCTTCCTCCTCCTCGGGCACGACGACTTTGGCTTCCTTCTTGGCGCTTACCGCGACCACGGCGACGTCCGCGTGGTCCAGGACGGTGACGCCCTCCGGAATGGCCAGGTCGGCGATCTTGAGCGCATCGCCGATCTCGACGTTCCTGATGTCCACGGTAATCGCATCCGGAAGCAGCGCGGGCAGGCAGGAAACCTTGATTTCCCTTTTCAGGTGCTGCAGGTCGCCCCCGTTTTCCACGCCGACGGGGATGCCCGAGAAATGCAGCGGTACGTCGAACGTGAAGGCATGGTCCATGCTGATCTCGTAGAAGTCCACGTGCCGCAGCCTTCCCGTGGTGGGGTTGGTCTGCATCTCCTTGATCATGACGAGCTTCTCACGGCTCTGTCCGGCCTCGTCGAACGACAATCGGATAAAGACATTCTCGTCGCCGCCGCGCAGAAGTTTCGTCAATTCGGCGGTCTTGACCGCCAGCATCAGGGCCTGAGTCTTTTGCCCATAGAATATGGCCGGGATCGATCCCGCGCTTCGCAGCCGCCGCGCGGGTCCTTTGCCGGCTTCCTGACGGATCTGGACTTTCAGTTCCGCTGTCTCCATAAAGACTGCCTCCTAAATGAAAAGTGAACTCACCGAATCGTTATAGTAAATCCTGCGGACGGCCTCGCTCAAAAGAACGGCGACCGAGAGGACCTTGATGCGCTGGCATGCCAGGGCGCGTTCGTGCAGCGGGATCGTGTCCGTGACGATGACTTCCTTGAGTTCGGACGATTCCAGGCGGTCGATGGCCGGTCCGGAGAGCACCGGGTGCGTGCAGCAGACGGACACCTCCAGGGCGCCCTGTTCCATCAGGGCCTTGGCTGCCCGGACGACGGTTCCCGCGGTGTCGATCATGTCGTCCAGGATGATGACCTTCTTGCCTTCCACCTGTCCGACGATGTTCATGACCTGCGCATCGTTGGGGCCTTCCCGCCGCTTGTCGATGATGGCCAGGCTCGCGCCCAGCCGGGAACCGAAGGCGCGCGCCCGCTCCACGCCGCCCGTGTCCGGGGACACGATCACGACGTTGTCGTTATAGTTGCGTTTCATGTAATCGAGGAGGACGGGTGTGGCGAAAAGGTTGTCCACGGGGATGTTGAAGAATCCCTGAATCTGGCCGGCGTGGAGGTCCATGGAGAGGATCCGGTTCGCGCCCGCCGTCGTCAGGAGGTCGGCCACGAGCTTTGCGGAGATCGGCGCCCGCGGCGCCACCTTGCGGTCCTGTCGCGCATACCCGTAATAGGGGATGACGGCCGTGATCCGGTCGGCGGAGGCCCGTTTCATGGCGTCGATCATGATGAGCAACTCCATGAGGGTGACGTTGACCGGGGAACAGGTCGACTGGATGATGAAGACATCCATGCCCCGGACGTTTTCGTCGATCTCGACGCGGGTTTCCCCGTCGCTGAAGGTGGTCACATGGGCCTTGCCCAGGGAAACGCCGAGCTTCTGGCAGATCCTTTCCGCCAGGGGCCGGTTCGCATTGCCGGAGAACAGTCTGATTCGTTCAAGCATTCATCGCCTCGATCGTGTGCGGATAGTCTGGCTGGGGCGGGAGGATTCGAACCTCCGAATGCAGGCTCCAAAGGCCTGTGTCTTACCGCTTGACGACACCCCAACGCCGATGAACCAGTAAAGGGGATGGAAGAGGTCGTCTTCAGAGCGTTCGGGCCACAAACACGGAATAGGGCGAGGTCCGCTTCAGCGCGGCCGCCGCGGTCTCTGCGCCGTCTTCCGTGGCGAAAAGCCCGAAGACGGTGGGTCCGCTGCCCGACATGAGCGCCCCTGCGGCCCCGAGGTCGAGGAGATGTCCCTTGACGTCCGCCAATTCCGGATGAAGCCGGATCGAAACCTTCTCCAGATCGTTGTAAAGACCCGCTGCCCAGTCACCCGCTTCACAAAATCGGGGGATGCTATAATTTATTGACCGGTTTGTCAATCTGAAATTGAGCTTTTCATAAACGATTTTTGTGGACAAGGCGAACCCGGGATTGACCAGAACGAACCAGAAGCGGGGGACCTCCGGGGCGGCTTTCAGGCGATCGCCGATCCCAAAGGCCCAGGCGGTCTGACCGAAGATGAAAAACGGAACGTCGGCGCCCAGTGTGGCGCCGATATGAAGCAATTCCTGAAGGTTGCAAGGAGATCCGATCAGTTCGTTGACGGCCAGAAGCGTTGTCGCCGCGTTCGAGCTCCCCCCGCCGAGGCCGGCGGCGAGGGGGATGCGCTTCTTCAGAGTGATGTCCATGCCCCCCGGGTCCGGGACATGCGCGAGCAGGGCCGCGGCCGCGCGCCAGACGATGTTGGCCCCGTCTTCGGGGAGAGTGCCGTCGGGGCAGTGCAGAGAAACGCCATCCGGCCGGCGGGTGAAGCTCATGTCGTCGTAGAGGCTGACCCGCTGCATGAGCGTGGCCAGGTCATGGTAACCGTCCGGGCGCTTCCGCAGCACCTTGAGGTGGAGATTGACCTTGGCGGGGGACAGCCTGGTGATCATCGGGTGCGCTTTTCCTTGACGTAGCGCATCCTCAGCTCGAAGAGCAGACCCTCGATAAGCTGTTTCTCCTCGTCCTTCAGGTTTCCCTCCGTCTTGTCCCTTAGCATGCCCAGGATGTCGATGGTTTGCTTGGCTGCGGAGAGGTTGCGCCGGGTTTCTCCGGTAGCGGGATCCGGAAAATCGCCGAAGTGGTACATGGCCGTCGTACTCAGCGAGAGGATGAAATTCGGGAAATCGACGGCCGGATAGGCCTGCGCCTCATCGGGCGCGTCCCGGGGGGGCTCGGAGGCGTCATCGCCCAAGGCGGCTTCCGGCCGGCCGGGCGTTTCGGGAGCGGCGTGGGGCGGACCCGCGTCGGTTTCCGCCGCCGGGGGGGGCATGGTTTTGTCTTCCCCGTTCCGGACCTCTCCGGACTCGTCGAAATGGCGCCGATCCTTGATGACGAAACCCGTTTCCTTCTTCTGTTCTTCCATGTCAACCTCCCCCAAAAGACGGTTAGGGATCAGGCATCGGGCGTGAGGATGTCCTTCCCCTGCCCGCCGCCCGTTTCTTTACATCGGCCTCATGCTGCGCAGCCGCGCGATCCGCTCCTCGATGGGCGGATGGGTGCTGAAGAGGTTCATTAGCGACCGCCCCGTCAGGGGATTGACGATGAACATGTGGGCCGTGGCGGGCTCGGCGTTCATGGGGAGGGCCTGCGACGCCCGGGAGAGCTTTTCAAGAGCGCCGGCGAGTCCGTAAGGCTTGCCCGAGATGCGCGCCCCCCCGTCGTCAGCCATGTATTCCCGCGAGCGGGAGATCGCCATCTGGATGATCGTCGCCGCGATCGGGGCGAGGATGGCCGTGAGGATCAGGCCGATGAATCCGCCGCCATGGTCCTCGTCGTCCCGGCTCAGGCCGCCGAAGATGGCCGCCCATTGGGCCATGTTGGCGATCATGACGATCGCCCCGGCCAGCGTCGCCGCGATGGAGCCGACGAGGATGTCCCGGTTCTTGATGTGAGTCAACTCGTGAGCGAGGACGCCCTCCAACTCGTCCCGGCTCAGGATGCGCAGGATCCCCTCCGTGACGGCCACGACGGCGTGCTCCTCGTTGCGACCGGTGGCAAAGGCGTTGGGCGTGTCCTGCGGGATGATGCAGACCCGGGGCATGGGCAGCGAGGCCTTCATCGACAGGTCCCGTACGATGCGGTAGAGCTCCGGCGCCTCCGCTTCCGTCACCGGCTGGGCGCGGTACATTTTCAGGACGAT
This sequence comes from Syntrophaceae bacterium UBA2251, assembly GCA_002347815.1. Lineage (GTDB taxonomy): Bacteria > Desulfobacterota > Syntrophia > Syntrophales > UBA2251 > UBA2251. The sequence goes on from DDXV01000053.1 coordinate 18,684, forward strand.
CTTGTCTGAAAACCAATAGCTTCCAAAATTCATGATCATGGCGAAGGCGAAGGCGATCACGAGCCCCGTCCGACCGCCGAAATACCCGCCGATCAGCAGGAGAAGCCCCGTGAGGACGCCGAGCAGCAAGGCCGTTTTGAATGAATTCATCTGTACCTCCCGAGGCAAAAGACTGAAGGTCGGGGGCGGGTCGTTTCAATCCTTCCGCCCTTTGCCCTCGACCCTCTTGATGCCTGTCATTTAAAAATAATCTTTTCCCCTTCCACGTCGACGGTGATCCGGTCACCCTCCCGCCAGGAGGATTCCAGCAGATCCATGGCCAAGCGGTCCAGGACGAGCTTCTGCAGGACGCGCTTGAGGGGGCGGGCGCCGTAGACGGGACTGTAACCTGCTTCGGCTATATAGTTTTTCGCCGTCGCTGTCAATTGGAGGGACAGTTTTCGTTCGGCAAGGCGCTTTTCGATCAGCCCCATCTGGATATCGATGATGCGATCGATGTCGGCCAGCGTCAGGGACCGGAAGATGACGATGTCGTCGATCCGGTTCAGAAATTCCGGCTTGAAGGCCGCGCGCAGCGCCTCCATCATGCGCTCGCGGCGCGTGACTTCATCCCCGGAAGGATCCTGGAGCCACTGGCTGCCGATATTGGACGTCATGACGATGATGGTGTTCTTGAAATCCACCGTCCGTCCGTGCCCGTCCGTCAGCCGTCCGTCGTCCAGGATCTGGAGAAGAATGTTGAAGACGTCCGCATGGGCCTTCTCGATCTCGTCGAACAGGACGACCGTGTAGGGCCGCCTCCGAACGGCCTCCGTCAGATAGCCGCCCTCGTCGTAGCCCACATAACCCGGCGGGGCGCCGATCAGCCGGGAAACCGAGTGCTTTTCCATGAACTCGGACATGTCGATCCGGATCATGGCCTGATCGCTGTCGAACATGAACTCGGCCAGCGCCCTGGCCAGCTCCGTCTTGCCGACGCCGGTCGGCCCCATGAAGATGAACGAGCCGATCGGGCGGTTGGGATCCTGCAGTCCCGCGCGCGCCCGGCGCAGGGCGCTGGAGACGGCAGCGATGCCCTCGTCCTGTCCGATGACCCGCTTCCGGAGGCGTTCCTCCATGTGGATCAGCTTCTGGACATCCGATTCCATCATGCGGGCGACGGGAATGCCCGTCCAGTTTGCGACAACCTCCGCGATGTCCTCTTCGTCGACCTCTTCCTTGAGCATCTTGTCGTCCTTCTGTACCTCGGCGAGGGCGGACTGCTCCGCTTCGAGCCGGTGGTCCAGCTCCACGCGCTTGCCGTAGCGGATCTCGGCGGCGCGCGCCAGATTGCCCTCCCGCTGGGCGCTCAGTTCGTCGGTTTTGAGGGCCTCCATCTCCTCCTTCAAGGTCTGGATTCTCTTGATGGATTCCTTCTCCGCTGACCAGTGGCGCTTCATCCGGTCCATGTCGTCCCGGATATCGGCCAGCTCCCGGTCGATCTTTTCCCGGCGCTCCAAGGTGGTCGGATCCTTCTCGTCCTTGAGGGACTGCCGTTCGATCTCGAGCTGGATCGACCGGCGCTCGAGGACGTCGATCTCCGCGGGCAGGCTGTCCAGCTCGATGCGCAGGCGCGAGGCGGCCTCGTCGACCAGGTCCACCGCCTTGTCCGGGAGGAACCGGTCGCTGATATAACGGTGCGACAGCGTGGCCGCCGCGATGATGGCGGTGTCCTTGATGCGGACCCCGTGATGGACCTCGTAGCGCTCCTTCAGGCCGCGGAGGATGGCAATGGTGTCCTCGACCGTCGGCTCCTTGACGAGGATCGGCTGGAAACGGCGTTCCAGCGCGGGATCCTTTTCGATGTGCTTCCGGTACTCGTTCAGGGTCGTCGCGCCGACGCACCGCAGCTCCCCGCGGGCCAGGGCCGGCTTGAGCATGTTCGAGGCGTCCATGGAGCCCTCGGCCGCCCCGGCGCCGACGACGGTGTGAATCTCGTCGATGAAGAGGATGATCTCTCCCGCGGCGGCGGTCACCTCCTTGAGAACGGCCTTCAGCCGGTCCTCGAATTCGCCCCGGTACTTCGCCCCGGCGATCAGGGCGCCGATATCGAGGCCGACGACGCGCTTGTTCTTGAGGCTGTCCGGAACATCGCCATTGACGATGCGCTGCGCGAGACCCTCGACGATGGCCGTCTTGCCCACCCCCGGCTCTCCGATCAGGACGGGGTTGTTCTTGGTCCGCCGGGAGAGGACCTGCATGATCCGCCGGATCTCCTCGTCCCGCCCGATCACGGGGTCGAAAGCCCCCTTCCTGGCGATCTCGTTGAAGTCGCGGCCGTAGCGCTTCAGGGCCTCGTATTTTTCCTCCGGATTGGGGTCGGTAATCCGCTGATTGCCGCGGATGTCGACCAGCACCTGAAAGATGCGGTCCTTGGTCACGCCGGACCGCTTCAGGATGGCGGGGATGGCCCCGTACTTTTCCTCCGTCATGCCGAGCAGGAGGTGTTCCGCACTGACGTATTCGTCCTTCAGGCGCGCCGCTTCCGTCAGGGCCCGGTCCATGATGCGGTTCAGCCGCGGGCTGATGTAAACCTGGGCGCCGGCATCTCCGGTCACCCGGGGCAGTTTTTCCAGGGCCTGGCGGCATTCCGCCTCCACGGTCGCCGGATCCGCCCCCAGTTTCTTCAGGATGGCCCCGACGATGCCCTCCGGCTGCGCCAGGCAGGCCATCATCAGGTGCTCGGCGTCGATGGCCTGATGCCCGTATGTTGAGGCCAGGCCCTGCGCCTCCTGCAGCGCCTCCTGCACTTTGAGTGTAAATTTATCGAATCGCATCGACCCTCCATCGGCTGAAGGCCCGGGGCAGCGGCCAGAGGAGAAATAAACCGGCCCCGATGTCTGTTTGTCCCTTGCCCTTCGCCGTTTGGCTTTTTTTAGCTTTTACTCGATCGGTTTCTCGATCGTGACGAAGATCCGTCCGTTCTTGAAAACGCTCACGTTCCCCGTCGATTCCGACGTGACGATGGCGATGGCGTGCGTGATGCTCGTCATGCCGGCCGCCGCGATATGGCGGCTGCCCAGCCCCTGAGGAAAATCCTTGCTCTCCAGGGCGGCGCTCAGATGACGTCCGGCCGTCATGATCGCGCCGTTTTCCCGGATCACGAAGGCGCCGTCGATCGCCGACAGTTCCTTGATCGTTTCTTTCAGCTCCGGGTTGAGGATGTTCCGTTCTTCCTCGCTGTAACCCTGGAACGGATTGATGATCATCTGCCGGGAGAGCTGCAGGACGCGCTCGTGATCTCCCAGGATAAAAATGGTTCCGACCTTGCGCCCCTCGCGACCCTGCGCGGCCAGTTCCAGGGCCAGGTTCAGGACGGCCCCGAAGACCTCAGGATAAACGCCGTCGGTGATGTCGGTGATCCCCTCGGAGGTCAGGATTTCGAACTCCCGTCCCACGTCGATGACAAAAATGCTGTCCACGTAGCCGAAGCGCGGGATGCCGCTTAAGCACACGAGTTTGTCCCCCTTGTGAAACAGGCCCGTGGCGATGCCTTTGGTGATGGCGATCTTGATCTGCCCCAGCCGGGTCAGGTTGACGTTGGGGACGTTGATGACCCGGGCCGAACCCCGGAATCTGTCCGGGAGATCGTTGGCGCCGCGAGCGATGAAGATGGCTTCGAAGCAGATCTTCTGGGCATCGAGGACCGGCAAGTCCGGCGCCACATCGATATCCATCAGCACCGCCTTCGCCTCGATCTCCTTGGCGATCTGACAGGCAAAGGCCACCATGGTTTTGTTGATCGACGCCATACACCCTCCCCGGAAGACCCGTTTTTACGGCCTCTGATTTCGCGAGTAAGGTATCCACCGCCCCGGAGAATGTCAAGGCAGCGGAGCGCCGGACGGCGGCGGGGCGGGGCGTCCCCCGGCAAATATTGCTTGACGTGGGGGAGGGAAGCGGATTATACATTGCAAGAATATGATATTGTTTGGTAAATGGAGACAATCCCGTGGATTTGCCCGCCGTTACGAGCACGCTCGATCTGTACATCGCTGAAATCAACCAGTTTACCCTGCTCACCGCGGAGAAGGAGTTCCGTCTGGCCGTGCGGTTGAAGAAATACAGCGATATGGAGGCGGCGGAGCAGCTCGTCGTTTCCAACCTGCGTTTTGTGGTGAAGATCGCGCACGAATACCGCAACTACGGTCTCAAGCTGGCCGACCTCATCCAGGAGGGGAACATCGGCCTGATGCATGCCGTCAAGAAATTCGATCCCTACCGGGGCTACCGGCTCATCTCCTACGCCGTCTGGTGGATCCGGGCTTACATGCAGAATTTCATCATCAAGAACTGGAGCCTCGTCAAGATCGGCACCACTCAGGCGCAGCGAAAACTCTTCTTCAAGATGGGGCAGGCCAAAAAGCAGCTCGATGCCCTGTCGGAGAGGCATCCGGAGTTCTCCGAAATCGCCCAGTCCCTCGGTGTGAAGGAGATCGAGCTTGCGGAAATGGATCAGCGCATGAGCCATCGCGACGTGTCCCTCGACGCCTATGTCAGCGACGAGGGAGACACGGCGCACATCGATTTTCTCACCGATGACAGGGAGAATCAGGAAATGGCCCTGATCCGCAAGGAGGAGATGCAACTGGTCCAGCGCAACATCGCCGGCGCCCTGGCCAATTTGAATGAAAAGGAGAGTTACATCGTCAAGCACCGGATCATGGCCGATCATCCCGAGACGCTTCAGGAGATCGGCAACCGCTACAGCATCACCCGGGAACGGGCGAGGCAGATCGAGAAGCAGGCCCTGAAGAAGCTGCGGCTGGCCCTGCCTTACCTGGGCGAGCGGACGGAGCTGATCGAGGGGTAGGCCGCGGGCGAAGGTCGGGGGGAGGGTAACAGGTCCGGAGCGAGGGGGGCGAGGCCGGACGAACGGCCGTTCATTCCGTGCCGCTCGCGAGATTCTCGAAGCAGGTGTACTTTTCCAGAAAGGCCAGCTTCACCACGCCCGTCGGGCCGTTCCGCTGTTTGCCGATGATGATCTCGGCAAGGCCCCGCTCGGGGTTGTCCTCGGATTTGTTGTAGACCTCGTCGCGGTAGATGAAGGCGATGACATCCGCGTCCTGCTCGATGGCGCCGGACTCCCGGAGATCCGCCATCTGGGGCCGGCGATTGGTCCGGTCCTCCACCTTCCGGTTCAACTGGGACAGGGCGACGACCGGAACGTTCAGCTCCTTGGCCAGGGCCTTGAGCGAACGGCTGATTTCCGAGATTTCCTGCTCGCGCGAGTCCTTGTACGCCCCGCCACGCATCAATTGGAGATAATCGAGGAGGATCAGTTCGAGACCGCTTTCCGCCTTGAGACGCCGGGCCTTGGCCTTCATCTCCAGGACCGTGATCGCCGGCGTGTCGTCGATGAAGATCGGCGCCTCGGAAAGCCTGCCCGCCGCGCCGACGAGTTTCTCCCAGTCCGTTTCCCCCAGAAAGCCCTTGCGGATGCGTTGCGAATCCACCTTGGCCTCGGAGGCGAGCATGCGCAGGGCGAGCTGCTCCTTCGCCATTTCCAGGGAGAAGATCGCCACGGGAATCCCCGATTCGAGCGCGGCATGGCTGGCGATATTCAGGGCGAAAGCGGTTTTTCCCATGCTGGGACGCCCCGCGATGATGATCAGGTCCGATTTCTGAAAGCCCGAGGTCAAATCGTCGATTCGTTCGTACCCCGTGGCCACGCCCGTGACCATTTCCTTGTTTTCAAAGAGATGCTCAACCGTCTCGATGCTCTTCTTGATGATGTCCCGGAAGGGGTAGAAGGACGGCCGGATCTTGTTTTCGGAAATCTCGAAGATGGCGTGCTCCGCCTCGTCCAGCACCTGGTCCACATCGGCGCCGGTCTGGAAGCTGTTGGTGATGATTTCCGTGGCGGTTCCGATCAGGCCGCGGAGGATAGCCTTGTTCTTGATGATCTTGGCGTAATAGGCGACATTGGCCGCGGACGGCACGTTGTCCACCAGCGAGGCCAGATAGACCGCTCCGCCCACCGAGTCGAGCTGCTTGCGGTCTTTGAGGCTGTTGCTCAGGGTGATCAGGTCGATCGGGTCGCCGCGCTCGGAGAGGGCGAGGATGGCGGCGAAGATCCGCCGATGGGCCTCGCTGTAGAAATCCTTCGCGACGAGGATTTCCAGGACGGCATTGAGGGCATGGTTGTCCAGCAGGATGCCGCCGAGGACGGATTGCTCGGCCTCCAGGTTTTGCGGGGGCAGCTTGTGCAGGGTCGGATCCATTTCGCTCATGACGCTCAGGCTTCCGCGACGACGCACACCTTGATTTCCGCCGCGATGCCCGCCGGCAGCTTGATCTTCACATCATACTCGCCAACGGCCTTGATGGGCTCTTCCATCTGGATCGCTTTCCGGTCCACCTCGAGTCCCCGGTCCTTGAGCGCGCCCTCGATGTCCTTGGTGTTGACGGAACCGAAGAGTTTGTCCTGCTCGCCGACCCGGCGCGCGATCGTCAGGGTGAGGCCCTGGAGCGAAGCCGCGGTCGCTTCGGCGCCCTTCCGGATCTTTTCGGCCTGCTGGAGGATGTGTTGCTTCTGCTCCGCGAACACCTTCGCGGTCTTCTCGTTGGCCTCGACAGCCAGGCCTTTGGGGATGAGGAAGTTCCGGGCATAGCCGTCCGACACCTTGACGGTATCGCCCAGTTTTCCCAGCGATGCGACGTTGTCCTTCAAAATGACCTTCATGAAAACCTCCTGATGATGGGTTTGGGTCTGGACCGGTTAAAGGGACGGATCGTCCCTCGGTTTGATGAAACGGCGAAAGTCGACCCACAGGTCAAACATACCAAAGGCCGCGACGATCAGCAACAGATATTGCTGCAGGACCAAAAGCGCGTAGAAGAGAAAACGGAGCCAGGCGGGGACGCGCTTCATCCGGAAAAGGAACCCCATGATCGCCAGTCCCTGGAGGAGGTAGACGAAGCCGCAGAGAATGAGGACATTGACCCCGGCGATCTTCGCCCATTCGTGCGGCACCAGGGTCAGCCCGCCTCCGATGATCAGCAGCCAGATGAGTCCCTCGGGCGCCTTCCAGCGCGAGAGATCCGGATCGCCCAGTGCCGACGCTTCCCTCCGCCGGAGCAAGAAGCGGGCGGCAAGAAGGTTGGCCCAGACGGAAAGGACGATGCCGGCCGCGGCGACGGAAGGAAAGATCGCCAATAAGAAACGCAGGAATTGTGGCGCGTTGTCACGGATGATGGCGACCTGTTCCGGGGGAAGATCGAGTTCCGCGTAGAGCTTCAGGTTCTCCCGAAGGCTGTCCGACAGGTGCGTGGCGACGATGTGCCAGGGGGCGATCCCCGTTCTCAGGCTTTCGGCCAGAAGCAGGGCGAGGCTCAACAACGCAAGGACGGCAGACCCGATGGCCAGGGTCCGGACGAAATCGACCCTCCTGCCGGTCAACTCGCCGAGGACCAGGCCGGTCAGGGAAGCGATCACCAGGACGGGCATCAGGTCGAGCGGATGGGAGGCGGCGAGGAGAATGACCGCTGTGGCGGCCAGCGAGACGAAACACACCGACATCCCCCGCCAGCGTCCCAATTTTGCATTAAAGAGAAGCGTCGGCAGAGGCAGAAAGACGATGACGCCGGTCCCTCCCGCCGGGATCAGGGCGACGCCGATGAAAAACAGGGTGGAAACGGCGATTCCGATCCCAAGATCAAGATGCGACCGTAAACCCGTGCGATCGTTCAACTCCCCGTCCCGCTGATGAGGCCCGCTCAGCCTTCGGTGACTGCGAACGGCATCAGGGCGATGCTGCGCGACCTCTTGATGGCGGTGGTCAGTTCACGCTGGTGCTTGGCGCAATTCCCGGTGATGCGTCTGGGCATGATCTTTCCCCGTTCCGTCACGAAGTCGCGCAGGACGTCCGGAGATTTGTAATCGATGATCAAGGCCGAGTCCGTGCAGAAACGGCAGAATTTGCGGCGGTGGAAAAATTTTCTCTGGGGCCTGGGCGGACGCTGATCTCTTCTTTCGGGTACGGCCATGTTACTTCACCCCCTCCTCGACGGTTTTTGCGGCGGCTTCCTGAGCGGCGGCGGCAAGAATCACCATCTTTGGCGCAATCGGTTCGGCCGACGGCTTCCCCGCGTCTCCCCCTTCGGCTTTCTTTGCGGCGTCTGCAATTTCCTTTTCAATCGCTTCGCGGGTGAAGGTCCCGTCTCTCCGGACGGTCAGATACTTCAGAATCCGCTCATCGATCTTGAAATTTCTTTCAATCTCGGTGATGGCGGCGTGGTCGCTGACGACGTCGAACAGCAGGTAGTAGCCCCGTCTCTGCTTCTTGATTTCGTAAGCCAGCTTGCGCTTGCCCCACCGGTCGATCTTGACGACGATGCCCTGGTGATCGGTGATGAACGTGCTGTAACGCTCGCACATCGCGCTGATTTCGTCCTCGGGCAGATCGACCGGGACAATGAAAATGATGTCGTATCTCCTCAATGCGCTTCCTCCTCTCGGCTCTAAAGTCCGGGTACGGGACCCGGACAAGGAGTGTTCCCGCGGGTCTGCGGGAAATTAACACGCCGATCACAAGGGGATGAAGGCCGCCCTGAATCGCGTGTCTCCAAAAAATGAGACGAGCCTATACCATGAGACGAAAAGGCATGCAACCATTATTTCCGCGCCCCCGACGCGGTCGGCCCCGGGGCGTTATCGTTTTGTCCATCGGGGGAAGGCCCGCTTGAAGATCGTATCCGGAGGGCCTGCCACGAACAGGCGATGACGGGACTTTCCGGGGGATGTTCCCCGGCGGTTAGGGCGGCGCCTTCCAAGAGCGGTTGCGCGGAGGCCCGTCATCTGTCGGCCCTGGAATCCATGATGCGGGGAGACGCGGGATCGGGGCGGGAAATGAAGGGGGGGAGGGCGGGGCCGTTACGGCTCCCGTCCCTCCCCCGAAGGCGGGTCAAGATATTCGGAAACGACAGGTTAAAGGGGCGTCGACCTTTTCCAAGAACCGGGCCCTTGCATGATCGCTACGACCAGGGTTTTTCGGCCGCCGCGTTCCGGCCGGCGATGCGGCCGAAGACGACGCAGTCCGCCATCGCCACGCTCCCCAGACGAACGGCGCCGTGCACGCCGCCGGTGACCTCGCCGGCCGCGTAGAGTCCCGGAACGGGCTTCATGTTGAAGCCGGTAACCTGCGCGTTCGTATCGATCACCAGTCCGCCCATCGTATGGTGCACCCGCGGCCAGAGCCGGGCGGCGTAAAACGGCGGCGTCACGGTCGGCTTGGCGTCGGGGAAAATCATGCAGTCGAACTGGGGATCTTTCTTCTTTTCGACATACCCGTTCCAGCGGGCGACTTCCTCCAAGAGTGCCGCCTGGGGGATATTGTAATGCTGCGCCAGGGCCTCCAGGCTGTCAAATTTCCTGATGGCGCCCGACGCCAGTCCCTTCTCCAGGGCGTTGGGGAAGACCTGTTTGGGGGCGGCGTAGGCGTCACCGAAGATCAGGACCGGATGCCCGAGGAGGATGATGGCGTCCGCCCGCACCTTCCGGTCGCCTGTTTCCTTGATAAAGCGCTTGCCCGTGGCGGGATCGACCATGGGGGCGTAGCCGACGAGCCGCTCGCAGAAAAGCGGAACGAGACCGAAGCCTTTCTCGTCCGGGCTGGTCCAGGGGCCGAGCTGGATCCAGTCCATCTGGACGTCCATGGCCCCCACCTGGCAGGCCGCGAGCAGGGCTTCTCCGGTCGCGCCGGGATGGTTGGTGGAATCGAATTTGTCGTTCAGACGGGGATCGTGCACCTGGCGCAGCTTGACGTTCTGGGAAAAACCGCCCGAGCCGAGGACGACGGCCTTTCTGGCCTTTAAAAAGGCGGCCTTCCCCGACGTTTCATTCGGAAACCGGTAGCCCTTGCGCACCTCGATTCCGACGATCCGGCCCGCGTCGTTGACGACCAGGCGGACGAGCTTGGTCCGGGTCTGGACGCCGATCCCGAGCTCCTGGGCCTTGGCCAGCATCTTGTTCACCAGTTCCGACCCGGAGGCGTTGACGGTCTGAACGGCCCGCTTGACCGAGTGGCCGCCGTGAAAGTTGAGCCGCGCAAATTTGGCGCCCACGTACTGCTGGCACCATTCGAGGGCGGCGTTGGACTGGTCGGCGACCAGCTTGGCCAGTTCCGGATGGTTCAGGTACGACCCCGCCTTCAGCATATCCTTCAGCATGAGTTCGGCGGAATCCTGGACCCCCTGTTCCTTCTGAAGCTTGTTTCCCGCCGCCGCGAAATCCCCGCCGTTGATGATCGAATTGCCCCCGGGGACGACCATCTTTTCGATGACCGTGACCAGGGCGCCCCCGTTGCGCGCCTCGATGGCGGCGGCGAGGCCGGCGAATCCGCTGCCGATCACGATGACGTCATAGGTTTCACCCCATTTTTTGGGCATTTTGCCCGGCGCCGCCAGCGCCTGGCCGCCCAGCCCCACGCCGCCCACGGCCATGCCTGCGACGGCCGCGGCGCCTCCAACGGTTTTCATGAACTGCCGACGCGATACGCTTGTCGTCCTTTTCGATGCTTCGCTCATGATTGACCTCCGTCTGTGTGTTTGAGGGTTTCCATCCGGGTTTCACTGCCTTCACAAGGGGAAGGATCCGCCCCCGCTGTACGGCTTATCTGTAGGGGACGCCCCGGTGTTTGTCAACCCGAATATCGGGCGGCGGACCGCGGCCCGACGGTGCGCCGCTTGCCTGTCCCGCTCCCCCGGCGGCGCCTAACGCCGGATGGCCGCCGGCAGGATGTAGACGTAGGGTTCCCGCAGGACGTGCCGGTGCAGGAACCGGTCGATTTTTCTGAAGGCAAGGTAGACCCTCCAGATCATGGCGTCTTGACGGTAGTAGGCCGAGACCTCCTCCGCGGCGAGCGGGGCGATGCCGAAGTCCGCCCCTTCGCCCGCAAAGAAGCGGTTGGCCGTTGCCAGGAGCAGGGGGATGAGTTCCGGGCGCTGCTCCTTGTAGACATTGGCGATCAGGTCGATCGTAACCTTGCGGAAATCGTAGTAGCGCGTCATGACGTCTTCGAGGAACAGGAGCCGGATCAGCCAGACGAGGAAAGAGGGGGTGCAGCGGAGGAACAGCTCGGGATCGAGCTGTTCGACGCCGTCCCGGCGGATCAGCGGGGTGCCGGTGTCGAGGTACCAGAGCTCCGACGCCTCCGTGACGGGGCCGTCCGCCCGGCCGTGCTTCAGCGCCCAGTTCGATATCTGGCCGTCGATCCCGAAGATCAGGGAGGGGTGGACCCGATGGCTCGCGAACACCTTCGCCAGTTCGCGGAGCACGCACCCGAACAGAAGGCCGATGGATCCTTCCGCGAGCGTGTGGAGCAGGGCGTTGCCGATGGATGACGAGGGAAGTCGCGCCTGCGCCGTGTACACGATCCGGTTCCCCCGCTTGGGGACGACCCGCGCCGAGGCCCATTCCGGCACCTGAAGGCCGACCCGGCCCAGGCCCGTATTGTAGGCCTCGAACAGGCGCTCGTAGGCATCCATCTCCGCGTCCGTGCGGAAGATGGGCATGCGCTTGTAGGCGATGTGCGCCTGTCCGGGATGGTCGATGACGAAGATGGTGCTCATCTCGCCGTAGCCGATGATCCTGGCGGAAATGGCGCTCAGATGCGGATTCCGGGGATCCAGTCCCGCCTCGAACCGGTTCAGGAGATCGGGGTCGATGACGTCTTTCAGCATAACGCCAGCACCCGCTTGGTTTCGGCCAGGGCCAGATCGAGCCGTTCGAGAATCTCCTGGGCGACGGCCCGGTCGATCGTCAGGGGCGGCAGGAGTTGGGTGACCTTCCGGTTGTTGTTCGCGTAGATGCAGAGCAGTCCGTGGTCATAGGCGACTTTCGTGAGCACCGGACCGCAGAGGTCGTTGACCATCTCGACGCCCATCATCAGGCCGAGCTGCCTCAGACCGACGACCAGTTCCGGGTGCCGGGCGCGGAGGGATTCAAAGCCCGTCCGGAAGAAGCCGGCCAGTTCCCGGACATGCTCGAGAAACGGCGGGGCGGACGTGATCTCCAGCACCTCCAGGGCGACGGGGCAACCGACCTCCGCGCCGCCGAACGTGGACACGTGGATGAACGGGTTCACATGAAAAAATGACTGCAAATCCGCCTTCAGGCAGGTCGCGCTTATCGGGTATACGCCCCCGGAAAGCCCCTTGCCGATGACCAGGATGTTGGGCACGACATCGAAATGTTCGATGCCCCAGAGCTTCCCCGTACGACCGAGTCCCGTCTGAACCTCGTCCAGGATGAGAAGTGCTCCCACCCATTCGCACAGCGCCTTGGCGGTCCGGAAAAACCCCTTGTCGGGAATGGGCATGCCGCAGGTGGCGGGGATGGTTTCGAAGATGACGGCGGCGGTTGTCGCATCGAGCGCCCGGGCCAGGGCCTCCGGGTCATCGAAGGGGACCTGCACGAAGCCGGGGAGGTTGGGACCGAACGGGGCCCGGTAGGCCTCGTCCCCCGTTGCCAGTGCAAGCCCCGTATGGCCGTGATATCCGCCCGCCGCGGAGACGATCTTCGTCCGGCCGGTGGCCCCCCGGGCCAGCTTGAGGGCCAGGTCGACCGCTTCACCGCCCCCCACGCCGAAGACGGTGTACGACAGATCTCCCGGGGTCAGAGCGGCCAGGCGCTCCGCCAGCCTTGCCCGCTGCTCGCTCAGGAGGTGATGGTTGCCGATGTCCAGCTCTTCCAGCGCCGCGATCAGGGTCCGGATGATCCGGGGATGCCGGTGACCCAGGTTGAAGACGCCGCCGTTGCAGTGGCAGTTGAGGTGGTGTCAAGTTTTTTGTGTAAAATATTCATAGGCCAATTCTTTGAAGAAAGGCAGGTTCTT
>DDXV01000070.1 GCA_002347815.1 Syntrophaceae bacterium UBA2251
TTTTCGGACTTTTCAAAGAGCGATCTAAACATTATAAGGGGTTACAGTGACGAACCCGCAAACTGTTGTAGAAGAAAAGCTTGAGGGGCGCGAACCGTGGTGTGGGTTTAGACCGCTTTTGTTTCCTGACAGGACGTCCCTGATAAGCACCAAAGCCTCCGATAAAGATACGGTAATAGTTCTTTCACAAAGATAAAGTTAACCCTGGGCGCAGTTTCTTATGTCGATTCCCCGGCCCTGGGGTTATCCATAACCAAGTCCCCACCTGCACTCAGCCCTTCGCTGGAGCGAGGAGGGCAGGCGGGGACTTGGCTGTGGGTAACCCCGTCGTAAGCCATGAATGTGCACCTTACGCCATCATTTTACGTGACCATTCTTCCCTCAATTATCGTGTCCACTCTCATCCGAGGACCGTCTGGAGTTGGCATTGAGCTATTCTCTCCATGGGGGGGAACATACAAGGGGGGGCACAAACTCTTTTCGATTAGCATCCTCCCTACACTATCTCATCGGTGCCTATGAGATGCCTTCAGGTTCTGTCGTCATTAGCGTCTTCCCTGGCGAAATCCCGGAGTTTCCCGCCGCAGAGATAGGTCTTGAACTTCAAGATCTTTTTCTTTCCGGGAATTGTCACCCGCTTTCGCTTTTCCTCCAGGAAGGTGATCAGGACCCTGGCTTCGCTCACGGGAATCTTCTCTCCCTGGGGGATGATCCTCCCGTCTTTATAGAGCGCTTCGATGGTTCTATGCATAACCCCTCAACACATTGGCGCTGTTTAGGCGTCTTTTATGATTGAAAAGAATCGACGCTAAGTCGATGGAAATACAATACCCCGCACAACATTAATCGGCAAATCCATATTCCGCCATCAGATCGTCCATGTCGTCGCCGACGCCCCAGCCCCAGTTGTGCCCTTCGCGCCGCACGCGTTCGATCCGTTCCACAAAGGCTTTCCGTCGGTTTGGATCGAGAACCCGGATCGCCTTCATTGCCTGCTCGAACATGCGCACCAAGGCGTCAAAGTAGCCCTCGTCGTCCATGCCGCAGCTTCCGAGAAAGTTCATGCAGGATTCGCAATAGAACACGGTAAGCTCTGCCAGACCCTCGGGAAGGCCGATGGCTTTCCGGTAATCGGCAATCGCCTTCCTGGCATTGGCCACGGAAATATCGTCATTGCCCATCACATCGGGACAAACCCAGCTCTCGATGGCGACCTTGTAGGGTTTGAGTACGTCCTCGCCCAGCGCGAAGCGGGCATGCAGAAAAGCCTGATTGTCCTTATTGGCGGTGTAGAGGTCCTGAATCAGACCGATCAGCGCCGGCCGGTCGAACTCGGTAAGCCGGCTTTTGAGGTCGCTCCAGGTCGGTTCCTTCTTGCGGGATATTTTCATGGCGTCGCAGTATTTCTGAGGAGGCACCGGATCAATGGGCGATCTCGATGCCGTTCTTCACGATATGGCTCAGCAGGGTGCCCGGCTCGGCCTTTCTAACCTGCGACGGGGCAAACCCCAGGACATCCAGCGGGCGTTCGATGTCCCATGCCGCCTTGCCCAGATAGCCCGCCCGGTCCCAGAGACTCATCTTCTCGAAAAGCGGCGATACGACCGCCAGATCCACGTCGCTGTCCGTGCCTGAATCGCGGCGTGCCTGCGATCCGAAGAGGTAGATGCTCTCCACCGGCACGCCGAGCGCCCGGAGGTTGGCCGCGTACCGGGCGACTATTCGTTTGATTTCAGCTGTTGCTTTAGCCATTTGATCAGCCTTTTCGTTTCGCTCAGCATCCGCTTTGCCGTCTCCTGGTTGAACTCCTTGGACAGCAGCCGGAGATCCTCGGGATAGCGGGTTGCGACACTGACATTATCGATTCTCTGGAAGAAATCACTCAATGGGTCAGGAAGAGCCAACCCGATTTTCTGCGCCAGATGGATCAGGTTGTGGATCTTGGGAGGCGTTTCTTCAGGATCCTTTTGTGCCAGGATCGCCTTTAGCATCTTTTCAATCGCCAGATGGCACATGAAGACGACATAGAGATACCGGCCCGCCTTATACATGGCCTCCGCGGTCCGGAGATCGTAGTTTGATGTTGCCTCCCAGTTTTTGACAACCCGATTCATGCGCTTCTCCGAACGGCCTATGTTTGTTCGTACTCTAAGTAAAATTCATCCATATGTCAATGATAATAGATTCTTTTTCACGCGCATGGCCGGGATCAGCCGAACTGGTACCCCATCTGCACCCAATAGTGCCAATCTTCCACCGCCTGCTGGGTTTGCTCGTCGGCTGCATTACCCACGCTAAGTTGGGATAATGGAACTGCCAGCCTACCTTTGCCCCGGCGGATCATAACGAACATTTCTTTTTCGCACTCCTCTTCGGGCGCCATCTTGAGGACCTCGACCGCATCTTGAAGCTGCAAGGGCGAGGTCGCGCGCTTTGCGCTGCAAGCGGCGGTAAATGGAAACCGAAGCTTCTCTTCCAGGTAGTAATACCACCCCATCGCTTGTTCTTCGGGGCCGTAGGCATCGACGATGATCTCCATGGCGATGCGTTCTTCCCGTTCATCATTCGGTTTGGGTTTTGTCTTGGCCATATAGCACCTTAGAGAGAATAAAGTTGATCTGCCGCAGGCTTGCGGCCAGAGTGCAGCTTGTGACTGGCTGAACTAAGATTCGAGCGGCCGTGAAGATTCTCCAGCTCCCTCCTCTTCATCGGCTATCAGCGAGTCGATGATCTTTCGCTTGGCGGTTTCAGGTCCGAACAACTCCCGGAGGGCCTGATATGCCTCGAAGCCATCGGGACTCGTGGAATAATAAAAATCTTTGGCAAGTTCGGTAAAGGTCTCCAGGTTTCCCTGCTCGATACAGGCCCGGGTATAATGGGTAATGAGCAGCGTGAGACTATTTTCGAACTCGTGAAAGAAAGCCAGGTCGGAAAGAAGATCGATCCTGCCGGGATAGTTGTCCAGGCCGTAGAGCAAAAGGGATTTGAGATGCTTGTTGGCGGCCTTGTAGTATTTTCTGATCAAGGGATAATTGGGTTGCTCTGCGGCCTTTTCCTGGGAGTAGCCGGCAAAAATTTCCTCGGACAAGGGCTTCCGGCCTTCAAAATAGGCGACGAGATCCCGTTGACGCTGGTTTACGGGCTGCGCATTCCTTTCTTCGCGTTCCTCTTCGTTGGTTTCGTCTTCGCAGTACGCAAAGCCGAGTTTCTCCATTTCGGCTATGTGGTCGCGGGGATGGGTGCGAAAGATTTCGTTCACCTTGTCGCGGATGATTTCGGATTGCAATCTCTCGTAGTCTTCAAGGACAGGATCGTTGTCTTTTTTCTTTCTCATCACCCTGATTGCTCCTGTTTCCCTATTCGGACCCGCCCCTACCCTTTGGGAGCGGCGGGTCTGACCTGATTGAGATAGAACACGTTATTCGCCTTTTGCCCATGAACGGTGGGCTCCCCCTCCTGCCGAAGCATTTCCTGAAAGACGGTTTTGGGGGAACGGTATTTCAGATAGGACAGCGGCGTTTCATTCAGGTAATAAGAAACAGTAAAGAGCGTCTGCTGCCCTTCTTGAAGGCGGATCTTGGATTGGAAGATGAGATCATTCATGGAGCCCAGGATGTGCCGGTCGGTGATCTTGACAAAGGCGGCATCCTGATCCGGCGAGGGCAGGCCCCCGGCCACACTCGGCTGCTGTCCTTGCCCGGACAAAAAGGCTTGTAGGCTGTCGCTGAGCGCCTGAACGAACTGCCTATCCATCGTGATCCCCCGCCCAGGCATGACCAGGGAGTAGAGCGAGGCGGTGTTGGTCGTCAGGATATATTGCGTGCGCTGTACCGTGAACAAATGGGCATGCCAGTCCAGCAGGGGTGGCATCCCCTTATCGTGGGGAAGGGAGGTCAGGGGATCGAGGCCGATTTTTCTAGCCAGTTTTGCCGTAAGTCGAAAGATCATTAGGATAACAATCCCTTCACGCCGCTGCATAAATGCTGCGGCCGGCGCCGTAGTAAGCGTCACAGACATGCTGGAAAATGGCCGTTGTCTTTTGCTCGAACAGGTCCGGCGTATAGACCCTTGGCAGGCCCTTATCCAGGAGCTTTTCGATGGTGACGCGCACCTCGGCCCGGGCCTGTTGCCGTTTGCGCCAATCGAGCACCAGCTTGCCCGCCTTCAGCGTGGCCAGCAAATCCCTGGCGGTGGCCTTGACCTTCTCCCGGTCCGCGTCGCTCATAGCGATCTGCGGCTTGGTCAGGAGGTCGAAGAGCGCCAGCTCCTCTTCGCTCAGTTGCTCACCCACGCCCCGCTGTTCCTCTTCGTTGAGGCTTTGGGCAAAGGCCACAAGCTGTTGAAATAACTCCTCGGCGTTGAGGCTGCCCGCGTTGTAGGCGTCGATCATGGCCTGGAATTGCTCCAGATAATCCATGCGGGTGCGGTTCTGCCGCACCATGACCATGAGTTTCTGCGCGACCGTTCCCTTGAGTTTCTCGTTCAAAGTGCGCCTGCGGCCCGTCTTGAACTTCTCGGCCAGCTTCTCGAAGTCTATTTTACTCAGATCAAGCCAATGATCGGCGTCAAAGGGTGAGCTTGGTTCGCGGATCACGTAACCCTCGGTGGCAATCGACTGATCGAGGAGCCCTTCCACCTGCTGCATGGCCTGGGAGATGTCCGCCGGCCGTGTCAGCGCACGGATTTTGTCGGCGATCACTTGGATGGGCGACACCTCGGCGGCAAATTCCAGCGCCGCCGGGTCGGGCAGCACGGCCTTGTAGAGCCGCAGAACCGTGTTGGTCAGATCGAGATAGCGGAGCTTGATCTCTTCGGAGGCGACCAGCGCCTCCACGGCGTCATCGAGCAAAGCGACGCGGGCAAATCCCTCAGCGGCCTGGATGGCCGAAAGGTTTACCCCGTGCTCCTGGCATAAACCCCGGGTCTCCGCCAAGGCCTGACGAAGAGCCGCCACCAATGCCGACTTGTCTTCGACCGGCTTATTGCCGCCCGCCGTACCGCCGGCCCCATAGATGGCCAGCGCCCGTTCCAGGTTGCGGAACACCCCGGCATAGTCAACGATCAGGCCGCTCACCTTGCCGGGATAGACCCGGTTGGCCCGGGCGATGGTCTGCATCAGGGTGTGGTTGCGCATCGGTTTGTCGAGATAGAGGGTCGAGCAGCTCGGCACATCGAAACCGGTCATCCACATGGCGCAAACAAAGACCAGCCGGAAGGGGTCTTCGGGATCCTTGAACTTCGTTTCCAAATCCTCATCGACCATACGCTCGCGGTGCGGTCGGATGTCGAGCCCTTTTTCGCTCATCTCGGCAATCTCGTTCTGCCCCTGGGAGACGACCACCGCCATATCGGTTTCCTTCATCCGGACGATCTGCGCTTCGATCTCCCGCCGGGCTTCGCCATCCGCCCCGGCCACCTCCGCCTGCAACGTCGCAATCTTTTCGCTCCAATACTTCTTCACCTTGTCGTACATGCGGACAGCCGTGGCCTTGTCGATGCAGATCATCATGGCCTTGCCTTGGAAGCCCCGCCCCGTGAAATGTGCTACCAGGTCCTTGGCCACCGCTTCCAGACGGTCGTCGCGGGTGATCAGGTGGTACTCCCGGGCGAACTCCCGTTCCAGCTTCTTCTCCTGCTCCTCGTCGAGTTCCGCCGCCTCCAGGAGGCGTTCCATATCCTCGTTCAGGTTGTCGTTGACCAGTTGCAGCTCCGGGATGCGGTTTTCGTAGTAGAGCGGGACGGTCGCGCCGTCGGCCACCGACTGCTGGAAGTCGTAGACGCTGACGTAATCGCCGAAGACCTGCCGGGTCTTCTCCTCGCCCACGATCAGGGGCGTGCCGGTGAAGGCCAGAAAGGCGGCGTTGGGCAGGGCCGTGCGCATGTTGAGCGCCAGGGTGTCGTATTGGCTGCGGTGTGCCTCGTCGGTGATGACGATGATGTCGGACCGCTCCGAGAGGACCGGATGCGTTTCGCCCTGCTCGGTGCGGAACTTGTGGATCAGGGTGAAGACGTAGCGGTGATCCTCGCTGAGCAACTGCCGCAGGTGCTTGCTGCTTTCCGCCTGGGTGTGGTTTTCCGTCACCACCCCCGCCGAGGCAAAGTGCTTGTAGATTTGCCCATCCAGCTCCTGCCGATCCGTGACGACCACGAAGGTCCAGTTGCCCGGCAGCTTGCGCAGCACCTTCTGGGCGAAGAACATCATGGCCACGCTCTTCCCGCTGCCCTGGGTGTGCCAGAACACCCCCAGCTTGCCTTCCCGCTGTCGGATGTCAGCCAGGGCCGTGAGCGCATTGTTGACGCCCAAATACTGGTGGTTCTTGGCCGTCAGCTTGATCAGGCCGCCGGGGACCTCCTGAAAGAGGCAGAAGTTTTCCACCAGATCCAGAAACCGCGCCGGGTTGCAGACGCCGTGCAGCATCGTCTCCAGCGACACCCGGCCCGCCTCGTCCTCGCTGCCTACCTTCTTCCATTCGGCGAAGTGTTCCCAGCCGGCGGTGATGCTGCCCACCCGGCTCTGGCTGCCGTTGGAAAGGACGATCAGGGCGTTGGGACAGAAAAGCTGCGGAATGGTGTCCTTGTAGTCCCGCAGGTTTCCGGTGAAGGCGGTCTCCAGGCGGCGGTGGGAGGCTTTGAGTTCGATGAACAGGAGCGGCAAGCCGTTGACGAAGCCCACCAGGTCGGCCCGCCGGGTGTGCATCTCTCCCGTGACCCAGAACTGCGAGCAGAGCAGGAAGTCGTTATGGGCCGGGTCGTCCCAGTCCAGCACCCGCACCACCTCTACCGTCTCGCCGTCGCCTTCGGGATCGGGACGGGGAACGCGCACCCCGTTCTTGAGGAGCTGATAGATCTCGCGATTGGCCGCCGCCGCGCTCATCCGGGACCGGTCGCGGGTCAGTTCCTCGATGGCCTGATGGACGGCCTCCGGCGAGGCCTCGGGATTGAGCTTCGGGAGCGCTTCCCGCAGGCGGGATTTCAGTACCACCTCATCCTTGGTTTCCCGGCCCAGACTGCTCGCGCCGTGGTCGAACTCGTGATAGGCGTTGACCGTCTGCCAGCCCAGCGCAGCCAGCAGGGCGATGGCCGGTCGTTCGATCAGGGCGTCTTCGGTATAGCCGGAGGGAGGGGTCATGCAGGAGTCTCCTTATCAGCGTGCGCAAGTACTGTGCGACCGGCAGAGGTGGTGCGGTACCGCTGCTTCGAGCTGCGGGGTTTATCGGGGATGGTCCGTTCCAGGAGTTCCAAGGCAATGAGCACTTCAAGATAGCGTTTACGGAAGTGTTCTCGGTCTTTGATCTTCGCGGCAGCCTGCAACTCTTCTCGGTTTTTTTCGCCTGACGCAGCGGCTTTGAGTATTGCCACGACTTGCGGGGTGTCTATGGGGTACTTGCGGGGTGCTTGAGGGGTACTTGCGGGGTACTTGTCCGGTACATGTGCTTTGCGTTTTGATCCGTCATGGGCCTGACTTGGTGCCGACTTGGTGCCGACTTGCCCCGCAACTTGCCCTGCGACTTGCGGGGTACTTGTGGGGTACTTGTGGGGTACTTGCGGGGTGGCTTCCCCTTCTTGGGCCTTATCATGGGCCTCGTCATGGGCCTGACTTGGTCCCTTCTTGGTCCCGACTTGTGCGGTATTCGGTGCCTCTTTGGCGCCCGCCTGCGCCCGTACCTCCGGATTGGGATAGAAGATCGCGGTGAAAAAGCCGTTCTCTTCGAAGGTCGGCGCCGGGCAATGTTGTGCCCGTGCCTCCTCGCGCATGCGCTTGATGCCGGTACCGGCCTTTTCAATGAAGGTGATGCGGTGGAGCATATCTGCAAGAAGGGCATTGCGGCGGATGCTCTTCCGGCCGAGGTCGGCAAGTTTCATCCCTTTGGGCAGGCCGCCTGGGCTCGAGATCTCTATCCGGTCGGTATAGATCTCCACGAAAACATTGGCCCCCTCCATGAACCAGTCGCGATGCATGACCGCATTGGTGATGGCTTCGCGAAGGGCCTTCATCGGGTATTCCGGTACGTCCTCCCGGCGCAGCCCTTCAATCCGGTAGGCCGTGCGGGTATTGCGCTCGATGAAGCGCAGGCTATCCTCGATATCCGCAACGATGCCGCCGGCAAAATCCTTGCGGTCCAAGATGTGCACCTTGTCCGTGCCTTTAGCCAGGAGACAGGTGACGTAGGCCTGGTTGAAAAAATGCCTCACGTTCTTGGCGAAGAAGAGCACCCCGGCATTGCGGAAAAGGAGTTTGGCGCCGGAACGCTCGGCGGCTTCGATGTTGACCAGAACGTCCTCGGTGCTGGGACGGCCGGTGATGCCGCTCAACCGGAGCCAGGCATTGTATTTCTCCCGGTCGAAGTCCTGGGGGTAGC
Organism: Syntrophaceae bacterium UBA2251; assembly: GCA_002347815.1. GTDB lineage: Bacteria > Desulfobacterota > Syntrophia > Syntrophales > UBA2251 > UBA2251. The sequence continues at coordinate 8,361 of DDXV01000070.1, forward strand.
GGAACTTTGCGCAGGCCGAGGTATCGAAACGGATAGCCCCCTCACTGCGGAAGATATCCCGGATCTCGTCGCGGCTGAGCTTCTGGGTGACGGCGCCCTGCCGCCAGAAATAACCGTCGCTGCACTGCACCGGCTTGGATTCGCTCTCGCGGACCGTCACCACGATGACCTCGCCGATCCGTTGCAGCAGGATCTTGACCGGCGGATCGCAATTGCGGGCGATGTCCTGGATACGGGCGCGCAGCGCATTGGTATCGGCAATCCCCTTGACGGTGCCGTCGTCGCGCACCCCCAGCAGAATCTTGCCCCCTGCCGTATTGGCAAAGCCCACCAGTTCGCGGGCGAAGGAAGAGGATGGGCTCTCCTTGTACTCCAGCATGACGCCTTCGCCCTCCTGGAGCAGGATGTCGAGATCGGCGGCTTTCATGCGGCTACCTCCTCGGGAACGGTGATGTCAAGATCAGTCACATCCACCTCGCCGGTGATGAGCTTGGGCAGTAGTAGGTCGCGCGTGCGGCGGAGGCAAATATTTCGGCTTTCCAGATTCCACAGATGTGAATAGATATCTTCGGCGTGTTCATGGAACAACGCGCGATCAGCTTTCAAAGGCACGACAATCTGGACTTTTGACAATCCATCTAAGGTAATCTGCGGTTGGGCAGCGCCTCCAATCACATCGGCAAATCCTCTTTCCTTTAGGCAATGAAAAAGCCAGAAGAAATCAATTTGCTGCTGAACATCAAAGGTGAATGAATTGTTGGTTACAAAGCATTTGGGAAGCGTGATTTGCATTTCTCCCACACTTCCACGACAACCGGTAATGATTGTCCTCTCTTCTCTGGTATATTCGGCATATTTACCAATTATCTTAGCTGCACCATAAACAGGATAAGCAGCATCTGAATTGAGATTTTTTGTTGGGAGGTTTTTCCCGTATTTGACGACAACAATGTCAAGCAGGTTCACCACCTCCCACCCATCCGGAGTCCGGCCGAGGGGGGAATCGATGAAGCGGGCATGCTGGTGGCCAGGAAAACGGAATTTGATGAACCACTCGCGGTAGAGGTTCTGCGCCATTTCTTCCAGAATTTTGATCCGCCGCAGGTTGTTCTCGATCAGGTCGTCGTAGGCCGAGAGGATCGCGGCGATTTTGCGCTGCATTAGGAGAGGAGGACATTTGACCTCAACATTTTCAAAGGAGGTTTTATTGACTATCGGCGTGGCAGCACCTCCGGCGATACCCTTGACGGTTTCGCCTAGAGTTGAGAACAGGTAGTAGATGAAGAATGGGTCGTGTCGTTCAATATCAACAACCACGCTGTTGATTTGCTGATTTGTTAAGCTCTGTTGTGTTGTCAGGCATATTTTCCCGATAGTTGCGCCGATACAGACGAAGCAAATAGATTTCGGCGGCAATATCTGTCGGTAAAATTTGAGGTAACCTTCGTGAGATATGAATCGCTCTGTTTGAATAATACGCTCCAATCCCATGTCAGTAGGCGTAATGAATGGAAAGTCTTCACCGAAGTGTTCGGGATTGTTTGAAGACGGAGTTTTGCCTGTGACTACTGTCCCCAAATCAGCGATACGCATCGTTTGCCACACCACTCCGCCTCCAACCACAGAACACCCTTTAGCTGTCATGAATTCCCCGAAGTGGAAGCAGCTTAATTGTCGTATCGGCGATACGACAATCCACCCACCCGGGAATTATCGGTAATTGTCTCATCTTGCTGAGACAATCCATACCCGTCATTGATTGTCTCGACAGTGTAGAGACAATTCCACAGACATACAGCGATCTTTGCGACACTGTCGCAAGAATCTCTATGCCGTACTCTGCTCAATTTTGCACGCAGTGCGTGCAAAATTGGTTTATCGGGAAAATTCTCCGCAGCGCGGAGACGATGTGCAGGATCTACAGTTTCCATTCTTCTGCAGATCACTTTTCAATATCGTCATCATCCCGTCTCCAACAACTTCGCCACATTCTCGGCAATCCGGGCTTCCAACTCCCGGGCCTCGGCGTTGAGTATCTCCAGTTCCTCGTTCTGCTCCTCCAGTCGTGTCTTGAAGTCGAAATCATCTTCTTCCCGGGCGGCTACGCCCACGTAGCGGCCGGGGTTGAGGCTCCAGCCCTGGGCTTCGATCTCGGACAGCGTTGCCACTTTGCACAGCCCGGCCACATCGGCATATTTGCCGGAGGGGAACTGTTCGGCCAGCAGGTCGGCGCTGTCGTGTAGGTTCTCCGGTTTCTCGCCCCGGTAGAGCCGGACGATGTTGGCCAGAAACTCGATCTGGGCCGGGGTCCAGTCGCGATGGGCGCGGTCGATCTGGCGGTAGAGGTGGCGGGCGTCGATGAAGAGCACCTGATCGGCCCGGGCGGTCTTGTCTTTGCCTCGGTCGAAGAACCAGAGGGTGCAGGGCAGGGTGACGGTGTAGAAGAAGTTGGAGCCGACGGCGACCATCACATCCACGGCATGGGCTTCGATGAGCTGTTTGCGGATCTCCAGTTCCGAGCTGCGGGCGTCGGAGGCGGAGTTGGCCATGACGAACCCGGCGCGGCCGGTTTCCGAAAGGGCGCTGTAGAAGATCTGGATCCAGAGGTAGTTGGCGTTGTCGGTGCGGGGCAGGCCGAAGGGAAAGCGCGGATCGTCCTTGAGCCGGTCCTTGTCCACCCGGTCCACGTTGAAGGGCGGATTGGCCATGACGAAATCGAACTTGCCCGGGGAGCGGTGCAGGTCCTCGTAGTAGGCGTTGCCCTGGCGGATGTCGCCGGCCAGGCCATGCACGGCCAGGTTCATCTTGCCCAGCCGGACCGTCTCAGCCACCTTTTCCTGGCCGTAGACGGAGAGCTCGGCGCCGGGGTTCTTCTGGTGCTCAGCGACGAAGCGGGCGCTCTGGACGAACATGCCGCCGGAGCCGCAGGCCGGGTCGAAGATGCGGCCCTGGAAGGGTTCGATGATGCCGACGATGAGCTGGACGATGGCGGTGGGGGTGAAGAACTCGCCGCCCTTCTGGCCCTCGCTCATGGCGAAGTGGCCGAGGAAGTATTCGTAGATCTTGCCGAAGGCGTCCCCCTCGATGTCCATGGGGACGGAGTTCATGGCCTTGAGCAGTGAGTTGAGCAGGGCGTTCTCGAAGCGGTTGTAGGTCTTGGGGAGCACGTCCTTGAGATCGGGGTTCTCCGCCTCGATGGACCGCATGGCCTCATTGATGGCCGCGCCGATGTTGGCCCCCTCGGGAAGGGCGATCAGCGCTGAGAAGCGGGCCGCTTCGGGGAGGTAGAGGACGCCCCGGGCCTGATAGTCCACCGGGCCGATCTTCCGTCGCCCGCCGCCCCCAGCGCCTGTTAGTTCTTTTGCGGCCTCCTGAAATTTATGGTCGGCATAGCGCAGAAAGACGAGCCCGAGCACCGGGACGGAGTATTCGGAGGATTTCAGCTTGGAATTGGCCCGCAGCTCGTCGGCCGCGGCCCAGAGTCGGGATTCGATAGCGTTGCCGTTGTGGTTCATGTATTCTCCCGGGGAATGTTAAGGAATATATTCAATGAGCTTTTTAAACGCACGAACTATGCGTCACAGCAGCCGAAGTGTCAAGGAAAATGAAGCAATACACCATCATTAGCCCTTGAAAACAAACATATTTAGTCATTATTGCCACATTCCGTAAAATTCCCTCGACAGCCGCTCAGTATATTGTATAATAGATCACATGACAAATCGCTTGCTATAAACGGGTCTGCGACAAAAAAGTAGG
>DDXV01000081.1 GCA_002347815.1 Syntrophaceae bacterium UBA2251
AGTTATTTTGTGACAATGCCTAAGGCAGATCCATTCAACCCGTCAAGCTCTTCAAGTTTTCGCTGCAACTGACGAAATCGAGCAACAACGGGGGCAGCATAGGGGAGTGACTCATCGCCGGTTACAAGACCTTCAAGTACAGCCCAAGGAGAATCCCCCGAGGTCTCTGCGCTTCGGCGCACATTTGCCCAAGCATTTCGATTGAGGGACGGGCTTCCAAATCCGCACCAGCATCGCAGAGCCACCCTATCGTCAGGCTTTGCTAACAATGTCAGAAGAGTAAAAGCCTCTTGTGCTGCGCATTCTTGTATTTTAGAAGGATTCCCATCGAGAGCCTCTTCAAAAAAGAAACTATGGGAGAGTATACCATTTGCATTTAGGGCGTCTCGGATTGCATAACCGACTTGGCGCCTAGGTGCTAAAACCAAAACACGTCCAGGCTCGACGATCTCCTGTTCAATTCGTTGTTGGATGAAAGTGGCAAGACCTTCCGCCTCATCTTGGAGAGAAGGCCATTGCACTATGAGAACCTCGCCATCGGGATTACCCGGACACGGCTGAAGAACTCTTCGCACGCGTGAAGGATTTTGCCTGATTAGAGCGTTCGCGAGTCTTACAACCAAACGTGGGCATCTTCTGCACTCATCCAGGCTTTCATCATGCGTGTCGGGATGTGTCTGGTCAAAGTCTGTGATACCCGCCGGATGAGCATGCTTGAATGAGTAAATGGATTGGTTTTCATCGCCAATCACTGTTAAGCTACCTTCATCGGCAAGTTCATCAAGAAGAACTTGCTCGGCTCGATTCAGGTCCTGATATTCGTCAACCAGTACATGCTCGAAGTGTGGTCGATGACGAGATTCTGGGTTGTTCCGTAAGAAATGGAGCGTTTCTGGCACGAGTTCACTAATCAACATTGCTTCATGGAATCGCAACCAATTTTCAAGACTCGCCAGAAATGCTCGGTCACGACGATCTCTTGGCCAGCCGGGCGCTTCCGATTGTAGCCGCGCCCATGCAGCGGAAAATGCTAGTAACCGCTTGCGTAAGACTCGTATTCCTTCCCCACTTATTCCCTTTAGATCTTCTAAAAGAAATCGCTCTTCAAATTTAAGCAACGGTCGTGGGACCCGACCTGTTATGGGCAGAACTGCCGAATGAGACAGCAAGGAAAAACAGAAAGCGTGAATCGTTCCTGTTTTAACTCTGGTGACGCCCCGTGCCTCTAATTGAGATAATTCTGTTTCCAGATCACGCGCCGCAGTCCGCGTGAATGTACAAACGAATATTTCTCTTGGTCTGCAACCATCTTCAAGCAATCTCATGACCCTTCGCATAAGAGCAAAAGTTTTGCCCGTACCAGGGCCTGCAAGCACACGGAGAGGTGTATCATCAGTTTCGGCAATTCTACGGGCACAACCAACGAGCCCCTGATCCCAACACGACCTTCCATTAGGCATCGCAAGATCCTTCTGCATTTCAGGCGCTAACAATGCTGTTGAGGATTATGACGGTGGCCCTTGCTCACCGCGCCGCGAGTTGCTAAAATTTCCCCTACAATATCTCGGAGTCTTTTACTATTTTCCCATGCCCCTTCGCTCACCGCAAATCGCACTTCACTGTCCTTGACGATAAGTTCCACCTCACCTACACGGGAGCAGGCCTCACCTTTTGTTTCCTGGAAACGGCTATACTCTTTCCATACTGGCTCAATCTGATAACCTATGTCTGTGATAAAATGGCACCTCTCTCTAACAATCTCGGGCGTTGCTTCACGTGAGCCCAAGGACACAACGCAAAGCATGAATCGGTCTCTGTTTTCCACAGCGGTCTCTGCTTGTTTTACTGTCATCCTTGCGTCATTACTCGCCGTTGCTTTGACCTCGACTAGAAAGGACTGATGTCCGTTACCGATTTCTAGGATTACCTCATTGCCATCTACAACATAATCCTCCTCGATCTCGTAGTCTGATCCCACGCCGGTTCGAGTGACTTTAAGCCCATGGGCCTCCAATGCCTCCTTCAACAGTCGTTCCACCTCGGCACCAAGGGCTTGGTTTCGCTGAACCTTCTCCCTTCTTTCGCGATGCTTCCTAATATCGTCAAGTAATTCTGGGGAATGTCTGATCTCTGCGGCGACGATTTTTACCTTTTCAGCATCATTGCCTGCTGCATGTACGATATCAGTCAGAGAGTCGATCAGGGAAACACGGGTATCCTCATCTCTGGCCACAGCTCGCAGGGATAGATCGGCCAGACTAATGCCAAGCGCCTCCAGTAGCTTCCTGCCCTTCCCTGATGTTATCTGTCGCAGTTCAGTTTCTCGGCCGTCAAACAATTGTGCGATAGTTTCAGGCGTTGCAGAGGACTGCTTGCTGTCGCCCAAAGGCACCCATTGCCGGTCCCACATCGGAACAAGCCAATAGGCCCGATAGTAACGATGCGTTGCACCACATCCGCATTGGGCCTCAACCATATCGAGTGCGCCAGGGTCTTCCTCAAGTACATAGTTCGCAAGAAACATCAGAAGCTTAACAGCCCGGATCTTGCTACGTCTCACTGCATCCAAGCCGGTTTCCTCATTCCCGAAGAAAGCCAAGGTGGAAACATCTACCGCATCTTCTGTACGGTGTTTGAAGTTCTTATCTTTTTCCGAGACGGGTAGAGGCTCATCCGGGATGAAGGGCATTCCCTTCCTCTTGGAAATATAAAGTGGATTAAGCCGAACAAAACCTTCCTCGGCCAACTTTGTCCAGAGGCCATTATCAGAAAGAGCCTCGTAATAGTCGTCTGAAAGAGTTTGCCGTTTGGGGAAAAGATCGGCCACTGTTCGGGCTAACTCAGGCCAGCAACGAGTCGGAGCAAGCGGCCTCTCGTCGGTCTTATCAGAATCAAGAAAGAGCGTTGTAAGAACAATATCTTCGCCGGACGAAGTTCTGGTCATTACGGGGAATCCATCCAACTTATCAGTTTCACCGTGTCGGACGAGCCAGACAAAGAAACGTACCGCAATAATACTCAATGCCTTATCCACTACCTTAGCTTTGTCCTTGAACTTCTGAAGCGCTGCCGATAGTACCTCGCCTTCGGTCATAGGTTTAAGTTCCAGGAGTTCCTTCAGTTTCATTTGTCGACTAAGTAAGTCACTCCTTGTCGCCAGGCCTAGACTCTCGGCGATATCCTTCAGTTCTTCATCTATGCCGGCGTCTTGTCTCAGCTCGCTGATTTTTTTTAGATTACCACTCTGGCTGGGAACGAGCCGCAATTTCTCAAACATTCCAATAAGGCCGGCTTTGCCGATGTTTGCGTGCAACTGGTTTAACCACTCAATTGGATCAACCGCCTCTGTCAGTTGCTTCTTAAGCTCTGTCACGGTGCCCCATGCGGCAACCTTTTCGCAAATTCTTTCTATCGTTAGGCTCTCGTTAAGATGCTCCCCAGGCTTGACGAGGAGAGATGTCCAGCTTCGCAGATTTTCAGCCCAAATGAGCGCTTCATCGCGACGGGGAAGTTGTTCTGATATGCTTTTGATTTGAGATGCTATATCCCAGAGATCATGACACAATTCCAGATCAGCTGTCATAGGGATCATGCCGACTGCGGGCGCAATTCTCTTACTGGTAGCGGTCATCATGACTTCCGCGCTGCGAAGAGGCTCTATGAAACGTTCGGTCAGGGCTCCACGAAACCAATTGGCATCAATCCATTCCCACTGAAGCAACGGACTGACCCTCGCTATAGTTGCAGCTCCATTCCAACCTTCTTCCGCTGCCAGAACAGCCAAACGAGCAGCAAGGTCGCACGCCCTCTCGATGCAGGTCATGTTCGGGTGCTTTCCTTCCTTGTTTGGCCGCAGAAAGAGTGTATCTCTGTCCTCTCGGGGCTGCAATTTCTCATTGTTGATCACGACAGGAAGACAGAAGTCGCGTGTGCCAGTCAAAGGGAATGCGACAAAAATACGTGGTACTTGTACTTGCTGTGCAAGCTTCCAGCTTTCACCAGTCTTCTCAATTTCAACGGCACAGGAAGTACCGTCATCTGTGATGATGGCCACGTAGCGTGATACCGGATCTCTGCCCAGAGCCTGCTCTCGAACTTGAAAACATTGGGCGATCTCGGCGAGTGGCTGACACGCTGTTTTGTCGATAGCAACAGATCGGTCCGGCTGTTCCACTCTCACCGATCTGATTTTGTCGTTGAAGGCAAGCAGGTACGATGCGTTCGCGATCAGATCGGCTATGCCTTCAGTGACAACATCATTCACGGAGCTGCCGGACAACGGGTACTCATATTCTGTTGAGAAGTCATTGGTCTCATCCACTTTGGCTTCAGCAAGGGAGTGCGTGAACGCCTCCCAAGAAGCGTCCATGACTTCTTTGAGTTCATCTGCATTGCTGCCGCGGCGGTCCAGTGGAAAACGAAACTGCTTCCCATCGTCTGTTTGGCCCTTCACCATTACAGTCTTCGAGATGAGGTGCGTTGTTAGGAAACCAGTGCCGAACTGGCCGATTGGCGAAGAGTCGGAAAGATCGTACTTAGTCGAGCCATGGTAGATCAAGTGCGCTACACTTTTATGAGTGAACGGTACGCCGTTGTGTCTGAAGATCATGCGGTCAATCTGATGTATGAGGCTGACGCTGATACCCTCCTCGGGGGAGGCATCACGGGCGTTTTGAAGCAATTCCCACACCCAACGACTCCGGAAGCGGGCCTCCTCCTGAAATAGCTTGCTCAAGTGCTTGTGAACGGCCTGTGCGGTATTTTCGGCCAGGACTTCATGCCGCGCGTCTTCCATACTTACGCCGGTCGTCATGACTTATCTCCCTATAACAGAATAACTCGTGGTTGTGCTTTCGTTAAAAAAGCTTTCCCTGTTTCCCTCCCTCGCGATCGTATACTGCTGGTGGCTCTGACACCTTCTGCCCCTTCGTTGGTGATTCGATGTCCGTGAGAAGCTGCTGATAACCCGTTTCGCCTAAAAGGTTACGGGCGTGGAGATGGCACTCACGCCAGGATTCCTCGGGGTACTGGGTGAGTTGCCAATCGTAGAAGCGGGGGCCGAGGCAGGAGGCAACAGGTTGTTGTTGCTTCGCCCGTTCGTCGTGGCCGAGGCCGTAGTCGGCAAGTCGAAGGGTTTCAGGGAGCAGCCAGCCTTCGCCATTGTTCTGGTTCAGGAAGGCCTCGATGCCTTTTTCCCGGTCGCCGCCGCAGGCGCAGATCTTTTCTTCAAGATCGTGAAAGGCAATGAGGGTTAGGACCGTGTGGCGGAGTTCGGGGTCCTTGTCCTTATCGACGCGCCAGAAGCCTTTTGATTGTCTCGTCGTTACTTCGTTTGCCGGATAATCACAGGCAGATAATAGATCCACCACGTCAATCTCGGACAAACCAAAGGCCCCGAATGCTAATGCATCGGCTTCAGCGCGCAAGGTGATGCGCTGGGCATTAGTGAGTGCCCAGCTTGCCTGTGGCGACAGCAATGAAGATTCTTGAAGCCCAAGCCACTGGGGCGAGAACAAACCATTAGTTATGCCAAGCCGAGAGGAAAATAGAGCGAACCAATGTTCGATTGCTGGCCATCGTTTAATAAACGGGCTTTCAGCCAGAACTGCCCAAATTAATGAATTCCCTCCGAGCCGTAAGCGGACTAGAAAATCGAAAGCAAAAGAATCGAGAACAGTAGACACCGGCAGAACATGATTGCGATTAGCTGGTGTCAGTGTTGGGCTCTTATGCCCACACGGTGCACAGTGTAAAGGAACTGCGATAACCGTCCGCGTGTTGGTGCTGGATGTTACATCCATTATTGCTACCTTGCGGCGGAGCGGCCACCACCAGCGGGTAAACTCCTTTGGGTTGCGGAGCCTTTCCGCCTCCATCTCGACCTCTTGTTCGTTGTGAAATTGGGCGTAGTGTTTAAGATAAGCTGACAACTCCTCTTCCTGCCATGTTTTCAGCGAGAGCAGATACTGCGGTTCGATCTGCTTGTGGTCCCAGGGGATATCGCGCCAGATGGCGGTGCGGCCCTTGCCGCTGACCCAGCCCTTCTGGCTGAAGTCGAACTGGCCGATCATCCGGCCTTCGTAGAGCGGCAGGGCCGTGTCCTCGATACGATCCTCCCGGACCCAGGCATCGGCCTCGCGGGAAAGGATAACGCTCGGCGGGAGGTCGGCCCGGGGGATGGGAAGGGCGTCGTAGGGAGGCTGGGCGCAGCGAAGACGCCAGGAGGTGCGCTGGACATCGCCGGGTTTGAGGAGATGGCCGTAGATGAAGCAGGCACGGGCAGTGCGCTCCTCGGGGCCGGCATTGGTATCGAAGAGCCACGCTTCCAGTTCGATCGCAGCAGGGGCCGTTCTCGCGGGATCGACACCCATTTCCACCCAGAGCTCTGCGATGGGCCGCCAGTCGCCCTTGAGCCAACGGCTGTACTCGTCGGGCCGGTAGCCGTCGGCCTCCCAGCGCGGTCGCGGGGGAAAGAGGCGCGAGTCGCTGGTCATATTGAAATCGCCTTGGGCGTATTTGATCCCCCAGCCATTGGGGCTGTCGTCACCCAAGAGGACGGAGTTGGTGTAGATTTTTTCGAGGATCTCGAGGTCCCTCTGAGATTGGATTTCGAGAATGGACAGCGACCGGGGGCTGAAGCGCGTCACTTGGGCGCGGCTGTAGGGAGTGGCGAGAGCTTCGGCGTTCTCCCAGTCTTCGAGCTTCCGCCGCATGAAGGCCGTTCGGATCGTTGCGGTGGCGCCGCCTTTCTGTATGATGACAGGGTTGAACTTGAAGGAACGATGGATTTCGAAGATCCCGTCCCGATTCTCGAAGCCGAAGAGCCACTCCCAGCGGCAGCGGTCGAGGAAGAGGCGGCGGAGTCCCACTGTCCCGAGGTCGGAGTAAAGGCCCGAGGGGACGATGAAGCCGAAGCGTCCATCCGGGCGCAGGAGGGCGTGGGCCTGCTCCAGAAATAGCTTGTAGGTATAGGCCTTTCCTTCCCCCCTGTGACGGAAAGGGTGGGCCGGGTCGGCGAATCCCCGGCTCTTCCTGCGGGCATCCCGCCAGCGGGCATGGTAGAGGTGGTTATCACGGCCACGGGCAATAGTGAAGCGGTCCGTGCTCGCTTCGTTTTCGTCCGGATCGCCGAATGGGTTTGCGGCATATTTCATCCAATTGGAGTCATAGGCAAATCCGGCGTTGTAGTCGAGCCAGACCCGTTCGCTGCCGGCATCGGCAAAATAGTCGGTCTGATGACCGAGAGCTTCCTGCTTGCCGTAGGCGCGATAAAGGGGATCGGTGTTGGAGAAATATTCCATCGAATTGGGTTGCAAGGTCTCCCAAGGGGGATTCCCGAGGATGGCGTCGAAGCCCGAGCCCGCGGTGCAAAAGACATCGGGGAACTCGATTTCCCAATGGAAGAAGCGCTTGGCCGCGGCGATCCGTTCGGCCATTGCGCGGGTCTCCGGCAACGGGGCATGGAAGGTCGTCGGCAGGGGCGCTTGATCCAGGGCGTCGGCCGGCCAGAACCAGCAGGCGCACCAGAGATCCAGGCTGGACTTGAGGGCCTGCCAGGCCGGGGCGCCGACGACCTCCTCCCGGTAGATCCGGGCGCGCTCGGTGCTTTCGTGGACAGGAAGTTCATGGAGGCGCGCCAGGACGGCCAGCGTGTCGCTATGGACCGTCTCAGCCTCCGTCTGAACGTCTCGGGAAAAGAGGGAGGGTCCCGCCAGGAAGCTGCGCAGGTCGGGGGTGAGCCGCTCTTTGACGAAGGTCTTGAGTGCCTTGGTCCATGCTTCCTTAGCGAAATGGACGCCGTTGGCATGGCCTTTATCCCCCCCTTCGCGGTTCTTCCAGGCCATGACCGGGTAGTGCTGGTACTGGTCGAGCCAGGCGCCGACGAGGCTGTTGCCGCACTTGATCTTGTGGTCGAGGAAGGAGAAGGGAAGGGTCTTGTCCATCGTCTCCACCCAGAGGGCCAGGCGGCAGAGTTCCACGGCCAGGGGATCGACGTCCACACCGTAGAGACAGCGCTCCACGATGAATCTTTTAAGGATCGCTTTGATGTCTTGCTCGAAGGTGTCATCCTCCGGGCGGCAAGGGAGACGGGTTGTGGAAAGCTTCTCGTCGCCGGCGTGAACGTCGATTCCCAGAATCGCCTCGACTGAACGACCTGTGTCACCGTCAAAACGGCGATAATGGACCAGCGAGGTATAGAGTGAATCGGTGAGGAAGCGCAGGGCCGCCACGGAGAAACTGCCGGAGCCGCAGGCGGGATCGCAGACCTTGAGGGCTACGATCGCCTCGGGGGGCTTCGGCGTCCAGGAGGCGGCCGGGGCGTCGAGACAGGGATGGCCATCGGCGCCCAGCGGGGGATCATAGGCCAGGGGCCGCAGGGTCCGATGGACCGTGGGGACGGCCAAGCCGGGTCGGGTGTAGAAGGTGCCCGATCCCTTGCGGGTGCCGCCCCAGCGGACCACGTACCACTCGCCCGGCAGGATGACCTTCACGACGAGTTGGCGGGCCTTCCGGGAGATGGCCGCTTCGTGGACGAGCGCCCTTTCAGGCGTCAGAGCGCCACGGGGGCGGCGGACCAGGTTTCCCACGGCAACGGCGCGGCGCGCCCAGGTCTCGGCGCGGGTGCGCGTGGCATGGCGTTCGTCGCCGGGTTCCTCGATCGTTTCCCCTATCGCGGCCTCCTCCGCCGTTGCAAAGAGGCCGCCGGGTGGCTCTTCTTCGCCGGCGGCAGTATCGTCATCATCGCGGGCGACGGTATCGTCGTCGTTGTCGCCGCCGGCGGCTTCTTCATCCTCTTCCGCTTCATCGTCCTTCCGCCCCGTGTCCTTCATCTTCTCCAGCAGGTCGGCCAAGGCCCGGTCGTCCATCGCTTCGAGGCGGGAGAGGGGCAAGGCCGGCTGATTTCCGACGGCGAGGAAGATGACGGGGTCGCCGGGAGGGGCCGTCTTCAACTCGAAGTCGAGGAGCCCTTCGTAGAGGATGCCGATGTACTCGCTGGAGAGATCGGAGAAGTCCACCGGCGCGGGAACCCAGATGCCGGCCCGTCCCTGCCGGAGCTTCACGCGGGTGCGGGTGAGGCGCTCCAACATGCGGTGGACGTCTCGGTCGGGTAGGAGCTCCCGCTCGAAGCAGGCGTTCTCGAAGACAAACAGCGCCCGCAAAAGGCCGTCAGTCGAGGCGGCATCGCCGGGGGCGAAAAGCTCGCCCCCGTAGGCGGGGACGGGAAGCTGTTCATGATGGGAACCACGCTGAACGAGGCGAAAGAGGGCCAGCATGCGAGGCCAAGCGCTCCAGGAGCGGGCCAAACGGTTGCCGCCGCGGGCAGAGATCTTTTCCAGCTCTTCGAGAAGACCGGTCAGGCCATAGGCGCCGTGGTAGAGGGCATTGTCCCGGGGAAGGAGATCCCGGGACTCGGCAAAGAGGACAACGACCATCCGCATGACCATCCGCACGGCGGCCCGGTAGATCTCGGCCGGATCGCAGTTCGCGCACTGCTCCTTCAGGATGTCGCCGTGGCCCTGGACGAGGATCTCGACGGCCTCGCGGACCCGCTCCCCCAGAACGGCCGAGAGTTCCGCCTGCCCCTTGCGGCTCTCCAGGATCGCCTCCAGAAGCGGTGGCGGGGCGTCCTTCGACTTCGGTGTCCAAAGGGCAGGGGCAAGGAGTGTCCGCAAGGCGGTCACCTGGCCGGAGAGGGCGCCTCCCTCGAACCAGAGTTCCACATCCCATTCGCACCAGGCGTCGAAATCGAGACCGGCAAAGATCAGACGCCACTGGCGGCCATTGGTGAGGACGGCGAGGCGTTCATTTCCCCCGCGGAGCCACTGGACGACCTGACTCAGGGAACGGCGGCCGCGACCGATCCCGAGACGGGTCTCTTCGTCGATGAAGACGGGGAGGCACGCGCCGGCTGCTGTGCGCCAGAGATGGCGGGGTTTGATCGTTTCACCGGTGACGGCGCGGCGGCCCCATTCAGAGCCTATTTGCGTGCCGCGCTGCCAGGCACCGCCAGCAGGGGTGAAGCCGCAGATCTCTTCCAGGACAAAGCGGATGAAGTCGGCGGTATTTGTGCCGCCGTCAAGAAGGGCCCCTGCCCGCCGGCGTAGCTCCCGCTCCTGATAGGAGGACAGAGCCGATGGTTCTTGCTCCGCGATCCGGCGGAGGCGCGCTGCGTCGAGGAGGAGGCCGCCGTGGCGCAGGCGATCCCAGCCGATGAGTTCGCCGCCGTTCATGACGCACCTCCGGGCAGGCGCACTTCGATGGCCACGGGGAAGACCTGGGCCGCTGCGGGCATGGAATGACGTCGGGGGAGCAAGACCCTCACGATGCGTTCCCGCTCCCGTTCTAGTTGGATACGCACCTCCTCGTAATGGCGGGTGCGGCGGGCGATCTCCGCCTGCTTCTCCTCGATGGAGCGGTCGATGGCGTCGATCCGGGCCTCTTCGTCAAACAAAAGCCCCTGGCGGCGTTCCCCCTGGAGTTTCTCGATCTCCCGTTCCAGCTTTCCCAAGGTGTTTTCGGCGATCAGGGACGACACCTCGCCCTGGCGACTGCGGTAGCGCTCCTCTTCTCTTCGCCGGGCCTGGACACCGGCAGTCTCCAGTTGACCCTTGAGGGAGGAGGTCAGTTTGGCGGCGTAGTCGGCGAGAAACCGCTTGAGGTTCGGGCCGACCTCGTCGAGGAGGTCGCGGGCGTGGGTGCAGAGTTTTTCATCGCTCACGGCAGCAGCACGGCGCAGCTCCCGGGCGGGCTGGTGGGCGAGAGGCTCGCCGAGGACGCCTTTCCGGACGGGGAAAAGGAGCGTCCGGACCCAGTGGTGGAAGGTCTCGCGCAGGTCATTGACGGCCAGTTCTTCCAGGCTGACGAGGACGAGGGCCTCGACACCGGGCGGGACTTCTCCCTGCCGCACGGTCCAGCGGGAGACCTCTTCGCCGCCGCCGGGAAAGCGACGGCGCGTCAGGGCCGCAAGGGCTCGCTGGAGCAGCGGGTGGGACAGGTGCAGGAAAGAAACATCGGGACGGGGGCAGAAGATCTGGCGCTCGCCGATCTGCGTCAGGAATGGGTCAGGGCTGAAGGCGAGGCGGCTGACGGGTCCGCGGCTGCCCCGTCCGGTATTACGCCTCAGTGTTTCGTCGATGATCTCGCTCCAGCCCTGGAGTCCCGGGTTGAGGAGACGAAAGGTGGCCTCATCCGGCCGTGGTTCGAGCTGAGGGCGGCCGCCGCGGATGGCCATGGCCCCTTCGAGGGTGGCCCGGAGCGTCTCGGGGTCATGATCGATCTCGGCGGCCAAGGCCCGGAGCCGGTCATCGGCGGCCCGTCCTTCAGCCCCCGTTTCCGTCGTGGCGTCGGCATCGACTGCGGCCCGGCCGCGGGCCGCGGTGATGCGCTGATCCAGGTCGGCCTGCACGGCAGCCACGCTTTCTCCCTGCACCAACCGCCTATGGGCCGCCTCGTCGAAGAGTTCATTGGCGGAGCCCAAATCTTCACGGATCTCGTCGGCCTTGCGGATCACATGCGTGAGGAAGCGGAGGTCCTGATCCTGGTCCGTAGCAAAGTGATGGATCGTAACGTCGCGGGCCTGGCCGTGGCGATCCACCCGGCCATTGCGCTGCTCCAAGCGGGAGGGATTCCAGGGACAGTCGAAATGGAGAAGATAGCGGGCGGTCCACTGGAGGTTCAGCCCCTCGGCGGCCGCGTCGGTTGCCAGAAGAATCCGCACCTGATGGTTCGGATCGTTGAAGGCATTTTTCACCAGATCGCGTTCCTGTTCGTCCATGCCGCCGAAAAGAATCAGGATCCGGCCCGGTTCGTAGTGCTCCCGCAGGCGGCGGATGAGGTAGTCGAGGGTGGTTTTGTATTCGGTGAAGACGACGAGACGCTCATCGTCGCGCCAGGTTTTCGCGGACCGCAGGAGTTTTTCGATGAGATCGGTCAAGGCAGCAAAGCGGGCATCGGCGGTGGGATTCTGCTCGTCAATTGCATTTCGGGAAATATCGAGGTCCATGTCGGCAACGGCCTGATCAATGGCGGTGATCTCGACTTTTAGGTCCGCCGCCACGGCCTTCAGCCAGGCGCCGACCACGCCCGCGGCCGTGGCCTCGCGAGACTGGGTTTCGCGATCATCGCCGGTCTCCCGTTCGACATTCCGCTTGGCCGCAATGACGTCGGCCTCATTGGCGGTTGTCCCTTCGGTCAACCCTTCCCGACAGCGCCGCCAGGATTCGGCAAAGGCCGTGGGACAGCTCAGGAGGCGCTTGCCCAGGATCTCGACGGCAAAGCTGCCGGCACGGCGGCGACGGGTCTCACCGGTGGCCGCGAGCTGGCGGATAGCGGTGCGGAAGCGATCGAAGGCCGCGCTCAGGGCGATCTCTTCCGGGGAGAGTTCGAGAACGAGGGCCTGGGGTGGATTGCGGCGGCAGAAGCGGGGCGGATTTGTCCGGGCGTTGATTTCCCGTTTCAGGCGTCGCAGGACCACCTGCTGGACGCGCTCCCGTTCCGCCGGTCGGAGGGCGTCGGTCTGGCTGAACCGCACCGGATCGAGGATTTCCAGCAGGCCCGTGAAGCTGCGGGTGTGGCCGTTGTGGGGCGTGGCGCTCAGGAACAGACGGTGTTCAAACTGGGGCGCTAAGAGGCGCAACATGCGGCACAGATCGCTGTCGTCGCCGAAGGGCGAGGGCATCAGGTTGTGGCATTCATCGACGATGAGCAGATCCCAGGGCAGGTGCGGCGAGCCTTCCGGCGTTCGGCAGGCGGCTAGGAACTGGGCAAGGACATCCTCCTGCCGTAGATAGTGATAAGAGGCGATGATCCGGCTGAAGGAGCGCCAGGGGTTGGCGTCCATGCCGAGGCGGCGGTGCAGGGCATGGGTCTCGGCACGATCGACGAGATCAAAGGGGAGAGAAAACTTGTCCCACATCTCGTCGCGCCACTGGAGACGAAGCGACGCCGGGGTTAGGATCAGGACGCGCTGGATGCGCCTGCGCAGGAGAAGCTCGCTCAGGATCAGCCCTGCCTCGATGGTTTTGCCGAGACCGACGTCATCGGCGATCAGGAGGTTAACCCGGGGCATCTGGAGGGCCTTCAGGAGCGGCACGAGTTGGAAGTCCTCGACCTGCACGGCGCCGTGAAAGGGGCTGGAGATGGGCAAACGGTCAAGCGGGCCATCGCCGTCCGGATCGAGGAAAGGCATGGCCGCGGTCCAGCGGGCGGCGCGGAGCAGGGCATCGAAATCCTCTGCCGGCATGGGGTCGGTCGCGAGGGCATCCGGAAGCGCAGTGGGTTCGAGAAGGACCTTTTGCGGCTCAAGCTCCCAGAGGAGCCGCTCCTCGGCGGGAAGGTGGTCGTCCTTATAATCCAGGTGGACGAGGTGGAGCCTCCCCGCCTGACCGTCGAAGGGCTCGACGGCGGAAACGATTCCCCGGCGGTTGCGCACCGTGGCGAACATCCCGGGACGGGGAACTTGCATGTTTAGAGTCGCCTCCAAGTCAAGTATGTCATGTCCTTTCGAGGTTGCAGAAGGTTTCAAATCACCCAAGCGTTCCTGTAAATCCACAATAAGGAACCTTTAGTCTCGCGAGCAACACAGGGCCTTCAAAATCCGCGGTCTTACCTCCGGACAAGCGGCAATGGTTAATTGGCGATTTTGGATTGGATGGGTATGCATACCACCCTGGTTCCTGATGTCAAGGCAATTTGACCTGCATCACCGCAAGCCGCATGGTATGAGGCAACACCGTATCGCCTATTTTGCTGCCTTCAGATCCGCCGCGCGGGCTGCCCTCTCAGCGGCCTCCCTTGCGGCCCGGGCCTCGGCCGTCGCCTTCGCCGCGGCTTTTACCGCCGTATCCTTTTCCGTCACGGAAGCGTCGACCGCCGCCTGGGCCTCGGAAGCGGCCGTTGCGGCCTCAGCCGCCGCCTTCGAGGTCGGCTCCAGGAGCGATGTGCTCGTCCGGTCCGTATCCCTGTAGGCCTGGGTGGCTTCCTCAGCCGACTGCGCGGCAAGCCCCGCCTTGTCCCTGGCTTCCCCCTGCGCCTTCGCCGCCCTTGCGGCCGCCCCCTCGGCCTCCCTCTGCGCCGCGGCCGCCTTTTGTGATGCCGCCGTTGCGGCTTTCGCTTCCCTTTCCGCTGACGCTGCCGCCTCGTACAGCGCCCGGCATTCCGCCGCCCAGACTGACGCCCGGACCGCTTCCTTCCTGATGGCCGCGTCCGGGTTCGTGGAAAGTGCATCGGCCGCTGCCTTCACCACGTCCAGCGCCGCAATGCGGGACGCGTTGATGTCCGGGGCCAGCCCTGCGGCCACGGCCGGCCAGTTCCGCTCGTAGAGCCGGGAGACTTTCTGGTAGACGGCGTTGCCTTGCGCCGTGCTTTCGCCGGCATACTGAAATGGCTCTTTCAGAACAGGGCCGGTGATGACCGCATCGCCATGCCGGATGTTGAGATAGGTGTTCCGGCCGTCATAACAGAACTCCCCGTCGAAGCCGCTCAGTTTGCAGACCGCCAGCGGGCTCTGGAGGTATTCGCTTCGTCCTGAAGCCCCGGACTTGAACCGGACCTCGCCGACAAGGACCGTGATCCGCAGCGCCGGTTTCTTCGTCCTGAAGATCAGGATGCCGCCCTCCTCAGCGCTCTCCTGGACCGACACGGTCGTATAGGGGTTGATCTTGAGGAGGGACCCGTCGTCGAAGGCGATCTGCACGGCGCCCTGTTGCGTCTGGACCATATCGCCGCTCTTGACCGGCTGGCCGGGCATCTTCACCCCATCCATGTTCAAGCCCGACAGGATGACGGCCTCCCCGGTGAACTCGGCCACCCGGGCGATGCCGGCGCACTCCCCGCTCGCAGGACAGAAGAGGCATATCCCGATCAGCCCCGAGAGCAGCCACCCTTTCCATCCATTCGATCCCGTCTTCATCGCTCCCTCCTTGCCCCCTCCGCTTAGGTGGACTTGTCAAGCGCTTCTCAGGCCGGTCGCTTGAGGCCCGGATGCTTCGCCAGGTACTCCCGCTCCGCGCGGCTTTTCTCTATCTTCATCTTACACCTCCTCGATGGCGAATAACACGTAAAACAAGATCAGGGCGTTTGTGATGTCCTCTTCAGCCAGCTCCGGTGCAACTTGACGCAGTCCGCCAGGAAAGGCATGTCCCTCAGGTACTTTGTCTCGATTACGTTCAGCAAGCGCTGCGTGAGCAGAATGGCCTGTTTCTCTCGCTTCCGGGATTGGCCGGGGCCCGTCCAATCCTGTTCAGCTTCCTTGAAGTCGATGCCGAGCGCTCCCGCGTCATCGGCGCCCGCATGAAAGCCGCCCCCGACGCGTTGCAGGGAAAGGATCCGGATCAGTTCATCGCCATGGCCCTCGCCGTTCCACGGCGGGAAATTGAGCGGCATCTCCAAGGTCAGCCTCATTTCGCCCAGGACCCGCTCGATCTCCCGGAGCGAATTCCTCCCAAAGCTCTTGAGATCGAGAAGCTCCGATGCGGATTTCTGCACCAGTTGGCCGATCAGTTTGATCCCGGCCCTGTTGAGGCAATTCTGCGAACGGAAAGACAGCTCCATCTCTTCTTCGATCAGGCCGAGAAGGATGCTGTTCAAGTGAGACATCCTCCGGGCCCGTTCCCTTGAGGGCGAGCTCCCGCCGAACACCACCCCCGACGACACGGTCCGTCGATAACCCGTCCCGTGCATTTTCTCCTGCATTCCCATGACCAGCCTCCTTGTCCCGCGGCAAACGAATCCCGTTAGATCGGGCACACACGTACCCATCCATGCCTGGACGAACATCCTTCCAAAGCATTGCAGGTGGAACTCCAGATACACCACTGCCCCGGGGTTATATGAACGCCAGAATGTCGGCGGTTGAATTCGGAAGAGGAACGGAATTTACCCTTGACTTGGAAGGCAGTATACCTGAAACGCCGCCCGAAGTCAATACAGGCCCATATGATTGATTATATGCGGTAATCGTCGTTTTCGGCGGCTTTCGTCAGCGCGATGGGCGCGATCATACGATCCGGCGCATTATAGGCGTAAAATGTTGTAATAATTAGACTACGAGTGAATTCAGGGATTCAGGGTCCAGAACGGGGGGCTGCTTGTTTCTCCTTGCCGACTTCGCCTCTTGATTTAATGCATTTATTGCTATAGGAAAGAACACGTAGCCTCTGTTACACCTTTCAGCAAACCACATCCTTTAACGCTAACCGAAGAGCGGGTGCCCCATGAACAAATCAACGAAGAATGGCGGGAGAATCGAGATCAGGGGTTTCGGGAGCTTCAGCGCGAGGGATTATCGCGCCTATTCCGACTTGCCGGTGGCGGTGAGGCGGTAACGTGAAAAAGATGGCAAAAGAGAACATCGGCCCTTTAATCAGCGGCAGCAGGACATACAGGACCGGGGTGATGACGACGAAAACCGGCAGCAGCATCAGCAGGTCCTGCTTCCCAAAGGTAAACCGGCGGGTGAACAGCCAGATAAGGGTTGAGTAGGCGCAGATGAAGCCGATCATTCCGAACACTTTTACGAACAGATCGTCTTTCGTAAACATGGGCAGGGTTCCCAGGAAGACGAGAAAGAAGTCGCCGACGGCGATAAACAGGATGGCAAGGCCCACGATCCGGTGCAGGCGGCTGGGGCGCGGCGCCATCAGTGATCCGGCGGCCAGGGACAGAATGACCATGTAGAGGACAACGCCCATGATCGCAAAGTTATCCGCCAGAAGGTGCTGCAGGTAGAGGATGCCGCAAAGATCGACCATTAACATGACAAAGGCCGTTCTCTGGATCTGGTTCATGCGAGCCTCCTTGTCTGGTGTAATTTACCGCACCTCCGCCATTTTCATCTCTTCCGAGGGATACGGCGTCAACATGGACTTCAGTCGCTCGGGGTCGGGGTTGCCTCCGATCCAGTCCGCTTCCCGATCCTTCGGCAGGATGACCGGCATGCGGTCGTGGATGGGCCTGATCAGGTCATTCGGCTCGGTGGTGATGATCGTGCAGGAATGCACCTGCTGCCGGTCGGGACCCATCCATGTCTCGTAGAGACCGGCGAATCCGAACGGCTCGTCGGAGCGGAGGCTGAAATAAAAAGGTTGTTTGGTGCGGCCGGATTTTTGCCATTCATAGAAGCCGTCGGCCACGATCAGGCAACGGCTCTTCCGGAAGGCCTGCTTGAAGCTCGGCTTCTCGGCAAGCGTCTCCGCCCGGGCGTTGAACATTCTGCTGCCCATGGAGGGATCTTTGGCCCACGACGGGATCAGTCCCCAGCGGAAATCCACGAGGATGTTCCGGTCCTCCTTGCGGATGATGGCCAGGATGTTCTGGCCCGGGGCGATGTTGCTTCCCGACCGCCATTCACAGGCTACACCCTGGATATCGAATGAATCGATGATCACGCTTAAGTCCGTCAACAGCAGAAATCGTCCGCACATCCGTCAATCCTCAGATCCCCGGTTATACGTCGCCCGGGTTTGCATGCATTCTTTTTGGTGACTTCGTGGCGGGCTGCCTGGCGATGATCCTGATTCATCAAGATCCCCGACCCGCAATCTCTGACCTTCTGATGCTGGATTTCCGGCGATTATCCATGATCCGGGGGACGCTGTCAATGACCAGAAAGGGCGCCGGGAAGGTCTCTCGGCAGCGCATTCTGCGGAGGCGGAAAGCGGGGTCGAGGAGGCACGTTTCCGTTTTTCAGGTAATCTTTCGCGGCGGCTTCGCGCGGCGGCACCTCGCATAATATTCCTTGACAAGCAAAAACAGCCCCCCCTATAGTTCCCTCACCAAAACTTATATTTTCAGAGCCAATTGCAAAACTCAAAAT
>DDXV01000011.1 GCA_002347815.1 Syntrophaceae bacterium UBA2251
GCCCGCCGCCAGCAGGCTCAACGGTTTCAGGAAATCCTTCCAAACGATGATCGCCGCCGGAACCCGCGGATGCTTCGGAAGTTCGTCGTAAACCTCCGGCTTCAGACCCAGAACATAGAGCACGTGCGTCCCGTCCACGAACTTGTCCCCGTAGACGTTGGCGTCGCCGCCCAAGGCCTTGACGCGGGCATAGGCCTTCCGGATCATCGCATCCTTCGCGCCGATCGTGAGCGCCCCCGTCGGGCAGGACTTGACGCAGGCCGGCTGCTGATCGGCCCGCAGGCGGGTCAGGCAGAGATCGCACTTGTAGACCTTGTCCGTTGTCCCGTCATACCGGGGGATGTCGAACGGGCAGGCGGCAATGCACTCCTTGCAGCCGATGCACTTCTCCTTGATCAGACCCACCGTTCCGTACTCCGTGTGGAAGAGGGCGCCCGAGGGGCAGACCTTGACGCAGGCGGCATCGGTGCAGTGCATGCAGCCATCCTTGCGGAAAAGCCATTCGAAATTTCCGTCCTTGTCTTCATATTCCTGGAAACGGATCAAGGTCCAGGTATTCCACTGCAAATCCGGCGGATTCTGGTAGGTGCCGAGCTGCCGGGTTTTCAGGCCGGGCAGTTCATTCCACTGCTTGCAGGCCACCTGGCAGCCCCGGCAGGCGGTGCACAGGGTGGTGTCGATCAATTTTACGAGTTCAGGTCCTTTCATCGTCGCCTCCCTCCTACAACTTTTCCACGTTGACCATGAACGCCTTGTACTCGGGGCAGAAGGTGTTCGCGTCGCCGACGGTTGGGGTTAACATGTTCGTGCTGTCGCTGGTGCTGTCCTTGGGGAAGAGCCAGCCGTAATTGAAGGGCATGCCGACCTGATGAACCTCTTTTCCTTCGACCCTGAACGGCTTGAAACGCTTGGTGACCATGGCGATGCAGGGCGCCTCGCCGCGGATGGAGGAAACCTTGATGCGCTGGCCGTTCTTGATGCCTTTTTCCTTGGCGAGCTTCTCGCCGATCTCAACGTAGAGTTCCGGCTGCATTTCCAGAAGCCACGCCTGCCAACGGGTCAGGGCGCCGGTGCACCAGTGCTCCGTGCAGGAATACGTCGTGCAGACATACGGAAACTTCTCGCTGGCGTTGGCGACCTTGTCCATATCGCTCTTGAAGATCTCCGCGGCCGGATTGATCAGCTGCGAAGACAATGGATTTTTCGCCAGCGGCCCTTCCAGCGGTTCGTAGTGCTCGGGGAAGGGGCCTTCGGCCATGCCGGGCCCGAATAGGGCGCCCAGGCCGTCTTTCTGCATGATGAACGGATATTTTCCTTTCGCCCTGTCCGCCTGCGGCGGCCAAGGGCCGTCCGGCACGTCGCCCACCCATTTGTCGTCGGTCCATTCCAGGAGCCTGCGTTGGGAATTGTAGGGCTTGCCGTTCACGTCGCAGGAGGCGCGGTTGTAGAGGATGCGGCGGTTGACCGGCCAGGCAAACGACCAGTTGGGGAAGAGGCCGAGACCCGTCGGATCTTCCTTGCCTCTGGACTTCATTTTGTTGATTCCGTCGGCGGTAAAACTTCCGGACATGATCCAGTTGCCGCAAGCGGTCGCGCCGTCGTCCTGTAACATACCGAATGTCGGCACGGGCTGACCTTTCTTAAATTCCGTCTTGGTTTTCTTGGCTGTATCTTCAATCACCGTATCCTTGGTGAAACGACCGTTGATCTGTTGCGCCACCTTGACAACATTCATATGCCCCTTGTCATCCAGGTAATCCCACTTGAGATTGACGATCGCTTCGGTATTGGGACCCCCCTCTTTTTCGTAGAGCTTCTTGATTTCCGCCATGATCTTGATTTCGATTTCACCGACGGGAATCGCATCGCCGGGGGCTTCGGCGGCCTTGTATTTCCACTGCACCCACCGGCCGGAGTTGCTCTGCGAACCTTCCTTCTCCATGGATGCGGAAGCAGGCAGGAGGAAGCATTCCGTCTTGATCTTGGCAGGGTCGACTCCGGGACCTCTCCAGAATTCATAGGTTTCGTTGTTGAAGATGTTTTCGCCGACCAGCCAGTCCAGATTCTGGAGCGCCTTGCGGACCTTGTTGGAATTCGGGGTGCTGACGGCCGGGTCCGCGCCGATGGCGAAAAATCCCTTCACCTTGCCGGCGTACATCGCATCGAACAGGTGCATCGTGGAATAGTGCTTCCCATCGTCCATCTTGGGCAGCCAGGCGTAGCCGAATTCATTTTCTTTCGTCGCCTTGTCCTCCCACAGGGATTTCAGGAAGCTGACAAAGAACTTGGGGTAATTCGAATAGTAGTTCGCCGACTGGGGATCTTTCGATTGCGGCGTGTATTTATGCAGATATTTGTCCAGCGTATCCAGTGACGCGGAAAGCATCTTCAGATAGCCGGGCAGATTGCCGTACAGGATGCAATGGTCCGTCGACCCCTGAACGTTGGGTTCGCCGCGCAGCGCGTTGATGCCGCCGCCCGCAATGCCCATGTTGCCCAGAAGCAACTGGATGATGGACATGGTGCGGATGTTCTGACTGCCGGTGGTATGGTGGGTCCAGCCCAGGGCGTAGCATTCCGTTCCCGCCTTGTCCGGAACGCCGGTGGAGGCGTAGATCTCATAAACCTTGAGCAGGTTTTCCTTCGACACACCGGTGATGCTGGACACCTTGTCCAGCGTGTAGCGGGAATAGTGCTTTTTCAACAGCTGGAAGACGCTGCGCGGATGGCTGAGCGTCATGTCCCGCTGGGGAACGCCCCGGCCGTCCTGGTCAAAAACCCAGGTGGATTTGTCGTACTTTCTCTTTTTGGCGTCGTAACCGGAGAAGAGGCCGTCCTCGAAATGGAACCCGCCGTTCACGATGAACGACGCGTTCGTGTAGTTGAGAACGTAGTCTTTGAAGTATTTGTCGTTCTCGATGATGTAGGAAATCATCCCGCCCAGGAAGGCGATGTCCGTTCCGGAGCGAAGCGGAACATGGAAATCGCAGCGGGCGGACGTTCGCGTATAACGGGGATCGACGTGAATGATGATGGCGCCACGCTCCTTTGCCCTCAGAATCCACTTGAAAGCAATGGGGTGATGCTCCGCGGCGTTGCTGCCCATAATCAGGACGACGTCCGCATTCTTCAGATCACAGTAGTGGTTCGTCATGGAACCGCGTCCGAACGACTCTCCCAGAGCCGCTACAGAGGGACTGTGTCAGACCCGGGCCTGATGATCGATGTAAACCAGACCGAGCGCCCTGGACTTGACGCTGACAAGCCAGCATTCCTCGTTATCGATGTTGGAACTGCCGTAGTGACCGATCGCCTCGCAGCGGTTCACCAGTTCACCCTTGGCATTGCGCACGGTGAAATTCTTGTCCCGGGTGTCCTTGACCAGACGGGCGATGCGGGAAAGCGCGAAGTCCCAGTCTTTTTCCTCCCACTCGGTTCCGTAGGGCTTGCGGTAGAGGACCTTGCGCAGCCGGTGCTTGTTGGCCTCGGTCAGATCGAAGAACCCGGCGCCCTTGGCGCACAGGGACCCCTCGTTGATGGGATGGTCGGCGTCGCCTTCGATGTTGAAAATTTTCCCCGTCAGTTTATCCACACTGCAAACCAGCCCGCAACCGACGGAGCAGTAGCAGCAGATCGTCGTGACCTGCTTCGCCGCCTTGACCCGGTTCATCTTGTTGAGCTCATCCGCATACGCCCGGGTCGGCCTCAGGTTGATGCCCAGGGAGGACAAGGCAACGCCCGACCCCACGGCGCCGGACAGGTTCAGAAACCCCCTCCTCGTCAATTCCATAGATGCCTCCTTGCAAATATGTCAGTCATGACCTATGTCAGTAGAGGCATAACTACGTTTTTTTTCATCGACCGTCAAGCAAAAAAAGGGGGGGTTCTCGAAAAATAACGGAGGTTTGTGTTAAGTAAAACATACGCCGCGCATGCCGTACCGGGCGTCCGGGTCCTGTTGGGCCAAATTCGAAAAGGACACGCCGCCGCCGGCCACAGGCGCTGAAAACGCCGACGCGCCCCCGGAGCGTTTTTCAACAGGTCAAGATGGCCGAAGGAGGCTTAGAAAACGTTCCAGTCCGTGACGGTCATGGGGGCGAATTGCTTTTCCTGAAGGATCCAGTCGAGGTGGACGAGCCCGAGGGCCGAGACGTCCAGATCGCGATCGTTGAGATCGCTCATCCGGCTCAAGGTGATCAGGTAGCGCCGGCACTGATCGCAGGTGAAGGCGGATTCCTGCACCTGGCCCTCGATGTAGAAGAAGTTCATCCCCTTCTGCCCCTCGAGGCCGCAGGCGGGGCAGGTCACGCGGCTGAACCGCCAGTCGTGGCCGCAGCCGGAACAATGGAGGAGACGTTCCCCGAGTTTTTCCTTGATCACGGACAGGGACGGAAAGGCCCCGCAGCAGGGACAATAGCCCTTCTCCCAGGCCGCCTTCGCCAGCCGTTCCGCGAGGCCGGCGGCCCGTTTCTCCAGAACCACCCGGGAGACCTGACTGAGGAGCAGGCCGAGGGCCCCGGCGGAAATCGCGTGGGACGCGCACCAGGCCGCGACGAAGGCCTTTCCCTCCTCCCGCCCGATCTTGAAGTAGTCATAAACGTCGAGTTTCTTCTCACGCAGGGCGTTTTTCAGCCGGCCCAGATCGGCGGCGAGATCCGGGAAACCCTCCGCCAGCGCTGCCATCATGGCCAGGGAGATCTCCTCCCAGGGGTCGTCCTCCCGGAACAGCGGCTGCTGGGCGCCCAGCGGGACGCCGCCCCGGAACCGGGTCTCATCCCAGGCGAAGGGCTCGGCCCCCCCCGCTTTCACGCGCCCCAAGAGGCGTTTTCTCTCGACCAAGACGGGGCGGAAGGCCTCGATCAGGGCGCGGTTGTGGGGGTGCCGTTCGATCTCGCGGTCGATGATTCCGTTCAGGACCCGGAGGGTCTCGTCTTCAGCGCTCATGCATCGCACATCCTTTCCGTACCCTCCTGTATCCGATGGAAACATACGGTGTCAAGGAATATGTGTCATCCATGACATAGGGTGGCGCCCGGCGATCACGCGCCGAACCTCTTTCGGCTTCATCCGGATCGGTCGGATGCCACATTCCGAGGCGAGAACCAGGGCGCAGCCGGAGAACCCTGTTTGCACATGAACCCGGCCGGAGACCTATGAAGCCCCCGTTAGAGGAGGAACGACACCCACAGGACCGCGAGCGCGATGCGGTAGACCCCGAAGGCGATGAAGGTGTGGGTCTGGATGAACTTGAGGAGAAATTTGATGCTGAGAAGCGCAACGACGAAGGACGTGACGAACCCGACGGCCAGGAACTGGACCTGGTCGAGGGAGAACTGCGCGGCGTTCTTCAGGAGATCGTAGCCGGTCGCCGCGGCCATGGTCGGCACGGCGAGGAGGAAGGAAAACTCCACGATGGTCCGGCGTTTCAGTCCCAGGAGGAGCCCCCCGACGATGGTGGAGGCCGAACGCGAGACGCCCGGAATCACGGCGATGGCCTGGAAAAGGCCGATGATCATGGCCTGCCGGTAGGTCATGTCCTCCGTTCGCGCCACGGCATCCCGCCCCTCCCGATAGCGCCATTCAAAAACGATCAGGAAGAGCCCCCCGGCGGCAAGCGCCCACAGGACGACGGACGGCGATCCCAGGAGGCGGGATTTGATGACCGGGTAGAGCGTCAGCCCGATCACGCCCGTCGGCAGGAAGGCCAAGGCAACGCGCTTCATCACCGCCGGCTTCACGAGGAGGTCCCGCCAGTACAGGACGCAGACGGACAGGATCGCCCCCACCTGGATCGTGATTTCGAAGCTCTTCAGAAAATCGGTATGCTGAAGCCCCAGCAGGTGGGACGTCAGGATCAGATGGCCCGTCGAGGAGATGGGCAGAAACTCCGACACGCCTTCCACAATTCCCAGAATCGCCGCGATGAACAGGTCCATGGCGCCTTCTTCCCTATTTTAGGCCGCGTGTCAATGAAAACTCGCCCCTCATGGGGAAAGGGTCCGCGGAAGGCGGGAGAAAAAGCCGAGGGTTCATGCGGGCCTACTTTTCGTGGCGGATGACGTGCACGGCGGTGGCCTTGAAGGCCGCCTGGACGCCGGCCCCCTCGCGGAGGTTCAGGTCGGAGATGGATTGGGATGTGACGTAGGCCGTCAGGGGAAAGCCGCAGTCCAGAAGGACGCGGTGGAAGAGCCCCAGCGGCTGGATTTTCTCGACCCGGGCGGGGAACAGGTTGCGGGCGCTGGTCTCCTCGCGGGCGGCGGGTAACTGGAGTGTGACGTTTTCCGGCCGGATGCAGCAGCGGACCGCTTCCCCGGGCCGGGCCTCCCCCACGGCTTCGAGTTCGCCGACGCCGAGATCCACGCGGATGGTCCCCACCCCACAGCCGGAAACCCGCCCGGTGAGAATGGTCTCCATCCCGACGAAGGACGCGACGAATTCATCCGTCGGGTGATGGATAATCGTGTCGGCGGGGCCGATCTGCACGACCTCGCCGTCCCGCATCACCGCCATGCGCTCCGAAAGGCGCAGGGCCTCCAGACGGTCATGCGTGGCCATGACGGCCGTGGTCCCCGTCTCCTTCAGGATACGATGAAGATCTTCCAGCAGGCCCTCGCGGGTGGGCGGATCGAGGGACGAAAAGGGTTCGTCCAGAAAGACGATCTCGGGATCGATCGCGAAGGCCCGCGCCAGGCTCGTCCGCTGGGCCTCCCCGCCGGAGAGCTTCCGGGCCGAGCGGTTCCGCAGGTGATCGATGCCGAACTGGTCGAGCCGGCGGGTCACCCGTTCCCCGATCTCCTGCCGGTCCAGGTGGCGGATGTCGAGCCCGGAGGCGACGTTTGCGTAAACCGTCGTATCGAACAGGAGCGGCTCCTGAAAAACGACGGCGATCCGCCGCCGGTAGGCGAAGGTTTCGCGCCGCGTGGACACAACCTGCCCATGGAAGAGAATCCGCCCCCTTTCCCGCTTGATGAGACAGGCCAGGGCCAGCAGGAGGGTGGATTTCCCCGCGCCGTTCGGTCCGATCAGGCCCACCGTCTCGCCTTTCCGGATCGAAAATGCGGGCAGGTCGAGGACGGGGACGCCGCCCCGCTTCACGAAGAGATCCGAAACGGAAAGGATGGGGGCGTCCGTCGTCATCGCGGCCTCTGTCGCTGCTGGACCTGGGTGAGGACGGCGTTGATGATGAAGGCGAGCAGGAGCAGAATGAACCCCAGCGCCAGGGCGATCTCGAAATTCCCCTTCCCCGTTTCCATCACCGTGGCCGTCGTCAGCACGCGGGAATACCCCTTGATGTTGCCACCGACCATGATGGAGGCGCCGACCTCGGAAATGACGCCGCCGAAGCCCGCCATGACCGCCGCGAGCAGCGGCAGTCTGGCCTCCTTGATGAGGATCCAGACCATCTGGAGACGGTTCGCCCCCAGGGCGAGGATCTGAAGGCGGAGATTCCGCGGCAACTGCTGGATGGACGCGAGGCTGATCCCCGTCACGATGGGCGCCGCGATCAGGGACTGGGCGATGATCATGGCCGTCGGGGTGTAGAGGATCTCGAGGAAACCCAGAGGACCGTTCCGCCAGAGGAAGATCGTCACGATCAGACCCGCCACGACGGGCGGCAGCCCCATCCCCGTATTGATCAGGCTGACGACGAGCCGCCGCCCGGGAAACTCCGTCAGGGCCACGACGGTCCCGACGGAGATCCCGAAGAACAGGCTGAAGAACGTGGCCGTCCCCGAGATCTTGAGGGACAGCCAGGTGATCCCCATGACCTCCGGATCGAAGGTCACGAGCAGGTAAAAGGCCTGTTTGAGGCCCTCCAGGATCATATCCATAAGGTCTTACTTCCCGAGGTCCTCGACCTTCTTGCCGGCGTCGGGGAAGAAGAGGGGCGAACCGTACTTGTCGACGCCGAACGTCTTGATGATCTTCTGGACTTGCTTCGAAACCATGAAATCGGCGAAGGCCTTGGCAGCGGGGGCGTTGACCTTCGGCCACTTGGCGGGGTTCACCTCGATGACGTGATAGATGTTGAGAAGCACGGCGTCCCCTTCACTCAGGATGTCGAGGCCCAGGTTCTTTTTCATGGACAGATACGTGCCCCGGTCGGACAGGGTGTAGGCCTTCTTCTCCGCGGCGACCCCCAGGGTCTGTCCCATGCCCAGGCCCGTCTGCTGATACCATTTCTGCCCCTCCGGATTGACGCCGGCGGCCTTCCAGATGGCCATCTCCTTGGCGTGGGTGCCGGACTTGTCCGCCCGGGTCATGAAGAGGCTGCCGGTGGCGGCGAGCTTCTTGAAGGCCTCGGTTGCGGACTTCATCCCCTTGATGCCGGCCGGGTCGGATGCCGGCCCCAGGATCACGAAATCGTTGTGCATGACGAGCCGCCGGTTGACGCCGTAGCCCTCCTCCACCAGCTTCTTTTCCGCGGCGGGCGAATGGACGAGGAGCGCATCGGCCTCCCCCTTCTGCCCCATGGCCATGGCCGCGCCGGAGCCGACCGCGATCGTCTTGACGAAATACTTGGTCTTCTTCTCGAAGATCGGGATGATGTAGTCGAGCAGGCCCGTGTCCTGGGTGCTCGTCGTGGTCGCGAGAATCAGGTTCTTCTGCTTCACCGGCGCCGCCTGAGCGGGCGAGAAACCGGCCATCAGGATCAGCGCGGCCATCAGGCCCACTGCCCAGGTCAATCCTTTGCGCATCTTCATGTTGTCTCCTCCTGTCGATTGAGGGTGTCGCCGCTCCAGGCACGCTGGATCGCCTCCACCCGGATTTTCGCTCGTCGGAACCATCGGCTCCCACCCTTCAGGGAGGCCCCGCTCCGCCCCGGTTTCCCGTTCAGGGTCGCTTCGCTATTTCTGCTGCGCCCGCTGCCACTCCCGCGAATTCGGGAAGAACAGGGGGGCGCCATACTTCTCCCTGCCGAAATCGCGGATGATCGCCTGCCCCTTGTCCGGCGCGGTGAGCCAACGGACAAAGGTCTGCGT
Organism: Syntrophaceae bacterium UBA2251; assembly: GCA_002347815.1. Lineage (GTDB taxonomy): Bacteria > Desulfobacterota > Syntrophia > Syntrophales > UBA2251 > UBA2251. The sequence goes on from DDXV01000011.1 coordinate 8,985, forward strand.
GTCTTTTGCATTCACCCGTGCAATCTTCTTCGGGTTGACGGGGATCAGCGAAATGTAGTTGAGCAGGGCCTGATCGCCCTCGACCAGGATGCCAATCGCGATCTTTTCCTTGAGGGAAAGATACGTCGCCCGGTCGATGACGGTATAGGCGCCCTTTTCGTCCGTATACTTCAAAGTCGGTGCATTCCCCTCGGCACCTCTGGCATAAACCTGATACCAGGCGCCCGCCGGCTGGATCCAGGCCTTGGTCCAGAGTTCCATCTCCGCAACATGGGTTCCCGACTTGTCGCCCCGGCTGATGAAGGGCGCGTTCTTCGCGGCGATGGCCTTCAGGGCCGCCGTCGCCGAAGCCATCCCCTTGATGCCCGCCGGGTCGGCCGCCGGACCGACGATGACGAAGTCGTTGTACATCAGCGGGATCCGTTCCGTGCCATACCCTTCGGCCACGAATTTCTCCTCGAGGGATTTCGCATGAACCATCACGAGATCCACGCTCCCTTGGCGGGCGATGTTCAGGGCCGCCCCCGTTCCGGCGCCCACGTGGCGCACACGGATGCCGGTGTCTTTTTCGAATCGATCCTCCAGCGCCCCGACGATCCCCGCATCGACGGGACCGATCGTGCTGGACAGAAGCAGGAATCCGCCTCCCTTGGCGAGACTGAGTCCCGGACAGCACAACAGCACGCCCAGAAACACACCGATCAGCAACTTTTTCATCTTCCCATACCTCCTCCCCGATGTTCGCAGATCACGTCAGAAGCCGTCCGGTCCGCGCGAAGTCGTACCCCCCCAATCCCCGGACACTTTCCTGGAACGCCTTCCCCTGGAGGATGTCGAGCAGGGATTGAACCGTCCGGGAAAAGAAGGTCTTCCGGTCGAGAATCATGTCGAAGCTCTCCTCCGTCAGCGGCACGAAGGCGAGGCCGAGCAGACGCGCCACGGCCCCGACCGCGACACCCGCGTCGGCCCGTCCGGCGCGGACGGCAAGCCCCACCTCCACGTGCGTGCATACCGACCGCTCGAACCCTTGGATCCGCCCCGGATCGATCCCCTCGGCCCGGAGACGCGCCTCGGTCAGGAGGTGGATGCCGGACCCCTCCTGGCGGTTCACGAAGCTGACATCGGGCCGGACCAGATCGGAAAACGCCGCGATGCCCTTCGGGTTTCCGGCCGCGGTCACGAACCCCACCTCCCGGTTGAACAGGTGCACGGTCGTCGTTTCCCGATCGCCGAGATAACGGCCGATCACGGCGGGTGTATTGTAGGATCCTGTTTCCGCATCGAGGAGATGGCTCCAGGCGACGTCCGTGTAGCCCTCCCCCAGCGTGCGGAGACCTTCCGCGCTGCCGGTGACCGCCGAAAAGATGGCGCCGCCCGGGATGGACCGGCCGGCGGCGGCGATGAGCATCGTGAGCAGGGGGTCATCGCTCCCCGCGGCCAGCAGGGCGCCTTCGCTTCCGCGGCTCCGCTGCCGGACGTCAGCCAGGTTCCGCCGGGTCCGATCCTCCAGCCACGCATCGATGAGACGCTTGGAAAACAGCCATTTCCCCGTGGCCTTGGTCCCCGGCAGGCGGCCGGACTTGAGCAGGGCATAGACCTGTTTCTCGTGGATATGGAGATAACGGGCAAGGCCCTGCGTATTCATCCACTGATCCTGAACGGTGCGGGCATCGTCGTCTTCCATGATCTCACCCCCGGGTTGACAGCACATTTGACCTTTCGCTCAAAATGCGGAGGGATCATAAGAAAATGAACGGAGAAATTCAAGAAATAAATTCCCTAAACCGACCTTATCCGACTATAATATCCTTAAAACAACAGATGTGCCGACGGAGAGGGACGATCTCCGGCGGTAAAGGAAAGGATGTGCCATGCCTCTCATTTATGTCGGCTTCGACGACACCGATTCCCTCACCTCCGCCGAAGGGACAGGCAAGATGACCCGCCGCTTCGAGGATGTCCTCCCGCCGGAATGCCGGCTGATCGGCGTCGTGCGGCAGCAGTTGCTCGTCGATCCGCGGATTCTCTACACCTCCCATAACAGTGCGGCGTGCGCCATCGTCGAGGCCCCCTCCCGGGACTGCCTCGCCGAGATCGTGTCCCGCGCCGTCGCCCACGTCGAGGCGCATCATGCCCCGGAGAGCGATCCGGGACTGTGCGTCGTCTGCGCGGACGATCCCGTCATCCCCCGCCTCACGGCCTTCGGCGCGCGCTGCGCGACGGAACTCGCAACCCAAGAGGAAGCGAAAAGGGCCGCCCGGGGGGGTCACCTGTCGGGTCACGGCGGCACCGAGGACGGCATCATCGGCGCCGCCGGCGGCGTGGGCCTCACGGCCGGGGGCTGGTGCGGGCGCTTCATCGAATTCGGCCGGCTGAGGGCCATCCCGGAGGCCGTGTCCGTGAAAGAGCTGGAAAATCTCGGGATAACCGTGGTATCCTCCGACCGCGAGGCGAAATATCCTCCACCGGCGGACAGGGTGCTGACGGGAGCGTGGGTGCGCCCCTTCCTGTGGGCGGGAAGACCCGTGCTGCCCCTGCTTCCCCTCGGGGACCACCAGTGGAAACCGACCATCGGCAAGGCGAGAAAGACCTGAAGGAGGTCCATCATGGCAGGGATGATTTTTTACCGCGAGAGAAGGAAGATCAAGGAAGGGGAGAAGAAGCCCCGCTTCAAGCTGGTCGCCGTTGCGGGCCTGGATCTCGACATCTACGCCGATCACCTGCGCAAGACCGAGCTGGAGCAGATCGCCCAGGCCGTCGGGGCCGAGCTTGTCCAGTTGAAGGGCGGGGACAAGGCCCACGACGCCGAAATCGAGGTCAAGTAAGGAAAGGATAAGCCATGGCGCTGATGCGAGATCGCGACGGCCGCAGGCTGCACGTCAAGAGCCGCCTGATGGGGGAAAGCCTCGTCAGCCGGTCTTTCCTGGACACGCTGCCTGAGGCCCCCCAGACCCGCCTGTTTCCCGATGTCCGCATCGTCAAGATCGGAGGCCAGTCCCTGTGCGACCGGGGCGCCAAGGCCCTCCCCGGCGTGGTCAAGGAAATCCTGGCCAACAAGGACCGCCATCAGTTGCTCCTGACCACGGGCGGCGGCACGCGCAGCCGCCACATCTACGCGATCGCCCTGGAGCTGGGGATGCCCACGGGGATCGTCGCCAAGTTCGGCAACGCCATTTCGGAGCAGAATGCGCTCCTGGTATCGACCCTGCTCGCCCCCTGGGGCGGCATCAAGATCGGACATGACGAGATCGTCAAACTCCCGACCTACTTCGCCCAAGGGATCATCCCCGTCATGCACGGGATGCCCCCGTACGACTATTTCGCCCTCCCGCCCGCCAAGGGGCGCATCCCCATCCACCGGACGGATACCGGCACCGTGATCCTGGCCGACCTGATCGGCGCGCGCTCCTGCATCCTCCTCAAGGACGAGGCGGGCCTGTACGACCGGGACCCCAAGAAGGACAAGGAGGCGGTCTTCATCCCGCGCATCGGCTGCCGGGAACTCGTCGCCCGCAACCTGGACGACCTGATTCTCGAACGGGCCTGCCTGGAGATCCTGGAGAACAGCCAGGTGCTCGAATCCATCCAGATCGTCAACGGTCTCGAGCAGGGCGCCCTGACGCGGGCGCTCGACGGCGAGCCGGTGGGGACGACCATCTACAAGGACGCACCCGTCGGATCGCAGCCGGAGACCTGAGGGGCGCCCTGCCGGCCTGAAAAACCCGCCGTATTTTCATCCGGCCCTCAGCGTCGCTGGAGCGACAGCGGCAATTCCAGGTTATTCGCCTCGAGCAACGTCCGGTTCGAAAGGATGTCCTCCGACGGACCGTCGGCGACCACCCTCCCCTCTCCGATGACGATGCAGCGTTCGCAGACGTCGAGGATCAGGTCGAGGTCGTGCGAGGCGACGAGCTTGGAGTGCTGGAAGGTCTTGAGGAGTCCGATCAGGGAGCGCCGCGATCGGGGGTCGAGGTTGGCCGCCGGCTCGTCCATGGCGAGGATGTCGGGTTCCATGGCCATCACCGCGGCGATCGCCACGGCGCTCTTCTCCCCCGCCGACAGGTGGTGCGGCGGCTTGTTCTTGAGCGCGAGCCCGTTCACCCGGGACAGGGCGCTTTCCACCCGCTCGCGGACATGGGCCTTATCCAGCCCGAGGTTCAGGGGACCGAAGGCGACGTCGTCGAAGACGGTCGGCATGAAGAGCTGGTCGTCCGGATTCTGAAACACGGATCCGACCTTCCGTCGGATCTCCCCCCGCGTTGCGGCGGTCAGATTGAGATCCCCGATCGTCACCTGACCCGACGTCGGCAGCAGGCACCCGTTCAAGTGCTGGAGGAGGGTGGATTTCCCCGCCCCGTTCGCCCCCACGACCCCCACCGACTCCCCGTGGACGATCCGGAAGCTGACCCCCCTCAGGGCCGCCGTGCCGTCGGGATAGCGGAAGAAGACCTCCTTGAATTCAATGATGTGATGGCTCATCGCCAGATCCCCTGCGCCAGAAGCCCGATCCCCTCGGTCACGGGGAAAAAGCGACACGCCCCCAGGAAAACCGCCGTGATCGCGACGAAAACGAGATCGACGGACCTCAGACGGAGGGTCCCCAGGCGCGGAATGTCCCCCGCGAACCCCCGGCAGAGCATCGCCTGGTAGATCCGCTCCGCCCGGTCCAGCGTCCGGATCAGGAGAACCCCGACCAGGCGCGCAAAGACCGTCGCGCCCCGGCCGCGCCCCGCGAAGGCGCGCATGTCCCACGCGCGGACGATCCGCATCGCCTCCTCCGCCAGGACGAAGAGGTAGCGGTACAGAAACAGGAGCTGCGAGACGAAGATCGGCGGGCAGCCGAGGCGTCTCAAGGCATGACAGACGCCGGGGAAGGAGGTCGTCGCGACGAGCAGGAGCGCCGCGCTGACCGTGAGCGCGAACTTGAGGAGGATCGAGGCGAAGGACAGCCAGCCCGCGGAGACGGGCAGACCGGCGATGACCGCGACGGTCCGGGTGTCCAGGAACGGGCTGAAGATCCCGACGAACACCGCGAAGGGCGAGACGATCAGGACCTTGCGCAGGATGAACCCGATCGGGATCTCCCCCAGGGTGGCCGCAAGCACCGGAAACAGGAGGAAGGGGACCAGTCCCGCCACGTCGTACTTGGGAAAGGAGACGACCGTCACCAGGAAAAGTCCCGTCGCGATCACCTTGGCGCGCGGATCGAGGGAATGCACCGCCGTCCTGCGGTAGGACAGCCGGTCCAGACGTCCCAGGTCGAAATACTGCGTGTGGAAATTCATGGGGTCGAACCGGGCCTTCTCCCGGCGGACCGGATCCCCAGGCCGATCAGACCGACCAGGACGAGGACGATGGCCGCGCCCGTGACGCCCGCCGCCGACGTCCCGGCCTCGATGCCGGGCCAGGCGGCCGCCGGGGCCGCGGGTGCCGGCTCGGCCGCCGCCGCCTTGAAGCCGTAATCGGGGAGAAAGGCGGTTTTCTCCTGAAGACCCCGGAGAACGGCCGCGACGCCGCGCTCCGCTTCGGACAGTTCGCCCCGGCCCGTCACCCGTTCGATCGCCCACTCCAGGCCGTCCGGTTGCGTCGAGGCAAACCAGGAAAACGCCCCGCCCGTCAGGACGGCGAGGAGGGCAAAGACCGTCAGCGCCTTCGCGAGCGGAACGCCGGCGCCGACCGGCCGTGCGGCGGCGACGCTTTCGAGGATCTCGGGCCGTGCGGCGGCGACATAGCCGATGATCCCGGCCGTCACGAACCCCTCCACGATCCCGATGGCCAGATGGATCGGCTGCATGAGCAGGACGAAGGCGCCGAAGGGCAGTTCGCTCCGTCCGGACAGCAGCGTCTCCAAAACGACCGAGAAGGCGCCCAACTGCAGCGCGATCACCACGCTCAGGACCGAGGCGATCAGGATGCGCCCCGGACTGCGGCCCTCCCCGGCCAGGGGCCTGTAGAGGAGCGGATAGACGAGGCAGCAGGGATAGACCCCCAGATTCCAGATGTTGCAGCCCAGGGCCAGAAGCCCGCCGTCCGCGAAGAAGAGCGCCTGAACCGTCAGGACCGAGGCCATCGTGAGAAAGGCGGCGTGAGGCCCCAGGAGGATCGCGAGGATCATGCCGCCGCCCAGGTGGCCGCTCGATCCCGTCCCGGGGATGGTGAAATTGATCATCTGCGCCGCAAAGATGAAGGCGCCGAGAACCCCCATCAGGGGGATCGTCCGGTCATTGATTTGGACCTTCAGTTTCTTCGAGGCGTATCCGCCCACCGCCGCCGTCCCGGCCCACAAGGTCGCCCCGACGGCCGGGGAGAGCAAAGCATCAGCCATGTGCATGGCAAGACTCCTTGATTCAGGGCATCATCCCATCATGCGGGTTTGCGAGACGAAACCCCTTCCCGACCCTGGAAGACCCGTCGGTTTCCCGGTCAGGGAATGGCCCCGAAACCCGTTCACGGATGCGTTAAATGCCATTCATTCAAAATTCGTAACACGAGCGGACAAAAAAATCCTGCAGCTATCCCATCTCCCGGCCCGCGCCCGACATGCTGAGCGCGCCGTGCTTCACGCCCCTGACGGACTTCAGGGCGTGGGACAGGGCCTCCACCCGGACGGCCTTGCCCCGGACGGCCACGATCTCCAGGCAGGTGTGGTGGTCCAGACACGGCGTTCCCCTACATGACCCCCTTGTACCAGCCGCCGTCGATCTGGATGGCCGCACCCGTGATGTACCCGCTGCGCTCCGAGGCGAGGAACGCGACGAGGGCGGCGAATTCCTCCGGGGTCCCCAGGCGCTTCATGGGAACGGCCGCCTCCCAGCGCGCGATGACCGCCTCGGGGGTCGTCCCCTCCTTCTCGGCGGTGGCGCGCGCCAGATTGCGGACGCGGTCCGTCAGGGTATAGCCGGGACAGACGCTGTTGACGGTGATGTTGTACGGGGCCAGTTCGTTGGAAAGCGACTTGGCGAGGCCGATCACGCCGGATCGGACGGTATTGGAGAGGATCAGGCCGTCGATGGGCTGCTTGACGGCGATGGAGGTCATGTTGATAATGCGCCCCCAGCGCTTGGCCTGCATGACCGGTACGGCCTCCCGGGTCATGACGATCGTGGAGAGCAGGTTGAGCCGGAAGCCGAATTCCCAGAGGCGGTCGTCGATTTCGAGAAACGTCTGGGACGGCGGCCCCCCCGCGTTGTTGACGAGGATGTCGATCGTCCCGAAATGATCGATGGCCGCGCGGACAAACCGCTTCGCCTGTTCCGGGTCGGAGACGTCGGCCGGCACGGCGAGCACCTCCGCCCCCGTATCCCGTCGCAGGGCCTCCGCCGCCTCGGGGAGGCTCGCGTCGTCCAGCGCCCCGATCGCCACCCGCACCCCCTCGCGTGCCAATTCCAGCGCCACGGCGCGCCCCAGTCCGAGGCTGCCGCCGGCCACCGCGGCCACCTTGCCCTTCAATCCGAGATCCATGCGTCCTTTCCCTCCCGCTCAAGCGATTTTTTGGCGAAACCCTGAATGGCGCGTCACGTTGGTCCATCCGTCCTCTCCGTGAAAACGGCCGTCCGGTCCTGGGGAGCGGAGGAATTCCCGCCTGCGCGGGAATGGCAAATGGAGGGCCACTCTGAGGTCTCGTAACGTCGACGTATAGCAGATCGCCCATAGGCCGTCAATTTTTCTTCGATTTCCTTATTGACAGCCCGGATTTTTTGTTTTATGAAAGCTCCAATCTTGCCCCAGGTGAATGGAAAAGATCGAATGAAGACGGGAATCACGGCAGTCGGCACACAGGGACGTTCGTTGGCGAACGTCGGGGGACTCGTGTTGTGCCTCGCTCTGCTCGGGGTGGGATTGCGCCCACCGCCCGTCGTTTTTAGGATATAACCAGACTTTAATTCATCGGTTCCTAAAGGCCACGGGTTGAAAAACCCGCGGCCTTTTTTTTGGCGACCACGGAGGAGAGACGATGCACGAAGTGATTTGGCACGGACGCGGGGGGCAGGGAGTGGTTCTCGCCGCGCAGATCCTGGCAGAATCGGCCTATATGCAGGGATTCAAGGGGGTCACGTCGGCCCCGACCTTCGGACCGGAACGCCGGGGGGCGCCCCTGACCGCCTCCACGAAGATCTCCGAAACCCCGATTCGGACCTTTGCCCAGATCGAGTACGCCGACATCGCCGTCGTGCTCGATCCCTCCCTGCTGAAGGTGATCAATATCCTGGGATCGCTCCGTCCGGGCGGACTGATCATCGTGAACACGCCGCTCAAGGCGGAGGATACGGGGATCGACAGCGGGCGCCCCATCGCCGTCGTCGACGGGGCGGGCATCGCCTTCAGGCACCACCTCATCAAGGAGGGCGCGCCCATGGTGAACACACCCCTGCTGGGGGCCTTCGCCCGGGCCGCGAACCTCGTTTCCCTCGAGTTCATCGAAAAGGGTCTCAAGTGGAAGCTCTCGAGCACCGTGCTCGCCAACAACCTCTCCGCCCTGCGGGACGCCTACGAAGCCACCCGGGGGTCAGGTCTTGAAAATTAGCGTTTCCCGGTCTCCGGGGGCTGCGGCCCGCGGCGGGTCCGGGGATCGTCTGTGAGGGAGGCCGCCGCACCGACGGGCATCGCCAAAGAAAGGGTTTCAGTTATGGAAAAAACGGATCCGAACATTACCGCCATGTGCCGGCCGGCGCCGGGAGAGGCCGGGAAGACCGGCGACTGGCGCGACTTGCGCCCCGTCATCGACCACACGAAATGCATCCCCTCAGTGAAGAAGCGGGCGGCCTGCTACCTCTGCTGGCTCTTCTGCCCGGACGGCGTGGTCAAGCCCTCGATCCCCGTGGAGATCGATCTGGAGTACTGCAAGGGCTGCGGCATCTGCGCGGAGGAGTGCCCGGCCAAAGCCATCACGATGATCCCCGAGGGGGGCGAGGGAACGACATGAGCCGAACCGAAATTCTGACGGGCAACCAGGCCGCCGCCGAGGGCGCCAAACTCTGCCACATCCAGGTGGTCTCCGCCTACCCCATCACCCCGCAGACCTCGCTGACGGAGTACCTGTCCCAGGCCATCGAAAGCGGTGAGATCAAGGCCGAATACGTCCGCGTTGAAAGCGAGCATTCGGCCCTGTCGGTCTGCATCGCCGCATCGAGCGTCGGGGCCCGGGCCTTCACCTCCACCAGTTCGCACGGCCTGCTCTACATGCACGAGCAGCTCCACTGGGCGGCCGGTTCCCGTCTGCCCATCGTCATGTGCTGCGTAAACCGGGGCGTGGGGGCGCCGTGGTCGATCTTCAACGACCAGCAGGACTCCATCTCCCAGCGGGACACGGGCTGGATCCAGATCTACTGCCGGGACAACCAGGAGATCATCGACACCCTCATCCAGGCCTACCGGATCGCCGAAATCGTGAAGATCCCCGTCATGGTCTGCTACGACGGGTTCGTCCTGTCCCACACGATGATGCCCGTGGAGATCCCCGACGCCGAAACCGTGGACGCCTTTCTTCCCCCCTACCACGCCCACACCATCCTGTCGCCGGAGGACCCGCGCAACATCAATCCCGTGACCTTTCCCTGGCGGCGCGCCGACCAGGACGGGGTGATGTGCGACGGCTACATGGAACTCCGCTACAAGCTCCAGTCCGCCCTCGAAGCGGCGGGCGAGACCATCGCCGCCGTCGGCCGGGATTTCGCCGAGCGCTTCGGCCGGGACCACGGCGGTCTGCTCTGGCGCTACCGGACGGAAGACGCCGACGTGATCCTCACCGGCATGGGCTCGATCGCCACCGAGGCCACGATGGCCGTCGACGCGCTCCGGGAGCAGGGCATCGCGGCCGGCGTCGTCGGCCTCCGCGTCTACCGCCCCTTCCCCAAGGCGGCCGTGCGGGAGGCCTTCCGGGACGCCCACGCCATCCTCGTGATGGAGAAGGACATCAGCTACGGGTATGAAGGCGCCCTCTGTTCGGATCTCAAGGCGGCCTTTTACGGGACGGAGATCTCCGCCCCCATCCACAACGTCGTGGCCGGCCTGGGTGGACGGGACGTCAAGGCCCGGGAGCTCGCCGAGGTCACGCGGGAGATCCTGGACCGCATCGCCGCCGGTCAGCCGGAAGGCCCGACCACCTGGCTCAACTGTCGCACCGACACCCCCACGGAGTGAAACCATGCCGGAAAATCTCTTCAAGGTGAACAAGGAAGAATACATGCTGCCCGGAAACCGGGCCTGCCAGGGCTGCGGCCTGTCCCTGGGCTACCGGTACATCCTGAAGGCCCTCCGGGAAAACACGATCTTGACCATCCCGGCCAGTTGCCTCACGGTCCTGCACGGGCTTTACCCCACGACCTCGGTGGCCCTGCCCTGCCTGAACTGCACGTTCGCGAGCACGGCGGCCTCGGCGTCCGGCCTGGTGGCCGGACTCAACGCCCTGAACCGGGGCGACATCACCGTCGTGGCCGTCGCGGGCGACGGCGGGACCTACGACATCGGCATCCAGGCGCTCAGCGGGGCCGCGGAGCGGGGAACGGATTTCATCTTCGTCTGCTACGATAACGAAGGATACATGAACACGGGGACGCAGCGCTCCAGCGCGACCCCGATGGGGGCGCTCACGACGACCACGCCGATCCACACCAAGCAGCAGAACAAGAAGGACATGCTGAAGATCATGGAGGCCCACGATCTGCCCTACATCGCGACCGTCTCCCCAGCGTATCCCATGGACCTCTACGACAAATTCGTCAAGGCCAAGCGGATCAAGGGCACGCGCTACCTCCAGATGTCGGCCCCCTGCCCCCCGGGCTGGGGCTTTCCGCCCAAGGACATGGTCAAGCTCTCCCGGCTCGCCATCGAAACCGGGATGTTCGTCCTCTACGAGGTCGAGAACGGGCGGTTCAGCTTCACCGGACGGAGCAAGACCCTGGCGGAGAAGGGAAAGCGGCTGCCGGTGATCAACTACCTGGAGCGCCAGGGCCGTTTCCGGAAGATGAGCCTCGAGCAGTTGAGCCAGATCCAGCGCTGGGTGGACGGCAAGTGGAACGAGTACGTCAGGAGGGCGGAGTAAGAGACCCGTTTGCAATTATTCGGCAAAGGCAATCAAATCTCTGAGCGTGGATCCCTCGCTTGACGGACATCATAGACAACCGTTTTGTTGCCGTCGCAATTTCATGCAGAAACCCAAGAGAAGACCATTGCTTTCTCAGCGGAATCCGGCATCTGCAATGAGAAAGCCAACATTACCTTCGGTAATCTTCTCGTTCTTCTGCGGCGATTGCCAAGGTGGAGGGATGCGACTCAATATTCGATGAGTATCGGTCTATAAGCTCCGACATTCGCTCGACCAGTATTCTCAGATCCTTCGTTTCGCATTCCCACACGACGACTACATTCCATCCGCTATCTCGCAACCCTTCCTGATTTCTTCTGTCCCGGTCGACCGTCCGCCTGAATTTAGGCAACCAGTACTCCTGACGGCTCGAAGGCGTGGTTGCACGCGGGCAGCCCTGATGCCGGTGCCAGAAGCATCCGTGCACAAAAACCACAGTGCGATGCTTCGGCAGCACAATGTCGGGCCTTCCGGGAAGATCAGACCGGTGGATACGGAAACGGTAGCCGAGCCTGTGAAGGAGAGAGCGGACCTTCCGTTCCGGCGTCGTGTTGGTTGAATGCACGCGGCGCATGATGTCGCTTCGCTTGTCAGGCGGGAAGGTGTCCACGGCTTGATTACATCTCGATTTTCAAACTGGGGTCGGTTTCGCACTGGTCGATGATGCGGTTGTAAACCTCAAGCAGTTTGCGGAAGCTCACGTTGCGCTTTGTCTGCTGAAAGGCTGTCCATTCATAAATGTTGGTGGCGATGAACTGTTCAATCTCGATGACGTCTATCCTTTCTGCAACGTCCGCGTTCTTTGCCAGGGCAATGGCGCCACCCACGCCGCTCTGTGTGGTGATGATCAGCGGCCTGATGCTTTGCGCCAGATTGTTTCTACATTTCCTGATCAGAGCCTCCGTTGGGGCTGTCGTTACGTGGATCGCCGTGTCTCCGATCAAAAAATCGCCCTTCCTTCCAGAGGGAGCGTCGGCAACGGAAAAGCCTTCGTGGACAATTCCTGCGTCCGGAAGGGCCGTTTCAATCTTTGCCCCCACAAGGTGCTGCATAACGGCACCGGCGACCATGATTCCCGGGCATTCTCTCTGCCTGGCGAAAGCCGCTTCAATCAGATCTGATACAATGCTCCTGATGGATTTTGATGAATCAATTTTCAGGCTGAAAGGTCTGGAACTGAAGAAATCCTTGACGCGATTGATCCACCACTTTTCTATCGTTTTGAAATCGAGGTAGGCGCGCATTTTTTGAATGCTGCCACGACTGGTTCTGCCGCCTTCCTCGGCAAGCACCCGGTCGATGCCGTAATCCGCGAGAATTGACTGAACCGCGCCTTTGCCGAGTCCGGCAACCTGGCCGCCCTTTGGCGCAAGAAAGTTGTCGGCAGAAAAGGGAGGCGTCTGCCCGCTTGCCTTGCGGGTAACGACGAGGACGACACAAAGCGGCCCTTTGCCCTCAATCTTTTCTTCGGAAGTGAAATTTGCCAGCCGAGATTCCAATTCAGACATTTCTGCACCCCTTTAGAAGGTCCTAAAAGTCAACATGAATCAATGGAACTGGGAAAAATCACATGCCCTGGACGGCATGAACCGGAGGGCTTGGCACATGGATCAGCATCTCCTCCGTAAGCGGATTCAGATAGTGCCTGGCGATCCATGCAACGACCGGGACGCAAACGGCGTCGCCGAACCCGAACAGGGCCTTGTTTAGATCCCTCTTGATGACAAAATCGTCGGCGCCCATGAGTCTTGAGCATTCCCGCGGCGTCAGGAGTCGGACCTTGACCTGTCCCCCTCCGGCCTGAATCAGGATCTGACGGGCACTTCCGCCGCGGGGGGTTCTCAAACAGCCCGCAATAGAGTCGTTTCGCAATTCCGCCATGGATCGGCCATTTCTCACACGGCGAAAGACCGTTCCGAAAGACCATTTGTTGCCCGCTATCATCTTTTTGAGCTGTGTGGCGTGTTTTTCGCTCATCTGGTTGATGAGGTAGTTCCTCCGGGACTCGTTCCACCAGAAAGGGGAAGTGTCCGGAAGATCTTCGAGGATGTCCGACAAAACCGGGGATTTTGAGGGCAACGAGGGAAGTTCTCGGATGTTCCAGACGATCTCGGGGTGATTAAATATGAAGTCGGCAAGCGGTCTGGGTCGTACGTCGCTTTCATAAAAGCTGGGCGTTTCCTTGATGCTCCACATTCCCTTGCCATTTTGCAGAGAACCTACAACAAACATTCGGACTCGACTTTGCGGGAGAAACCGCGCCGCATCGATGATCATTGGATCGACGGCGTAACCCAGGCGATTGAGAGCAAGCAGCGCCGATTGGAAGTCCCGTCCCTCATGGGACGTCAGAAAACCTGCGACGTTCTCCAGCAGAACGATCGGCGGCCGTCGCTCTCCCATCTCATCCAGCACCCGCACGAATCCCCAATAGGCCGACGACTCTTTGCCGGCAAGTCCTCTGCGCATGCCGGCCAGAGAAAGATCGTTGCATGGAAATGAGGCCGTGGCCAAAGTCACCGTGGGAACATCCTCGACATTCAACTGGTGGATATCGCCGAGCGAGAAATGGGTCTTGGCATTCGGAAAGTTATCGGAATACATTTCGAATTTATCGGCGGCGATGTCGTTTGCATAGGCAACGGTCCACCCCTCTTTCTCCAATCCCAAGCGCATCAGACCGATGCCGGCGAAGAATTCGGAAAAGGTCTTCTTCTGCAGGATATCGATGTATTCAGCTTTACTATTTGTTGCTTGGGTCATTTTTTCTTGTTTTTGGCAGATTGTCAGCCACCTGTCTAGCGTACCATTCATACGCCATCTGGTCTGCGATGTAAAGCAAAGGCGATTAGAATGGCAAGCGGGTTTGAAAAATTTCCCCGCACCGCACTTCTTAGGTTAGATCTTTGGCGTTAAAACAAGAAAAGAATTCTGATCCGCTCGCTCAATTTAACGCGTTGATTCCGTTTCGTTTTAGTGGATCGGAGTTATTGATTTCCACTTCATTGTCGCTTTAGACCTAAAGCCCGGCGGCGCCCGTCTTTTTGACCTGCATCCGGATCATCGCGGCGTAACGGCCGGCGGCGCCCATGTTCGCGATGACCCTGTCCCGGCCCTTCTCTCCCAGGCGGCGGCGCTCTTCCGGGTGGCGGATCATCTCGATCAGACGGGCGGCGAGGTCCGCGCCGTCGCGCACCATGATGCCCGCCCCGGTCTCCTCCAGCAGCGCCCGCTCTTCCCGGAAATCGTCCATGAACCGCCCGTAGAACACGACCTTCCCCCACGCCGCCGCCTCGAGGATGTTCTGCCCCCCCTTCGGGACAAGCGACCCCCCGCAGAAGACCGCCGTCGCCAGGCTGTACACCTTGAAGAGCTCGCCGATCACGTCGATCACGATGACGCGCTCCCCCGCCCTCTTTTTGCCCTTGTTCAATTCCGACATCGTGATGCAGTCCGGGAATCCCGCGTCCCGGACGAGTTTGAGCACCGCCGCCGCCCGTTCCACATGACGGGGGATCAGGATCAGTTTGGCGGCGGGATCCGCCTCGAGCAACCGGCGATAGACGTCGAGCACGATCGCCTCCTCCCCTTCGTGCGTGCTCCCCGCGACGAAGACCGGTTCCGACTCCGTCAGCCCAAGGCGCCGCGCGATGTCCTCGCGGATCTTCGGCGACGCCTTGGCGGCCAGGCTGTCGTATTTGGCGTTGCCCAGCACGTGGATCTTCTTCGCGGGCACCCCCATGGCCTCCGCCCGTTCGGCGTCGGCCTGCGAGATGACCCCCATTTCATCCACCGCCGCCAGGACCTCCCGCCAGAAAAAGCGCGTCAGGACGAAGCGCCTGAAGGAGCGGGGCGAAATCCGGCCGTTCACCATGACCACGCGGATCCCCCGGTCCTTGCAGTGCCGGAGGAAATTCGGCCAAAGCTCCGTTTCGACGGGGATGAACAGATCGGGACGGACACGGTCGATGACGCGTCGCACCACGCATCCGAGATCGAGGGGATAGTAGATCGAGACCGTCGCGGCGGTGGCGATCCTGCGGGCCATCTCCTGGCCCGTTTCCGTGCTCGTGGACAGGACAATGCAGGCCGCCGGGAAATGCTCCCGGAGCGAGGCGATGATCGGCGCCGCCGCCGTGACCTCTCCGACGGAGACCGCGTGCACCCAGATCCGCGGCGTCCCCTCCATCCGGGCAAACAGGTCCGGACGGATCAGGCCGAATTTCGGGCCGATGCTCCGGCGGTACTTTCCCCGAAAGAGGATTTTCGCCCCGTAGTAGGGCACGGCGAAGACCGCCGCGAGGACGAGGACCAGATTGTACAGGGGGTACAGCATCTTCGTGCTCCCCGGGAAACCCTTCCCACGGTTCAAATCGCGGGGATCATCGCCCCTTTGGCCCCGTCTGTCAAGAACATTCCCGCCCGTGTCAAGAGCAAATAGA
>DDXV01000084.1:0-384 GCA_002347815.1 Syntrophaceae bacterium UBA2251
GGAAATCGCCCAGGTCGGCACCATCTCCGCAAACAGCGACGAGACGATCGGCGACATCATCGCCGAGGCGATGGGCAAGGTCGGCAAGGAAGGCGTGATCACCGTGGAGGAGGCCAAGGGGCTCGAAACGGAACTGGAGATCGTGGAAGGCATGCAGTTCGACCGCGGGTACATCTCCCCCTATTTCGTCACGAACGCCGAAAAGATGGTCGTGGATCTGGAGGACTGCTACATCCTGATCAACGAGAAGAAGATCTCCGGCATGAAGGACCTTCTTCCCATCCTCGAGCAGATCGCCAAGATGGGCCGTCCGCTCCTCATTATCGCCGAGGATATCGAGGGCGAGGCCCTGGCCACGCTCGTCGTCAACAAGCTCCGCGGGAC
>DDXV01000084.1:400-536 GCA_002347815.1 Syntrophaceae bacterium UBA2251
CAAGGCCATGCTGGAGGACATCGCCATCCTGACCGGTGGCAAGATGATCTCCGAAGACATGGGCGCCAAGCTGGAGAACGCCCAGCTCGCGGACCTCGGGCGTGCCAAGCGCATCACCATCGACAAGGACAACACG
>DDXV01000084.1:588-19845 GCA_002347815.1 Syntrophaceae bacterium UBA2251
ATCGTTCCCGGCGGCGGCGTGGCCTACCTGAGAACCCTGCCCGCCCTGGAAAGACTGAAGCTCGAAGGGGACGAGGCGGTTGGCGTCAACATCGTCAAGAAATCCCTCGAGGAGCCCATGAAGATGATCGCGGCCAACGCCGGGATGGAAGGCTCCATCGTGGTGGAGAAGGTCAAGGAGAAGAAGGGCGCCTTCGGGTTCAACGCCCGTTCCGACAAGTACGAGGACATGATCGCCGCGGGCGTCATCGATCCGACCAAGGTGACCCGGTTTGCCCTGCAGAACGCGGCCTCCGTCGCCGGCCTGATGCTGACCACCCAGTGCATGATCGCCGACAAGCCGGAGAACAAGTCCTCCGCCATGCCGCCCATGCCTCCCGGAGGCGGGTACCCCGGCATGGGGATGTAATGTTCCGGACCGTTCCATCGCCGTGAAAACGGGCCCCCCGGCATGTCGCCGGGGGGCCTTTTCTTTGGTGTGTCCCCTTGCATTATTTCCGCCGGCGGGTTAGAGTCCGCCAACGAAAGGAGCGAGACCATGAAGGGCATCCTGATCCGCTGGTTCATTCTGACGCTGGCCATCCTCCTGTCCGCCTATGTCATCGACGGGATCATCGTGACGGGCTTCTTTCCCGCGCTGCTCGCCGCGGCCGTCCTGGGGATTCTGAATGCATTTTTCCGGCCCATCCTGCTCATCCTGACCCTGCCCGTCAACATCCTGACCTTTGGCTTTTTCACGTTCGTCATCAACGCCCTGCTGCTCAAGATGGCCTCCGGCGTCATCACCGGTTTCGACATCCGCGGCTTCTGGGCGGCCGTTCTGGGGGCCCTGGTCATCAGCGTCGTCAGCTGGCTTCTCAACAGCTTCGTCAGCGGCCAGGGGCGCGTCGGCCCGAGTGAAGTCATCGATCTCAAACGCCGGGGTGACGGAGGACGCTGGGAATGACCGGGACCCCGGCAGCGCTGCCTCCGGCCATGCAGCAGTACGTGCAGACCAAGGCCCGCTACGAGGACTGCATCCTCCTGTTTCGCATGGGGGACTTCTATGAGATGTTCTTCGACGACGCCGTCACGGCCTCCCGGGTCCTCGATCTCACCCTGACCTCCCGGAACAAGGGCAAGGAGGACAGCATCCCCCTGTGCGGTTTCCCGTACCACGCCGCCTCGACCTATATCGCGAAGCTCATCGCCCAGGGCTTCAAGGTCGCCATCTGCGAGCAGATGGAAGACCCCAAACTCGCCAAGGGCGTCGTCAAGCGCGAGGTCGTGCGGGTCGTCACCCCCGGCCTGGTGGTGGAGGCCGACAACCTCGAGGCGAAGGAGAACAATTTCCTCGCCGCCCTGGCGTTTGCCGGCGGGGCCTACGGGCTGGCCTTCCTCGACATTTCCACCGGCGAGTTCCGCCTGGCCGAATTCCGGGACCGGGACGCCTTCCTGGACGAAATCGGGTCCCTGTCCTTCCGGGAAATCCTTCTGGAGGAAACGTTTCCCGAGCGGGAAGGCCTGGGTGGAGGGCCGGAGAACGAAACGCGCCGCCGCATCGAGACCGTGGCCGCGGACTACTTCGCGCCTGACTCCGCCCGCGAGTTTCTTCGCGACCGCTTTTCCATCGAGGCGCTCCGGGACCTGAACGTCGAGTCTTTTCCCGCGGCGCTGGCCGCCGCCGGCGCCATCCTCCGCTATGCGGTCGAAACGCAGCAGGACCGCCTCGGGCACGTCAATGCGCTCCAGTGGTACGAATCCAGCCAGAATCTGATCCTCGACGACATCGCCCGGCGCAACCTGGAGCTGTTCTCCACCATCACCGAGGGCCGGAAGGCGGGCTCCCTCTATCATGTCCTTGACGAAACCATGACCGCCATGGGCGGCCGGCGCCTGCGCTGGTGGCTGAGCTATCCCCTGCGTCAGCCGGAGCGGATCCGGGAACGGCTCGCCGCCGTCGCCGACGTCAAGGAACACCACCTGCTCCGCCAGAATCTCCGCCGGGCGCTGGGCCGGCAGCACGACCTGGAGCGGCTGGGCGGCCGCATCGCCATGGGGGTGGCCAACGCCCGGGACCTCGTGGCCCTGAAGCAGACCCTGCAGGCCTTGCCGGAGGTCAAGGGGCTCATGGCGGACCTGTCGGCGCCCCTGCTGGTCGCCATCCGGGAGGGGATCGACGAGATGTCGGATGTCCTGGCGCTGGCGGAATCCGCCATCGCCGACGATCCCCCTCTGAGCCTCCGGGACGGGGGGCTGATCCGGGAGGGATTCGACGCGGAGTTGGACCGGCTCGCAACCATCGGCCGCGACGGACGAAAATGGATCGCCGCCCTGGAGGAGCGGGAGCGCCGCCGCACGGGAATCGGCACCCTCAAGGTCGCTTACAACACCGTTTTCGGGTACTATATCGAGATCACCAAGGCCAACGCCGACCACGTCCCGAACGACTACATCCGCAAACAGACCCTGGTCAACGCCGAACGCTACATCAACCAGGAACTCAAGGAGTACGAATACACGGTCCTCAACGCCGACGACGCCCGGCGCCAGCGGGAATACGACCTGTTCGTCGACGTCCGGGAACGGATGGCGGGCGAGATCCGGCGGATGCAGAAAACGGCGGGGCTGCTGGCCGATCTGGACGTCCTGGCGGCGCTCGCCGAGGTCGCGGAGCGGTACGGTTACACCTGTCCCGTCGTGGACGACGAGGACGTGATCGAGATCCGGGACGGGCGGCACCCGGTCGTGGAACGGATGCCGCTGCCCGAGGGGTTCGTCCCCAACGACGTCCTGCTCGACCTGGACCGGAACCGCCTGCTCGTCATCACGGGGCCCAACATGGCCGGGAAATCCACCTACATCCGCCAGGTGGCCCTGATCGTCCTGATGGCCCAGATGGGCAGCTTCGTCCCCGCCGCGTCGGCCCGGATCGGCTGCGCGGACCGGATCTTCACCCGGGTGGGGGCGGCGGACAGCCTCGCCCGCGGGCAGAGCACCTTCATGGTCGAGATGACGGAAGTGGCGAACATCCTTTTGCACGCGACGTCCCGCAGCCTGGTGATCCTCGACGAGGTGGGACGCGGGACGAGCACCTTCGACGGGCTCAGCATCGCCTGGGCGGTGGCGGAGCGCCTCCACGACGCGGCCCCCCGGGGCGTCCGTTCGCTGTTCGCCACCCATTACCACCAGCTGACGGAGCTGGCGACCACCAAGACCGGCGTCGCCAACTACAACATCGCCGTCAAGGAATGGGGGAACCGGATCATCTTTCTGAGGAAGATCAAGGAGGGCGGGACGAACCGCAGCTACGGCATCCAGGTGGCGCGGATCGCCGGCGTTCCCGAGGAGGTGATCAGCCGGGCGAAGGAAATCCTCGACAATCTGGAGAAGGGGGAGCTGGACCCGACGGGAAAGCCGAAGCTGGCGCGCGGCCGGCGGCCGGTGGAGCGGAACCCCAATCAATTGGGTCTGTTCATGGGAGAGGAGGAGCGGGTGCTCGAGGAGCTCCGCGACGCCGACATTCCGAACCTGACGCCGGTGGAGGCCTTGAACCGCCTGAGTGAATGGAAGAAGCGGCTGGAGAAAGGCTGAAGGGGAACGGGATTCCGCCCCGGGCCTTTCTCCCTTTGCCTATTTGATACACACCCTCCGGACCTGCTTGAAGTCCGTGAATCCCTGGATGGATTTCTGGATGCCGTCCTGCAGCAGGGTCGTCATGCCCTCGGTCATCGCCACGGCCCGCATCTCTTCGATGGTCGCGTGTTTCTGAATGAGTTTTTTGATGTCGTCCGTGCCGGCCAGGAGTTCATGGATGCCCATCCGCCCCTTGTACCCCGTCTTGTCGCATGCGTCGCAGCCCTTGGGTTGGTAGAGCACCAAGTCGTCCGTGTAGGGGACGTTGAGCTTCGTGAAGGCCTCCGGACCGTAGCTCTCCACGATCTCTTCGTATTCCCGCGGCGTCGGGTGGTAGGCCTCCTTGCACTTCTTGCACAGGGTCCGGACGAGACGCTGGGCCAGGATGCCCAGGAGGGCGTCGGCGAAGTTCAGGGGGTCGATGCCCATGTCGAGCAGACGGGTGATCGTTTCCGGGGCGCTGTTCGTGTGCAGGGTGCTGAAAACGAGATGGCCGGTGAGCGACGCCTCGACGCCCGTTTTCGCCGTTTCGAAATCGCGCATTTCCCCGACCATGATCACGTCCGGGTCGGCCCGGAGAAAGGCGCGCATGGCGGCGGCGAAGTCGAAGCCGATCTTCGGCTGGACCTGGACCTGGCGCAGTCCGTACTGGGTGATTTCGACGGGGTCCTCGGCGGTCCAGATCTTCCGGTCCGGGGTGTTGATCTGATGCAGGGCGGCGTGGAGGGTCGTCGTCTTGCCGGAGCCGGTCGGCCCGACGACGAGGACCATGCCGTAGGGCTTTTCCAGAATCTTCAGAAGCTCGTTGAAGTTGCGGGGCAGCATCCCCATCGCTTCCAGCGGCAGGGTTTCCCCCTTGGCCAGGATGCGCATGACCACGTCTTCCACGCCCCCCTGGGTCGGGATGGTGGCCACGCGCAGTTCGATTTCGTCGCCCCCCGTGCGCTTGAACTTGATCTTTCCGTCCTGGGGCAGACGTTTGACGGTGATGTCCAGGTTGGACATGATCTTGATCCGGGAGATGATCGCGGACCGGTAACTGTAGGGCAGCGTCTGGTAGAGGGCGCAATCGCCGTCGACCCGGTAGCGGATCTCGACGTTCTTGCGGCCGACGTTCGGCTCGATGTGAATGTCGGAGCAGCGGCGGATGTAGGCGTCGTTGATAATCTTGTTCACCAGCTGCATGATGACGCTGTCCGACTCGGTGACGACGTCGCCGCCGTCATCTTCCTCGTCCGGCGCCTCGTCCGCCTCCAGCTTTCCCAGAAGATCCGAGATGGACGATTCGTCCTCGGGGGTCTGGAAGAAGTAGTTGATGAACTTGACGATGTCCTCGGAAAGGGCGACGTCGTACTTGACCGCCTTGGTCCGCAGGAGGTTTTCGATCATGTCCCGCTTCAGGATGTTGTTCGGGTCGTCCACGATGACCTGGATGTTGCCGTCCACCTTGCTGATGGGGACCCAGAGCTCACGCCGGAGATAGTCCCGCTTCAGGTTCTTCAGGAGATCTCCGGGGATGGGGATCTTGTCGCTGAACTGGATGAACTTGCAGCGGAAGAACTCCTCAAAGGATTTTCCCAGATCTTCCTTGGAGATCTTGTACTTCCTCATCAGGAAGGTCTCCATGGTCTCCTTCTGCTCGCGCGATTCCTCCCACGCGTTTTCGAGCTCCTCCTCCTTCAGCAGGTCCCGGCTGATCAGGTAGTCGAAGCGGGTTTTCCGCCGCCGGGCGAACCGCTCCTGGTTGTAGAAGGCGACCCCCAGGACCGCCGCAATCTCCTGGAGAAAGTCCGTTTCCTCGACGGAAAAGGGGCCTCCCCCCTTTTTGTTCAGGATCTGGACGACGCCCATCAGGGTCTGGTTGTGAAAGATCGGGGCGGCCAGGATCTGCTTCGTCCGGAATCCGGATTTCTTGTCCCAGCTCACATCGAACGACAGGTCCTTGTCGATCTGCTTGAGCGCCGCGACGTCGTAGGCGTCGGCGATATTGACCACGCGGCCGTTGTTGGCCACGAAGCCCGCAATGCTCCGGTTGTTGATCGGGACGCGGATTTCCCGCACGGCCGATCCCACGAGAAACATGGAATAGATCTCGTTCTTGGGACGATCCACGACATAGATCGTGATGGAGTGGGCGTCGAACAGGGTGAGAATCCCGTCCTTCAGATCGACCAGGATCTGCTTCGTGTTCTGCGCCGCATGGATGCGGTTGGTGATGTCCTGCAACGCCTTGCGGATCTGAAGCTTTTCTTCCAGTGCGCTGATCTGCTGATTTTTGGGGCTGGCGTCCATAAATCTTCACGCTCCAAGAAGCGGATCCGTCCGGTTTCCTGAAAGGGATCGCGACCGCGGGGTTTTTCCCACCGGGGCACAGGCTAATTCAGATTGAAAAATAATTCAATCAAAACTTGCACCTGTTCCCGGCGTGCCGATGTCGCACCCCGAAATGCGTGCGTGCGCCCGGTCAAACCCCCGCCTTTTACACGCCCGTGACGATCTTGGCGAAATCCGCGACCCGGTGAAACAGGGCGGAAATCTCCGCCAGGAGCGCCAGGCGGTTGTTGCGGATCGCCTCCTCCTTGGCCATGACGAGCACGGTTTCGAAAAAGGCATCCACGGGCTGCCGGATTCCGGCCATTTCCACCAGGGCGGCCGGGTAATCCTCCGCGTCCAGATGGGTGAGGGCGCGCGTCCGGATCTCCCGGAAGGACCGGTAGAGGGTCCGCTCCTCCGCCGTTTCCAGCAGATCCTCGCGGACCGAACCGCCCGGAAAGTCCTTGAGGATGTTCCCGACCCGCTTGAAGGCGATCGCCAGAGGCTCGAAGTTCTCGTGGGCCTTGAAAGCCTCCATGGCCTCGATCTTCGCCACCGTGCGGACGAGGTCGGAGAAGCCCGTGGCCAGAACGGCGTCGACCACGTCGTAGGGGCGCCCCTGGGCGATGAGCTGGTTCTCCAGGCGGCCCCGGAAAAAGTCCAGAATATCGGCGCGGGTTTCTCCCGCCGGCCGTTTCGCTTTTTCCTCCAGCAGGCCCAGGCTGCGATCGACGAGCTCGTCGAGGCGGATCGGATACCGCTTGGCGAGGAGGATGTTGATGATGCCCAGGGCCTGACGCCGCAGCGCGTAGGGATCGGCCGTTCCGGTCGGGATCAGCTTGACGGCGAAGAATCCGGCGATCGTGTCCATCTTGTCGGCGATGCTGACGATCGCCCCCGCGTCGGTGACGGGGAGGGCCCCGCCCGCCTGCGTGGGAAGGTAGTGCTCGTAGATGGCCCGGGCAACGGTGGGGTCCTCCCCGGCGAGCAGCGCGTATTCCCGCCCCATGACCCCCTGGAGTTCGGAGAACTCCCCCACCATCTGAGTGTCCAGATCGGCCTTCGCCAGCAGCGCCGCGCGCTCGACGGTTTCCTTCAGGGCCGGATCGATGCGGTCCGCCAGGGCGAGGGCGAGGGCCTTGAAGCGCATGACCTTCTCAAAGGACGTGCCCAGTTGGGTGTGGTAAACGACCTGTTTCAGGCCCTCGACGCGCTCCGTCAGGGGGACCTTCTGGTCCTCGGTGAAGAAGAAGTGGGCGTCCGAGAGGCGCGCCCGGATGACCTTTTCGTTGCCCCGGGCGACGACCGATGGGTCCCGGGCCAGCGTGTTGTTGACGGTGAGGAAATGGGGGAGGAGCCGTCCCTCCGCGTCGACGACCGGAAAGTATTTCTGATGGGAGATCATGGACGTCACGAGGACCTCCTGGGGAAGTCTCAGGTAGTCCCGGTCGAAACTGCCGCACACGACCGTCGGATACTCGGTCAGAAAGACCACCTGCTCCAGGAGCGCCTCATCCTCCAGCGCGCGTCCGGACACCTGGGCGGCCGCCCTGCGGGTTTCCTGACGGATGACGGCCTTCCGTTCCGCGGGGTCGACGATCACGCACCGCTCCTTCGTCCGGGCGAGGTAATCGGCGAAATCTTGAACGGCGAACGCTTCGGGGCTCATGAAGCGATGGCCCTGCGTCAGGTTGCCGCTCCGGACGTTTCCGAGCGTGAAGGGGACGACGCGGCCGCCGTAGAGGGCGAGCAGCCAGCGGATCGGACGGGCGAAACGGATGTCCAGATCGGACCAGCGCATGGATTTCTTGAAGGGGAGTCCCAGGATAAGGCGGGGAAGGATCTCCGGCAGGAGGGCTTCCGTCGGCTCGCCGGCGATGGTCTTGCGCACGCACAGATACTCCCCCTTCTCGGTGACGACCGTGCCCACGTCTCCCAGTTCCACCCCCTGGCCCCGGGCGAACCCGAGGGCGGCCTTGGTCGGCTGGCCCTGTGCGTCGAAGGCGGCCTTCCTGGCCGGTCCCATCTTTTCGACCTCGAGATCCTCCTGCCGCTCGGCCAGATCGCCAACGACCAGGCAGAGGCGGCGGGGCGTCGCCAGCGACCGGATCGCGCCGTGGGCGAGCCGGCAGGCCGCGAATTCCCTGCGGCCCATCTCTTCGAGGTCCTGCATCGCCTTCGGAAGAAACGCCGCGGGGATTTCTTCCGTTCCTATTTCCAGTAAGAGTTCCTTACCCATGAATCGATCTCCCGATGATGTCCAGGGGTCATCCCCGATCGAGCAGGGGATACCCCAGCCTTTCCCGTTGTCTGAGCCAGCCTTCGGCGCTCAGCCGGGCCAGGTTGCGGACGCGCCCGATGTAGCTCGTCCTCTCCGCCACGCCGATCGCCCCCCGGGCGTTCAGCAGATTGAAGGTATGGGAGCACTTCAGGCAATGGTCGTAGGTCGGCAGGACCAGGTCCTTTTCGGCCATGCGGATGCCTTCGGCCTCGTCCATGTCGAAACGTTTGCGGAGCATCTCCGCGTCCGCGTACTGGAAGTTGTAGGTGGACCACTCCACCTCGCCCTGATGATGGACGTCTCCGTACTTGACGGTGTCGTTCCACTTCAGGTCATAGACGTTGTCGATGCCCTGGATGTACATGGCGATCCGCTCGATGCCGTAGGTCAGCTCGGCGCTGATCGGCTTGAGGTCCACGCCGCCCACCTGCTGAAAATACGTGAACTGGGAGATCTCCATGCCGTCCAGCCAGACCTCCCAGCCCAACCCCCAGGCCCCGACGGTGGGGGATTCCCAGTCGTCCTCGACGAAGCGGATGTCGTGTTCGAGGGGGTCGATCCCGAAGCTCTTGAGGGAGTTCAGGTAGAGGTCCTGGATGTCGACGGGAGAGGGCTTCATGATCACCTGGTACTGGTAATAGTGCTGGAGCCGGTTCGGGTTCTCCCCGTAGCGGCCGTCCGTCGGGCGCCGCGACGGCTCGACGTACGCCACGTTCCAGGGTTCCGGTCCCAGGGCCCGGAGAAACGTCGCGGGGTTGAAGGTGCCCGCCCCGACCTCCAGGTCGTAGGGCTGCTGGATGACACAGCCCTGCGAGGCCCAGTAGCGTTCCAGGGCGAAGATGAGTTCCTGAAAGGTCAATGCCATGCGTCCTCCTCGAGGGCGTCCCGCCGTTTGGCGGTGGGCCCGCAATTTTCCGGTGCGTTCCTAACACGGCGGCCCGAACCTGTCAATATGAAAGCAATCCGGTCAGATGCAGAGTTTCCGGATCTCGCTCACAACCTGCATGGATTTGAGGTCCCGCCCCAGGTGGTGACGGATGAAGGCGGTCAGGACCGCCTGACTTTCGCGGGCCGTTTGGGGGGAGACGACCAGACGGGGGAGTTTTGCGAGGTCCAGGTCCCTGCCCAGAAGCAGGGTCCGGATGGTGCCGATCGAGATGGGGAGGGCGTCGTAGGTCGCTATACCGCAGCGTCCGCATTTCAGCCCTCCTTCCCGGGGGACGAACTGGTAGGATTGGTCCGGGTCCAGGAGGCTCCGGCAGGCGAGACAGCGGTCCAGAACCGGTTCGTAACCGGTCAGCTTCAGCAGCCTCAGTTCGAAGAAGCGCCAAAGGCTCTCCAGGGCCGGGCCCTGCGCCACGAGGTCGAGAAACCCCGCGAGCAGCCGGTAGATGTCCGCCTGCCTCTTCCCTTCCAGGGTGAACTGGTCCGTCAGATCGATGAGATAGGAGGCGATCAGGGTGCGCTCCAGGTCCGCGCGGAGGGACGCGTAATGGCAGATCGGAGTGGAGTCCTCGATCAGGGCCAGGCCGTCCCGTCCCCGCCGCGAGAACAGGATTTCGAGGCAGGAGAAGGGCTCCAGGGCGTTCGCGAAGCGCCTTCGGCTGCGCTTCGCCCCCTTGGCGATCCCCTTCAGCTTGCCGAAGTCCTCGGTGTAGAAGGTGACGATCCGGTCCGATTCGCCGTAGTCCAGAACGCGCAGGACGAAGGCCGCGGTCCGGTGGGTGGTTTTTGCATGCATCATGACTCATCGGGCGCGGGGTTTCGGGCATGGGGGAAAGGGATATCTCCCCGGGGCCCGGGGCCCGACGCCTCAGCCTGTCTCAAGAATCCTGAAAAACGATGACCCCGTCCTTGATCGTCAGAACGGCCTTGCCCGTCAGGGTCCAGCCGTCGAAGGGGGAATTACGGCTGCGGGATTGGAACCGGCGGATGTCGACCGTCCAGTTCCGTTCGGCATCGATGACGGTGATGTCGGCCTGGCTGCCGGGCCGGAGCGTGCCGCCCGGGAGGTTCAGGATGGCGGCGGGATGCGTACTCATTTTCGCTACCAGCGCCTCCAGCGGCAGAACGCCGTCCCGGACGAGTTTCAGGCTGAGGCCGAGGGAGGTCTCCAGGCCGAGGATGCCGCTGGCGGCATAGGCGAATTCGACATCCTTGTCCGTGGAGGCGTGTGGGGCGTGATCGCTGGCGATCGCGTCGATCGTCCCGTCCCGGAGCCCTTCCCGGATAGCGGCGACGTCGGCGGCCCGCCGGAGCGGCGGGTTCACCTTCAGATTCGTGTCGTATTCCCAGAGCGCCTCCTCGGTCAGGGTGAAGTAGTGGGGGGCCGTCTCCGCCGTCACGCGCACGCCGCGGGCCTTGGCCTCCCGGATGAGGCGGACGGACCCGGCCGTGCTGACGTGGGCGATGTGCACGGCGGCGCCCGAAAACCCGGCAAGGAGAAGGTCCCGCGCGACCATGATCTCTTCCGCGGTGCTCGGGATGCCCTGAAGACCGAGCTCCATCGAGACGGCGCCCTCGTTCATCTGGCCCCCGGCGGTGAGGGTGGCGTCCTCGCAGTGGGAGATGACCGGCAGGTCGAGCGAGGCCGCATATTCCAGGGCGCGCCGCATGAGCGCGCTGTCCATCACCGGCTTGCCGTCGTCCGAGAAGGCGACGGCGCCGGCCTCCGACAGATCGCCGAATTCGGTCAGGCTCTTTCCCGCCGACTCCAGGCTGACGGCGGCCACGGGATAGACGCGGCAGAGGCCGCACTCCGCGGCCTTCCTCAGGATGAATTCCGTGATGGGGCGGTGGTCGTTGACCGGGTTCGTGTTCGGCATGCAGGCGATGGCCGTGAAGCCCCCGGCGGCGGCGGCCCGGCAGCCGGTGGCGATGGTCTCCTTGTACTCGAAGCCGGGCTCCCGCAGGTGGGTGTGCATATCGACGAGGCCCGGGACGACGATCCGGCCCGTCACGTCCAGGACCTGGACGGCCTTTCCCGGGGACTTCTTCCCGCCCGTGCGCTCCTCGACGGCCGCGATCCTGCCGTCCTCCACGAGGAGGTCTCCGTGCGTATCCAGGCCACAGGAGGGGTCGAGGATCCGCCCTCCGGTGAGTAGCAGCTTCATGCCTTCCCTCCCGTTAGCAGATAGAGGAGCGCCATGCGGACGGCGACGCCGTTGGCGACCTGTTCCAGGATCACCGACGCCGGGCCGTCGGCGATGTCCGGCGAGATTTCCACGCCCCGGTTGATCGGGCCCGGATGCATGACGAGGCAGTCTTCGCGGGCCAGATCCAGGTGCCGGCGGTTCAGACAGAAGTAGCGGGCGTATTCCCGGAGCGTCGGAAAGATGTTCTGGTGCTGGCGCTCCGTCTGGATGCGGAGCATCATGATGACGTCGGCGTCGAGGACGGCCTCCTCGATCCGGTGATGCACCTCGACCCCCATCTCCGCCATGGTCAGCGGCATCATCGTGGCCGGTCCGGCGACGGCGACCCGCGCGCCCATTTTCCTGAGTCCGTAGATGTTGGACCGGGCCACCCGGCTGTGCAGGATGTCTCCCACGATGGCCACCTTGAGCCCGGCGATCCGGCCCTTGCGGGCTTTCATCGTCATCATGTCCAGAAGGGCCTGGGTCGGATGCTCATGCGTGCCGTCCCCCGCGTTGATCACCGAGGCCCGGATCGTCTTCGCCAGGAGATGCGGGGCGCCGGAGGCACTGTGGCGGATGACGATGACATCGGGGTGCATGGATTCGAGGGTGAGCGCCGTATCGATGAGGGTCTCGCCCTTGACGACGCTGCTCGTCGAGGCGGAGATGTTGATCGTATCCGCGCTGAGGCGCTTGCCGGCGATTTCGAACGACGTCCGGGTGCGGGTGCTCGCCTCGTAGAAGAGGTTGATCACCGTTTTCCCCCGCAGCGTCGGCACCTTCTTGATTTCACGGGTGGAGATCTCCAGGAAGGATTCCGAGGTATCGAGGATCAGATTGATCTCGTCGACGCTGAGGTCCCGGATGCCCAGAATGTCTTTTCGCTCCAGTTTCATGGGAAGTTCTTCCTTCTCCTCAGCGCGCGGCTTCGATGACCACCTCATCCCGGCCGTTCTTTTCCACGAGGTTCACGGTGATGTCCTCCCAGAGGGACGAAGGCAGGTTCTTGCCGACGAAGTCCGCCCGGATCGGGAGTTCCCGGTGCCCCCGGTCGATCAGGACCGCCAGCTGGATGAAGCGCGGCCGCCCGAAGTCGATCAGCGCGTCCATGGCCGCCCGGATCGTCCGGCCGGTGAACAGGACGTCGTCCACCAGGACGACCTTCATCTTGTCCAGGGAGAAGGGGATGTCGGTCTTTCTCAGGCGGGGCTTCTTCTTGGCGATGTCCAGATCGTCCCGGTAGAGGGTGATGTCGAGCACGCCCAGGGGGACATTCCGGGATTCGATGGCGGCGATCTTAAGCTGCAGACGCTGGGCCAGGAACACGCCGCCCGTCCGGATGCCGACCAGGGCGACATCCGTGGCGCCCTTGTTCTTTTCCAGGATTTCATAAGCGATGCGCGTCAGGGAGCGGTCGATTCCCTCCGCATCCATCACCACCCGGTTCGTTTCCATGGCTCGCCCCCCCCCCGCCGTCTCGTGGCCCCAAGGGGCCGACGGCAAAAAAAAAGCCCCCCACCGTGTGGGAAGGCCTTATCGCCGCCGCTTGCAGATCAACTGATTCATCGTCTTTTTCCTTTTTCGATCTCGCCGGATCAAATTAAAAGGGTACCTTTGGTTGCGGTTTATAGCGGAAGGGCGTCGTCATGTCAAGACAAAAACCGGCGGACCCGGGGCGCGGGAGGGACATCCCGTCGGGATCCCCGAAAACCCTTCCCCGCGCCGGCCGGGATCGCGGCCGGCGCGTCGTTCGGGAACGCCCCCTCGAACGGGCGGCGGGGAGAAAAAAAGCTTTTGCTATCTTACCGCAAGTGCTATAGAAGATCCGCCTGGAGGCGCTTGAACAATGGCCGTCAATCAAGAATCCCAGGTTTTTTTGTTTCTGAGCCAGATCCTGGGAAAGAAAATCGTCGATACGGCGGGGCGCCCGTTGGGCGTTCTGGCCGATCTCGTCGTGAACCCGGCGGAATCCTATCCGCTGGTGACGGACATCCTCGTGTCCTCCCGCCGGAAAGTCCCTCCTGTGCTGATCCCCTGGGAACGGGTCGCCGACTGCAACGGACGGTTTACGGTCCGGCCCGAGGCGGTCGGTGCGCTGCCAGCCCGGGCGCTCGCCGACAACGAACTCCTCCTGCGGGACGCTTTACTCGACAAGCAGATCGTCGACACCGACGGGGCGAAGGTGCGGCGCGTCAACGATCTCCAGTTTCTCAAGGCCCACCGGTGCCTGTACCTCATCCACGTGGATGTCGGTTTCCGAGGGCTCATGCGGCGTGTCGGCCTCGAGAAGGTCATGGACGCATTCCTGAGGTGGTTTTTCGATTACACCCTGTCGGATCAGTGGATCTCGTGGAAATTCGTCCAGCCCCTGTCCACGCCGGACCTGCTGCGCCTGAGCATCACCCAGCACCGCCTCTCCCAGCTCCACCCGGCCGATCTCGCCGACATCATCGAAGATCTCGACATCCATAAACGGACGGCCGTGTTCCGCTCGCTTGATGTGGAGACCGCGGCGGAGACCCTGGAGGAGACCGATCCCAAGATTCAGGTCCGCCTCATCGAAGACATGAAGCCCGAGAAGTCCGCCGATATCATCGAGGAGATGTCCCTGAGCGAGGCGGCGGATCTCCTGGGCGATCTCCCGAAGGAAAAGGCCGACGGCATCCTGAAGGAGATGGAGCAGGATGTCGCGGAGGACGTGAAGGAACTCCTGACGCATCCCGAGGAGACGGCCGGCGGTTTGATGACTTCAGCCTTTCTCAAGTTCAGGCCGGAGATCACCGCGGGGGAGGCCCTGGACTACCTGAGGCGGGAAGCGGAGGAGATGGACACCATCCATTACCTCTACGTCACCGATGCCGAGGATCGTCTGCTGGGCGTGATCAGCCTCCGCGAGATCCTGATCGCCGATCCCGCGGCGGCGCTCAAGGACCTGATGGATGAACGGGTCGTGGCGGTCCGCCTCGACGAGGAGCCGGACGAGATCGCCGAGCAGTTCGCCAAATACGGCGTCACGGCCATTCCGGTCGTGGACGCCGATGATCGTATCGAGGGCGTGATCCTCTTCAAGAATCTCCTCGAAGTGGTGGCGCCCCATCTGGGGAAGTGAGCGTGATGGAAGAGGATGGCCCCGCATGTCCGATGAACGGTTCCCGACGAACCTCCGCAATCTGTTCTTGCGCCCCTTCCAGCGCCGGACCTGGCGGTCGCTCGGCGTTTTTCTCCTCCTGCTGGGTCCGGGCATCATCACGTCCAACGTGGACAACGATGCGGGCGGGATCACGACCTATTCCCTGGCCGGTTCCGAGTATGGCCTGGCCCTCCTGTGGACCCTGATCCCAATCACGGTCGCCCTGATCGTCATCCAGGAGATGTGCGCCCGGATGGGCGTGATCTCCGGCAAGGGCCTCTCCGATCTCATCCGCGAGCGTTTCGGCGCGCGGATCACCTTCTACCTCATGATCGTTCTCATCCTGGCCAACCTCGGCAACACCATCGCCGAATTCGCCGGGGTGGCGGCCAGTCTGGAGATCTTCGGCATTTCCCGCTACGTCTCCGTCCCCGCGGCGGCGGTCTTCGTCTGGTGGCTCGTGGTCAAGGGAAACTACAAGAGCGTGGAGAAGGCCTTTCTGGTGGCCTGTCTGTTCTACCTGTCCTACATCGTTTCCGGATTCATGGGGAAGCCCGATTGGGGGGAGATCGGGACGGCCTTTCTCACGCCGACGCTCCGGATGGACGGCGCGTTTCTCATGATGGCCGTCGCTCTCGTCGGAACGACCATCGCGCCCTGGATGCAGTTCTTCCTCCAGTCGTCCATCGTGGACAAGGGGCTCAAGGCCGAGAATTATCGCTTTGCCCGCCTGGATGTGATTTTTGGGTCGATTACGGTCAACGTCGTGGCGTTCTTCATCATCATGCTGTGCGCGGTCACCCTGTTCAAGTCGGGCATCCGGATCAACTCGGCCCAGGATGCCGCCCTCGCCCTGGCGCCCCTGGCCGGGGAATACTGCTCGTGGCTCTTCGCCTTCGGGCTCCTGAACGCGTCGCTCTTCGCCGCATCGATCCTGCCCCTGTCCACGGCCTACACCGTCTGCGAGGCCTTCGGCTGGGAATCTTCCCTGAACTGCAAGTTCACCGAAGCGCCGCAGTTCTACGGTCTGTACGCACTCATGATC
Source organism: Syntrophaceae bacterium UBA2251 (assembly GCA_002347815.1). Classification (GTDB taxonomy): domain Bacteria; phylum Desulfobacterota; class Syntrophia; order Syntrophales; family UBA2251; genus UBA2251. The sequence continues at coordinate 16,109 of DDXV01000084.1, forward strand.
ATTCTGGGGGCGGGCATCATTCTTCTTCCCGGCATCCCCCTCATCGCCATCATGTACTACTCCCAGGTCGTGAATGGGCTGCTGTTGCCGGTCGTGCTCGTCTTTATGCTCATCCTGGTCAACGACCGCAGGATCATGGGGGCCTACACCAACAGCCGCAGCATGAACGCCTTCTCCTGGCTGACCGTGGGGATCCTGATCCTGCTCTCCTGCGGCCTGGTGTTCGCCGCCCTTTTTTCTTAATCGTGACCGTTGGAGGGGTGTGATGATCAAAACGCCGTCACCCAGTTTCAGTCTCCGGATCCGCATCGAGATCCCCGACCGGCCCGGCATGCTGGGCCGGGTCGCCTCCGCGATCGGCCGATCGGGGGGAACGATCGGGGCCGTGGACATCGTGGAGTTCCGGGACGCCAAAATCATCCGCGACCTGATCGTGTCGGCGCCGGACGAGGAAACGGAGGACCGGGTGGTCGCGGCCATCCGGGCCGTCAAGGGGGTGCGGGTCCTGGACGTGGCGGACCGCACCTTTCTCATGCATCAGGGGGGGAAGATCGAGGTTAGGAACCGCTTTCCCCTGAAGAGCCGGGGCGACCTGGCGATGGCCTACACGCCCGGCGTCGCCCGGGTCTGCGGGGCGATCCAGGCGAATCCCTGCCGCGCCTACGATCTTACCCTCAAGCGGAATACCGTGGCCATCGTCACGGACGGGTCGGCCGTCCTGGGCCTCGGGAATATCGGTCCCGCCGCGGCCCTGCCGGTCATGGAAGGCAAGGCCATGCTGTTCAAGGAATTCGGCGGGGTGAACGCCTTTCCCCTCTGTCTCGACACCCAGGATCCCGACGAGATCGTCGCCGCCGTGAAGTGGATCGCGCCGACCTTCGGCGGCATCAATCTGGAGGACATTTCCGCCCCCCGGTGTTTTGAAGTCGAGGAACGCCTGAAGGCCGAACTCGACATTCCCGTCTTTCACGACGACCAGCACGGCACGGCCGTGGTGATTCTGGCGGGGCTCATGAACGCCCTGACCGTCGTCGGCAAGCCCCTCGGGGACGTCGCCGTCGTGGTCAACGGCCTGGGCGCGGCCGGTGTGGCCGCCATCCATCTTCTCGGCCTGGCGGGCGTTCGGACGGTCATCGGCTGCGATCGTTCCGGAATCCTCTACGAGGGACGGCGCGAGAACATGAATCCCGTCAAGGAACGTCTGGCCCGCCGGACGAACCGGGAGAAGCGGCAAGGGACGCTGGCCCGGGCGCTGGAGGGGGCGGACGTCTTTATCGGTCTGTCTCAGGCGGGGGTGTTGAGGGGAAGGGACGTCAAACGGATGGGACGGGATCCCGTCGTTTTCGCGATGGCCAACCCGGTTCCCGAAATCATGCCCGAGGAGGCCGCCCGGTACGCCAGGATCGTCGCCACCGGCCGATCCGATTATCCGAACCAGATCAACAATGTCCTGTGTTTTCCGGGACTCTTCCGCGGGGTCCTGGATTGCAAGGCGCGGGGGATCAACGACGAGATGCTCCTCGCCGCCGCGCACACCATCGCCGCCACGGTGCCGCGGGAGGAACTCCGCGAGGATCACATCATTCCCGGCGTCTTCAACCGCGCCGTCCCGGAACGCGTTGCCCGGGCCGTCCGCAAGAGTGCCGTGCAAACCGGCATGGCCCGGCTCAAGCACCGCTACGCCTCGTTCTACCGTTAGCGGGAGGCGCCCGACGCGGGGCAAGGCGCGTCTATTTCGCCGGCTTGAGCCGCGGATCGGCGCCGGTCTCGGCGCAGTCCGGCGTGTAGCAGGTGACGTTCAGAAACTCGCACCGCTTCCCGCACGACGGACACGCCGCCGGCGGGGTCGGCGCCTGAAGGCCGTAGCCGCAGTTCGAGCACTTCCAGGCGTTCTCCGGTGTACGGGCGTTGATCTCCCCCATCGTTTCACCTCCTTCTCAATCGTTAAATCCGGTTTTGCTCCCCGTAATGTTTTGCCCATCATGGAAAACAATGCAGGCATGGCGTCCCATGCCTGCCCTGGGAACGATGATCAAGCGATCCTTAGCCTTGATGATCCGGTAATTTTCCGGCGGCAAATTGGCCAAAAAATCTTCCACGGATGTCCCCTGTCGAGTGCACCTTAAATTGGAATTTGCATTTATGGCACTGATAATTTTTCCCCGCTGCCGAATGATGAACCATTTGAAGGGTGGATTGCGCCCTTTCAATATCCACACAGTGTTTGCAGTACCATTCATTAGAGTTTTCCAAAGTATATACGAATACGCCCGGTGTTGGTTGGTATTCGAGATAAGGGAGAGGAAATTTATATGTGGGCTGATTTAAGCTGGATAGAGTTTGTGAAACTTTTAGGTTTATATAAAGATAACATATTGCAAGCAGGGCGATTGTTGCCCATAGTGGTGTTGGGATATTTGCTATTTGAATTGTCGAGGTTAGAGCCCTTTCATAAAAATAAAAAACTGTCCCAGTACCGCCAATTAAAGATAGAAGAATTACTGGTACATACGCTTGCCTTACGTCAGCGATTATTGTTTTTAGTGTTTGTATCAGCTTTTGTTGCATGGTCTTTGTTTTTTCACATGCTTGTTTTTATGCCAACGTATTGCTCACCGGAGAGGGCCGCCCTTTTGGCCCGAGTCCGGTGGAGCAAAAGGTTGGATTCTCATGTTTTTGGTAAGTACGGAATAAGTCCTTTATCGTATGCAATTTCTTGAATTTCCTTTGGCTGAGTTCTTACATCAACGATGAATCCGTTGAGTCTTATCATCCAAGCGTTGGGATTTCTTTCCATTCTACTTGGTAATGTCCAATTGACATCAAACTGAGACATTTCTAAGAGAGCACGAACCTGTTTTGATCTCATTTGCACTGTACTTGGATTGACTCCAAACGCTTCATACAATTTTGAAGGTTTTACATGTGGAATTTGACTGCTGTCGTCTAAGAAATTTACAACACCTATTGCATGGGTTATCGCACAAGCCCAAATATTTAATTTGCCTTTTGACAACGGAGACGGTCGTTTTCTGCAAAGTTCAGCCACTGCATATTGGATATACTCGGAATATTCGTCATTTAAAAATTTTTTCGAGAAATCATCTGTAATCTCTGTTATAGATGTATAAATATCCTGCATTCCTTTTGGGACTTCTTTAGACTTCTTTTTCAATTAGACCTCCAGAAAAAATTCCGTTAACGCGCCGTTAAAATGTATTATGCCAAATCCAACGGGGCGCTGGAGCGAAGCTCAGCTCGCCCCGTTCGCGGCGCGCCGCAGGCGTGCCGCGAACATTGCGCATCAGCGGCGCGGCTCTGCCGCGTCCGCCTGGATGCTTTTGTTCGGCATGTTTCTTTCTTCTGCACCGCGAATATGGACTTTATGCATCCCCCTGACGGAGTTCAGGAGGTAGACGTTCGGGCTTTTGAGTACTTCCTGAACACTCAGAACTCTCTCCCGGAGACGTGCATGCTCGAGCAGCCAGGCTCGCTGCGTCCCCGGCAGCAGTCCGCAGCGCACAGGGGGTGTGTACAGTATGTTATTAATCTCCACCGCTATATTTGCCATTGTGGTCTCGGTAGCATGTCCGTCTTCGTTGAACAACAGAACATCGTCGTATCCCGGACACATCCTGAGGGCATCTTCGTATACGATGCGGTGGGTTGTCTTGTGATAGAGGAATTCATCGCGTTTTTCTATCGGGCACTTTGCTGGAACGACATCCCCGAAGCAA
>DDXV01000084.1:19868-20896 GCA_002347815.1 Syntrophaceae bacterium UBA2251
CATGGTTTCCAGAAGATCAAAATCCCGGGGGAGGGGTGTGAGCACTCTTGTCTTTGTCAGGCTCTCTTCGTACTCGCCTGCTGGCGTGGAGTCCCACACGATACCGCCGCCGACCCCGTACTCCGCACGACCGGTGGGTTTGTGCAGCAATATGGTACGAATGGCAACATTCAACTGTGCCCGGCGGCCGGGAGCAAGAAATCCAATCGTGCCGGTGTAGATGCGCCGGGGAGTTGATTCAAGGTCCGCAATGATTTCCATCGTGCGCCGCTTCGGGGCACCGGTGATGGATGCAGGAGGAAAGGTTGCCTGAAGAATTCGATCAAGAGGCGCACATGTCCGGGCGACTACGGTTGATGTCAATTGCCACACGGTCGGATACTTTTCGGCCGTCAACAGGGAGGGAACTTGAACGCTGCCGGTAAACGCCACACGCCCGAGGTCATTGCGGACCATGTCGACAATCATCAGGTTCTCGGCTCGTTCCTTCTCGGAGCATAACAGGGTTTCCTTCTTCGCCTGGTCATCCTCGAACCATAATCCTCTTGCGGCCGTCCCCTTCATGGGGCGCGACTCGATCTGCTTGCCGTCGATCCGAAGAAAAAGTTCGGGCGAGGCGCTGCATATGGCCCACTCGCCTGTATCCACAAACCCGGCAAAAGGCGCCTCGCCATCCCCGACGATCTGGACGAACAGGCGCCAAGGGTCGACATCCGTCATTGATTGGAGCCTGTAGGTGAAATTGACTTGATAGGTGTCCCCCGCCAGAATGTAGGTGCGTATGGTACGAAGGCAGCGGTCGTATTCCTCTCGGGTAACAGACGGATGCCATTCAATGGAAGTGCCTTGTTTCTTGCCGTCATATGGCAGGGTGATTTCGTTGATCTGTTTGAAAAGCCCGAACCAGAGGAGGGGGAACTCACCATCTATCTTGGCAGGCAGTGACGGATCAAAAGCAGGGGCGGCCTCATAGGAGATGAATCCGGCAGCATACAATCCCTCTTGTCGGACACTCACCTCAATCTGAC
>DDXV01000028.1 GCA_002347815.1 Syntrophaceae bacterium UBA2251
TCGCTCACGATCTCGATGAGCGGCACGCCGGTGCGGTTCAGATCGACGTAGCTCCAGGGGTTGTACTCGTCGTGGATGAGCTTCCCGGCGTCCTCCTCCATGTGGATCCGGGTGATCCCGATCCGTTTCTTCCCCCCGTTCGATTCGATGTCCACGTGGCCGAATTCGGCGAGCGGCTCGGCGAACTGGGAGATCTGGTACCCTTTGGGAAGGTCGGGGTAGAAATAGTTTTTCCGGGCGTAGCTGCACGCCGGATTGATCCGGCAGTCCGTCGCCAGGGCCATCTTCATCGCGAACTCCACGACCTTGCGGTTGAGGACGGGCAGGACGCCCGGCATGCCCAGACAGACCGGGCAGGTGTGGGTGTTGGGGGCGGCCCCGAACTGGGTGGTGCAGCCGCAGAAGATCTTCGTATCCGTCAGGAGCTGGGCGTGGACCTCCAGCCCGATTACCGGTTCGTATTCCATCAGAGCTTCGGTCTCCTTTTGGTGAAATTCGCGTGCTTCTCGTAGGCGGCGGCGATCTGGAAGAGCTTGCCCTCCGCGAAATGCGCCGTCTGGAACTGGACGCCGACGGGCAGTCCGGCGGCGGTATAGCCGCAGGGCACGGAGATGCCGGGGATGCCGGCCAGATTCGTCGAGATCGTCAGGATGTCCGAGAGGTACATCTGCAGCGGGTCGTCCGTCTTCTCGCCGATCCGGAAGGCGGGCGTCGGCGTCGTGGGCGTCACGAGGGCGTCGCAGGTCCGGAAGGCCGCGTCGAAATCGTTCTTGATCAGCGCGCGGACCTGGGAGGCCTTCTTGTAGTAGGCATCGTAATAGCCCGAGGACAGGGCGTAGGTCCCGAGCATGATCCGCCGCTTCACCTCGGCGCCGAAGCCGGCGGAGCGGGACTTCTTGAACATCTCCATCAGATCCCGGCCGTCCGGCGACCGGTAGCCGTACCGGACGCCGTCGTAGCGGGCCAGATTCGACGACGCCTCCGCCGGGGCGACGATGTAGTACACCGCCAGGCAGTGTTCCGTGTGGGGAAGGGAGACCTCGACGCATCGCGCCCCCAGGCCTTCGATCACGCCGATCGCATCGCGGACGGCCGTCTCCACCTCCGGATCGAGCCCGGCCACGAAGTACTCCTTCGGGATCCCGACGGTCCAGCCGTCGATGCCGCGGCCGAGAAACGCCCGGTAGTCGGGCACGTCCTCCGGAACAGACGTGGATTCGCGCGGGTCGTAGCCCGCGATGACGTTCATCAGGATGGCCGCGTCCTCGACGTCCTTCGTGAACGGGCCGATCTGGTCGAGCGACGAGGCGAAGGCGACCAATCCGTAGCGGGAGACGCGCCCGTAGGTCGGCTTCAGGCCGACGACGCCGCACAGGGCCGCCGGCTGGCGGATCGAACCGCCCGTATCGGAGCCCAGGGCCGCGATGCACGCGTCGGCCGCCACCGCCGCCGCCGAGCCGCCGCTCGAACCGCCGGGGATCCGGTCGAGGTCCCAGGGGTTCCGCGTCAGCCCGAAATACGACGTCTCCGTGGAGGAGCCCATGGCGAACTCGTCCATGTTCGTCTTGCCCGTGAAGACGGCCCCGGCCGCGGCGAGCCTTTCCACGACCGTGGCGTCGTAGGGCGGGATGAAGTTCTCGAGGATGCGCGACCCGCACGTCGTCCGGAAGCCCCGGGTGCAGAAGATGTCCTTGAGCGCGATGGGGATCCCGGTCAGCGCCCGGAGGTCCCCGTCCCGGATCGCCCGGTCGGCCCGGTCGGCCTGGGCGAGGGCCGGTTCTTCGAGCAGGGTGATGTAGGCGTGAACCTCGGGCTCCACGGCCCGGATGCGGTCGAAGACGGCGCGGGCGAGCGCCCCCGCGGTGACCTCTCCGGCCTTGAGTCTGTCGTGCAGTTCATGAATCGTCAACGCGTAAAGTTCCATATCCTCCTCGATGTTCGCCGGGACGCCGTCCGGCGTCCCGATCGGGGGCGGCCCGTCCGGTCGCCCGCGGATATTCGCCCCGTCCGGTGCGGGCGACCCGCTTATTCGATGACCTTGGGCACCCGAAAGAACTCGCCCCGCGGGTCCGGGGCGTTGGCGAGGGCCCGTTCGCGGGGGAGCGATTCCCGGACGCGGTCCTCCCGGAAGGCGTTGGTCCGGGCGATGGCATGGGTCATGGGCGCGACGTTCCGGGTTTCGACCTGGTTGAGCTTGTCCATGTACAACAGGATGTCGTTCAACTGGGACGTGAATTTCTCCGTCTCCGCCTCGTCGAACTCGAGCCTGGCCAGATGGGCGACGTGTTCCACTTCCGCTCGGGTGATCTTCATGAGAAATCTCCTTCAAAAAAAGCTGCCGCTTGCCTCTGCACATACACGATACGTGCCAACGGGTCATCGTCATGAGAAATTTACTTCAAAAACAAGGCGGGCAGCGGACGACCGGAGCGAAGGGACCCGGTCCCTCTGCCCCTGGTCTTCAATACACCTTCCAGAACGGGTTCAAATGATTCATGACCGCCCGGATGACGGCATCCTGGCGGGTGTCTGCGGACTCTTCCAGCTCCCGGAGTTCGTCCTCCGTCGCGTGCGTGGCCTCGCTCAGCTCCTTGATGACCGCCGTGACGGACATCGTGAGGCCTTCGACGTTGTAGCCGCCTTCGAGGCTGAGAACGATGCGCCCGTTCGCGCAGGCGTCGGCCACGTCCATCAGGATCCGGGTCAGGTACGCAAAGCCGCGGGGCGTCACCTTCATCCCGCCGAGCGGGTCCCCGCTGTAGATGTCGAATCCCGCCGAGACCAGGATCAGGTCGGGCCGGAACGTCATCGCGACCGGGGCGATGAGGCGGCGAAAGACCTTCACGTAGTGGGCGGTCCCCGCCCCCGACTTCAGGGGGATGTTGATCGTATACCCCAGGCCCTTCCCCTGTCCGATCTCCTCGAGGGCGCCCGTCCCGGGATAGCCGGGCGACTCGTGGGTGGAGCAGTACAGCACCCGGCGATCGGCGTAGAAGGCGTTCTGGGTGCCGTTGCCGTGGTGAAGGTCCCAGTCCACGATCAGGACCCGCTTGAGCTTGTGCTTCTCCAGGGCGTACTTCGCCGCGATGGCCACGTTGTTGAAGATGCAGAAGCCCGCCGCCTCGTCCGCCTCGGCATGGTGGCCGGGCGGCCGGATCAGGGCAAAGGCGTTCTCCACCTCACCGGCCACGACGGCGTCGACGGCCCGGCAGAGGCCGCCCACGGCGAGGCGGGCGACGTCATAGGTTTCGGCGGTCGTGATCGTGTCCGGATCGAGGGAGCACATCTCCTTACCGGCCGTATCGGCCACAAAGTCGATGTAGGACCGCTCATGGATCATCTCCAGTTCCGCGTACGTGGCGTAGCGGGGCTCGATTTCGGTAAACTTCCCCATCATGTTGGGGGCTTCGAGGATTTCATAGAGCGCCCGCAACCGCTTGTAGGATTCGGGGTGGGCGACATCCCGGCCATGATCCAGATAACGCCTGTCCTTGACCACCCCCGTCTTGCGAAACATCGCCGTCTCCCGACCCGACAAATAGGTTTTTTAAAAGGGGTTTTCCCTATCACACCCCCCGCGAAAATGCAACGGGTTTCGGGCGCCGGCCCCGGGCGGGAAAACGTTTGACAACCTCTTGGCATAAAAGCTATATTCGCGTGCACCTTGAACGGAAAAGAGAAGACCCCATGTTCGGCATCGGCACTCCCGAGCTCATTGTGATCCTGATTGTGGCCCTGCTGGTGATCGGGCCCAAGCGCCTCCCCGACTTGGCCAAATCCATCGGGAAGGGCCTGCAGGAATTCAAGCGGGCCACCGACGGCGTCACCGATACCCTCAAGGACACCCTGCGGGAGGACGAGGAGAAGCCGGAGGAGAAGGGCGCCGGCCTGAAGGATTCCCTCCTGTACGGAAAATCCGACCCCGAACCCCCCGATGAGAAAGCCGGAACCGTTCCGCCGGACGACGCCCCGGCCGACCCCAAGACCTGACCCGCCGGTCATCCCCGATTCATCGCCCGAAGGAGCGCCGTCCGTCGATTTCATCCATGGAAAAACCCGCCGAAGACAAGATGCCCCTGACCTCCCATCTGGACGAACTCCGCATCCGGCTCTTCCGGATTCTGATCGCCGTGGGCGTGGGGTTCGGCCTCTGCTACGTCTTCAAGGACTGGCTGTTCACGGTCATCACGCGCCCGCTCGTCGCCGTCCTCCCGAAGAACAGCTACATGGTGTTCACCGACCTGCCCGAGGCCTTCTTCATCTACATGAAGATCGCCTTTTTCGCCTCCCTCGTCCTCACCAGCCCCTACACGCTCTATCAGGTGTGGAAGTTCGTCGCCCCCGGTCTCTATCGTGGCGAGCGGCGCTACGGTCTGGCCTTCATCCTCTCCTCGACGGTCCTCTTCACGGGGGGCGTCCTCTTCGGGTACTTCATCGCCCTGCCTCCGGCCTTCGCCTTCTTCGTCAGCTTCACGACGGAGACGCTCAGGCCGATGATCTCCTTCCGGGAATACCTCTCCCTGGCCCTGAAGTTCCTGCTCGCGTTCGGGCTCGCCTTCGAACTGCCGGTCTTCATCTATTTTCTCACCAAGGTCGGCGTGGTGAATGTCCGGATGCTCCGCAAACAGCGGCGCTATGCGATCCTGATGATCTTCATCGCCTCGGCCGTCCTGACGCCGTCGCCGGACGCCGTCAGCCAGATCATCATGGCCCTGCCGCTCATGGTCCTCTACGAGCTGGGCATCCTGGTCGCGAAGGTCGCCGAGCGGAAAAAGACCGCGAATTCCGAAAGCGAAAACGGGGAGGAATCGCCGTCATGACCGGCGGCCGCGCCGCGAAGACCCCGCGGGGACCCGCCGCCGACGGCCAGCGGGGATACGCCTCCCTCCTGATCATCCTGGGGGCGGTCGGGGTCGTCCTTCTGGGGACCAGCCTCGTTTTTTACCTTCTGCTCATGGAACTCCCCAGCATCGCCGCGCTGAAGGATTTCCGGCCGAGCATCGCCACCCGGGTCTATGACGACAACAACGAACTCATCGACGAGTTCTTCCTCGAGGACCGGAAGGTCATCAAGCTCTCCGAGTGCCCCCGGTACGTCATCCAGGCCTTCGTCGCCGCGGAGGATACGCGTTTCTTCGAGCACCGGGGCCTGGATTACCAGAGCATCACCCGGGCCTTCTTCAAAAACCTGGCCGCCGGCCACATCGTCCAGGGCGGGAGCACGATCACCCAGCAGGTCGCCAAAGCCCTCTACCTTTCCCCGGAGCGCAGCTACCGGCGCAAGATCAAGGAGGCGCTCCTGGCCTACAAGATCGACCGGTACCTGACCAAGGAAGAGATCCTCAATCTCTATCTGAACTACATCTATCTGGGGCACGGCACCTACGGGATCGAAGCCGCCTCCCAGGGGTATTTCGGCAAGAGCGCCCGCGAACTCACCCTGTCCGAAGTCGCCCTCCTGGCCGGTCTCCCGAAGGCCCCGAACAACTTTTCGCCGTTCCTCCACCCCGACCGGGCCCTGCAGCGGCAGGCCTACGTCCTGCAGCGCATGCTGGAGGACGGCTACATCACGGCCGCGGAAAAGGAGCGGGCCCTGGCCACGCCGCTCCGCCTCCGGTCCGTGCGGCCCAAGGACAAGGTGGCCGCCTACTTCATCGAGCATGTCCGCCGCTACATCATGGAGAAGTACGGCTCGGACGTCCTGTACAAGGAGGGCCTCGAGGTCTACACGACGCTCAACCTGCCCATGCAAAAGGCCGCCCGGGACGCCGTGGAGCGAGGCCTTCAGGAGCTCGAGGGGCGCCAGGGCTATGCGAAGGGGCTGGTCCAGGGGGCCCTGTTGTGCATGGACGCGCGGACCGGCGCCGTCCGGGCCATGGTCGGCGGGCGCGATTTCTCCCGCAGCGAATTCAACCGGGCGACCCAGTCGCGGCGCCAGCCCGGATCGGCCTTCAAGCCTTTCATCTACACGGCGGCCTTCGACAAGGGGATGACTCCCTCCACGATCATGGTGGATTCCCCGATCTCCTTCGCGGCGCCCTCCGAACCCAACGGCGTGTGGCAGCCGAAAAACTTCGACGGAAAGTTCTGGGGACCGATGACCCTCCGCCACGCCCTCGTCCATTCCCGGAACGTCGTCACGATCAAGATCCTGAAGGAGATCGGCGTGGACTACGCCGCGGGGTACGCGGCCAACATGGGCATCGTCTCACCCCTCGCGCGCAACCTGACCCTCGCCCTCGGCAGCTCCGGGGTGACGCTCCTGGAAATGGTCCGGGCCTACGGCGTGCTGGCCAATCAGGGGCAGCGGGCCACGCCCCTGTTCATCAAGAAGATCGTGGACCGCACCGGCCAGGTCTTCGAGGAGAACCAGCCCATGCTGGAACAGGTCATCGACCCCCGGATCGCCTTCATGTCCGCCTACGTCATGCAGGACGTCGTGGAGCAGGGGACGGGCACGCGGGTGCGGAGCATCGGTCGCCCCGTCGCCGCCAAGACCGGCACGACGAACGATATGCGCGACGCCTGGTTCCTGGGGTTCACGCCTTCCTTCGTCACGGGGGTCTGGGTGGGGTTCGATCAGGAGCAGTCCCTGGGAAGGCAGGAGGTGGGCGGCCGGGCGGCGGCGCCCATCTGGCTTTACTTCATGGAAAAGGCCGTGCAGGGAACGCCGGTGGAGGTCTTCCCCGTCCCCGAAGGCATCTCGTTCGTCAAAGTGGATCCGAAAACAGGGGCGTCCCTCCCGGCCGGGGCCCAGGGAGGTCTGTACGAGAGCTTCCTGGAGGGGACGACGCCCGAGGGCGTACCGACCTACGGACCGGCCGATGAGCAGGAAGGCTTCTTTTAAAAAAACGCTTGACAATTTTTCGGTCCGGGTATAATTCGCCACCCATCATTCGAGAGGTCAAAGCAGAACCGATGTCCGTCAACATGAAAACCCTCCAGGTCGTATCGAGCCGCGTCGCTGTAGTCGTCGTAGAGACGGGGACCGTCGCTCGTTCGTGCGTCTGAAGATGCCGTAACCGATTCGAGCCGCGGGCCCTTCAAGACCCGCGGCTTTTTTTATGTCCGAAAAGCCGCAATCGCCAGCGAATGCGGCTTTTTTATTTTCGATCCCTCGTCGCCGGACGCGCTCCGCCGATGAGCCTACACACGGAAAGGAGTTTCAACCCGATGAGTCCCCTGATTGGTGCAGACATCCTGCTCGACATCCTCCGCCAGGAAAAGGTGGAGGCGATTTTCGGCTACCCCGGCGCCAACACGCTGCCCGTTCACGACCGCATCCAGGCGACGGCGATCCGCCACTACCTGATGCGCCACGAGCAGGCCGCCGCCCACGCCGCCGACGGCTACGCCCGGGCCTCCGGCAAGGTGGGCGTCTGCCTCGCCACGTCCGGACCGGGGGCGACCAACCTCGTCACCGGCATCGCCACGGCCTTCATGGATTCGATCCCCCTGGTCGCCCTGACGGCCCAGGTGAACACGAACCTGCTGGGCCGGGACGCCTTCCAGGAGACCGACATCATCGGCATCACGCTCCCGATCACCAAGCACAGCTTCCAGGTGCGGGACGTGCGGCACATGGCCGATACCCTGCGGGAGGCGTTCGATCTCGCCCGCGGCGGCCGCCCCGGCCCGGTCCTGGTCGACCTGCCCCGGGACATCCTCGCCGCCCCCGCCGGGGGTGACGCGGCGCCCTCCCGTCCGGAAACCCGGCCGGCCCCGCCGGCGCCGGACGCGTCGTCTCTGGAGGAGCTCGCCCGGCTGCTCAACCGCAGCGAACGGCCCGTGATCCTGATCGGCGGCGGCGCCAAGCTGAGCGGCGCCTGCGAGGAACTGGAGGCGCTCGTGGCCAAGGCCCGCATCCCCTTCGCCACGACCATGATGGGACTGGGGGCCGTCGCGTCGGGCAACGGATACAACCTTGGATTCATCGGCACGCACGGTCACGAATTGGCCAACCGAATCATTCACCAGGCGGATTTCATCCTCGCCGTCGGCGCCCGGTTCTCCGACCGTAGCACCTCGAAAACCGAGGAGTTTGCCCCGCTCGCGACCATCGCCCAGATCGACATCGACCCCACCTCGATCGGGAAGAACCTGAAGGCCGACTGCCCCATCCTCGGGGACATCCGGGTCGTCCTCCGCGGCCTCCTGCCGCGGGTCGAACGCCGGGAGGCGTCGGGCTGGATGGAGCGGATCGAGGCGGAACGGGCGGCCCTCCGGCAGGGCCGGAAGGACTCGGGCGACGGCCCCGCCGGGGCGTTCATCCGCCAGGTGCAGTCCGCCCTGCCCCCGCGGGCCATTGCCGTCGCCGACGTCGGCCTGAACCAGATCTGGACGCTCCGCAACTGGCGGCCCCGGACGCCCCGCAGCATCCTGACGAGCGGCGGCATGGGGACCATGGGGTTCAGCATCCCCGCGGCCGTCGGGGCGCAGATCGCCCGGCCGGACCACGCCGTCGTCGCCATCACCGGCGACGGGGGGTGCTACATGAACATCCAGGAACTGGCGACGATCGGCTATTACCGGCTCCCCGTCAAGATCATCGTCATCAACAACGGCCATCTGGGCATGATCCGCCAGCTCCAGGATCTGCTCTTCGACGGACGGCTGAACACCATCGCCCTGGGCGGCCACGTCGATTTGACGGCCGTGGCCCGGGGCTTCGGCATCCCGTCCGCCCGGACGGACATGGAGGGCGACACGGCGGAGGGCCTTGACCGGCTCCGCCGGTCCGAAGGCCCCTTTCTCCTGGAAGCGGTCATCGACCCGGAGCGCTACGTCTACCCCCTGATCCTTCCGGGCCGCTCCAACATGGAGATGATCTACGGCAGAACGGCCTGAACCCGCGCCAGGGAAAGGCGGCGCGACGATGTCCACGGACGGAGGCCGGACGCGCGACCGGAATACAACGGAAGGAGACCCCGAACATGGAGACCCCCCCTGAAATTCACGAAGAACAGATCCTCTCGATCCTGGTGCGGAACCGGCCCGGCGTCCTGTCGCGGGTGGCCGGGATCCTGGGGCGCCTGGGCTACAACATCGCCAGTCTCTGCGTGGCGGAGACGGCGGACCCCGCCGTCTCCCGGATCACCCTGACCAGCCGGGCCGAGCGGGATTTTACGGACAAGATCCGGAAGCATTTGGATAAGCTCGTCGACTGCATCGAGGTCGCCGATTACACCGGGACGCCCTTTCTGCGCCGGGAGCTGATGCTCCTCCACGTGACGTTCCGGGAAGAGGAGCGCGCGGACATCCTGCGGGCGATCGAGCTGTGCCAGGGACGGATCCTGCTTTTGACGGAGGGAATCTGCCTGATCGAGGCGGCCGGCGATCCGGAGCACCTGGGCGGCATCCTGGCGTGCTTCCGCCCTTTCGGGATCCGGGCGGTAAACCGGACCGGGACGATTGCCCTGCCCCGGCGGCCGTCCTGACGCCGGTATCCTGCCGTCCGCCGGGGCAGGTACGGGCGGGGGTTGCCGGTTCGGAAGACAACCCGGCCGCCCCGGACCGGTCGCAGGGTGGCGTCGTGGGACAGATCATACGGCGTGATTCGTCATGCCCCGCGGGACAGGAACGGGGGGGATCGCGGATCATGAAAACAACAACGGACAAGGAGGAAGGTATGGCAAGGATCAATTTCGGCGGCACCTGGGAAGAGGTGACCACGGCGGAGGAATTCACCCTGGAGAAGGCCCGGCGGGCCCTCGCGGACGAGACGGTGGCCGTCATCGGCTACGGGGTGCAGGGACCCGGACAGTCCCTGAACCTGCGGGACAACGGCATCCGCGTCATCGTCGGCCAGCGGGAGGGGACCGGGTCCTGGGATAAGGCCGTGGCCGACGGCTTCGTCCCCGGCGAGACCCTGTTTCCCATCGCGGAGGCCGCCCGACGGGGCACCGTCGTCCAGTATCTCCTGTCCGACGCGGGGCAGAAGGCCCTGTGGCCGACCCTCGCCCCCCACCTGACGCCGGGCAAGGCCCTTTATTTTTCCCACGGCTTCTCCATCGCCTACCGGGACCGGACGGGGGTCGTGCCGCCGCCGGACATCGACGTGATCCTCGTCGCCCCCAAGGGCTCCGGGCGGACCGTCCGGACCAACTTCCTCGAAGGCAGCGGCATCAACGCGAGCTACGCGGTCTTCCAGGACGCCACCGGCCGGGCCGAGGAACGGACCCTGGCCCTGGGAATCGGCATCGGCTCGGGCTACCTCTTCCGGACCACCTTCGAGCAGGAGGTGTACAGCGACCTCGTCGGGGAGCGGGGCGTCCTGATGGGCTGTCTCGCGGGGGTCATGGAGGCCCAGTACGACCTCCTGCGCCGCCACGGCCACTCCCCCAGCGAGGCGTTCAACGAAACGGTGGAGGAGCTCACCCAGAGCCTGATCCGCCTCGTGGCGGAAAACGGCATGGACTGGATGTACGGCAACTGCAGCACGACGGCCCAGCGCGGCGCCCTGGACTGGAAGGGGCGGTTCCGGGAGGCGGTGGCGCCCGTGTTCGACGCGCTATACGCGAGCGTCGTCTCGGGGGAGGAAACGGCCATCGTTCTCGACGTCAACAGTGCGCCCGATTATCGCGAGCGCCTGGAGAAGGAACTCGCCGCGATCCGCGCTTCCGAGATGTGGCGGGCCGGCGCCGCCGTCCGCGCGCTGCGGCCGGAGAAACGCCTCCGCCCGGCCGGAAAATGAGACCAGGGAAAGATTCCCGGCCGCCCCGTGCGGTGCAATTTGCATGAAAAAAGGGGGGGACCCCCGCCAACGAAAGGACGAGACGCGATGCGATCCGATCTGATGAAAAAAGGCCCGGAGCGCGCCCCCCACCGGGCGCTCTTGAAGGCGATGGGCTACACCGACCCGGAGATCCGCCGGCCGCTCATCGGCGTGGTGAGCGCCGCGAGCGATGTGGTCCCCGGTCACGTCCATCTGGACATCCTCGCCGCCGACGTCAAGGCGGGCATCCGCTCCGCCGGGGGAACGCCCATGGCCTTTCCCGTCATCGGCGTCTGCGACGGCCTCGCCATGGGGCATACGGGCATGAAATACTCCCTCGCCAGCCGGGAACTCATCGCCGACTCCATCGAGGTCATGGCGATGGCGCACCCCTTCGACGGCCTCGTTTTCCTCCCCAACTGCGACAAGATCGTCCCGGGGATGCTCATGGCCGCGCTGCGCCTGGACCTCCCCTGCCTCTTCGTCAGCGGCGGGCCGATGCTGGCCGGCCATGCCGGGGGGCAGCCGGTGGACCTGATCAGCGTCTTCGAGGGGGTCGGGGCCCTGCGGAGCGGCCGGATGAAGGCGGGCGACCTGAAGGCCCTGGAGGACGCCGCCTGCCCGGGGTGCGGCTCCTGCGCCGGGATGTTTACCGCCAACTCCATGAACTGCCTGACCGAGGCCATCGGACTCGCCCTGCCGGGAAACGGCACGATCCCCGCCGTCCACGCCGCCCGGCGTCGCCTGGCCAAGATGGCGGGGGTCAAGGTGATGGCGCTCGTGAGGCGGGGCCTCCGCCCCCGCCGGATCGCCCGGATGGAGGCCTTCCGCAACGCCATGACGATCGACATGGCCCTCGGCTGCTCCACCAATACGGTCCTCCACCTGCCGGCGATCGCGCACGAGGCGGGGCTGACGCTCGATCTCGACCTCTTCAACGCCTTGAGCGGGCAGACGCCGAACCTCTGCCGTCTGAGTCCCGCCGGCCCCCACCATCTGGAGGATCTGGACCGGGCCGGCGGGGTGCCCGGCGTCATGAAGACCCTGGCGCCCTCGGGGCTCCTGGATTTGAAGGCGCTGACGGTGACGGGCAGGACCCTGGGCGAGACGCTCCGCCGGGCCCGGGTGGCGGACCGGGAGGTCATCCGCCCCCTGGAGAGGCCGTTCTCCGCGACGGGGGGAATCGCCATCCTGAAGGGGAACCTCGCCCCGGAGGGGGCCGTGGTCAAGGCCTCCGGCGTCGCCCCCGAAATGCTCGTCAACGAGGGCCGCGCCCGCGTGTTCGACGGCGAGGAGGCGGCCATGGCCGCCATCCTGGCCGGGGCGATCCGGCCGGGCGACATCGTCGTCATCCGCTACGAAGGGCCCCGCGGCGGCCCGGGGATGCGCGAGATGCTCGGCCCGACCGCGGCCATCGCCGGCATGGGGCTGGACAAGACCGTCGCGCTGCTCACGGACGGGCGCTTCAGCGGCGGCACCCGCGGGGCGGCCATCGGCCACATCGCCCCCGAGGCGGCGGCGGGCGGCCCCATCGCCCTGATCGAGGAGGGCGACCGCATCCGCATCGACATCCCCGGGCGCACCCTGGGCCTCCAGGTTCCCGCGGAAACGCTGGCGGAGCGTCGGCAGGGATTTCGGCCCCGTCCGCCGGCCCCCCTCACGGGTTATCTGGCCCGCTATGCACGGCAGGTGGCCTCGGCCGGACAGGGCGCGATCATTCTCTAAACGGGGAGGAGACACTGAGGCGCAGCCCCGGGAATTTTCCCTTCACGCCGGCCGTGTCGATCCCTGATTCCCGCGCGGGACAGGCCCCGCGGCGCCTGAACTCCGCGCCCGGAGGGCGGCGCGAAAGTTCGGCCTTGACTTTTGCGGGCTTCTGTTTTAGGGAGGGGTCCAACGAAGGAACGTGAGGGATTGAACGTGCGTCACGGGACGGGTAAAGAACGGGCCATGTTGAACAGCATTCTCATTCTCAGACTGCTGGGCCTGGCGCTGCTTTGCCTGCTTGCCATACCCGGACGCCCGTCGCTTTCAGGAGAATCGTAACCCCCGCGAATCGAAACATCCCGAAGGCCATGGGCGAGAAAGCCCATGGCCTTTTTTTTGCATCGAAAAGCCCCCGTCGCGACGCCGTTCCGCCGGACGGGAGGAAGGATCGACCGGGCAAACCGCCGGGATCCCGAGAAAGGAGCGCCACCGATGACAGAGACAGACCCCCAGAGAATTTACATTTTCGACACGACCCTGCGCGACGGTGAACAGTCGCCCGGGGCCAGCATGAAACCGAGCGAAAAACTCCTGATTGCCCGGCAGCTCGAACGCCTGGGCGTGGACATCATCGAGGCGGGATTCCCCGTCGCTTCGGAGGGCGACTTCGATTCCGTCCGCGGGATCGCCGACGAGGTCCGGGGTGTCCAGATCGCCGCCCTGGCCCGCGCCAACGCGGCCGACATCGACCGGGCCTGGGAGGCCGTCGCGGGGGCGGCCCGTCCCCGGATCCACACCTTCATCTCCTCCTCGGACATCCACCTGAAATACCAGCTCAGGAAAACCCGCGCCGAGGTCCTCGCCGCGGCCGTCGACGCCGTGACCCGCGCGCGGTCCTATACGCCCAACGTGGAATTCTCGCCGATGGACGCCACGCGCACCGACCGGGATTACCTGTGCGAGATGGTGGAGGCGGTCATCGCCGCCGGCGCGACGACGGTCAACATCCCCGACACCGTCGGTTACGCCGTCCCGGAGGAGTTCGGCGACCTGATCGCGACGCTCTTCGACCGCGTCCCGAACATCGGGCAGGCGATCGTTTCCGTCCACTGCCACAACGACCTGGGCCTCGCCGTGGCCAACTCCCTGGCCGCGATCCGCAACGGCGCCCGCCAGGTGGAGTGCACGATCAACGGCATCGGCGAACGGGCCGGCAACACGGCCATGGAGGAGCTCGTCATGGCCCTGGCGACCCGCCGGGACCGCTTCGCGTTCGCCACGGGAATCCGGACGGAGCAGATCTTCCCGGCCTCCCGGCTCCTGACGAAGATCACCGGCATCCCCGTCCAGCCGAACAAGGCGATCGTCGGCGCCAACGCCTTCGCGCACGAGTCGGGGATCCACCAGGACGGCCTGATCAAGGAAAGACGGACCTATGAGATCATGACCCCCCAGTCGGTGGGCATCACGGAAACCCGGATCGTCCTGGGCAAGCACTCGGGTCGCCACGCCGTGGCGGAACACCTCCGGGCGATGGGGTACGCCCTGACGGAGGAGGAGGTGAACCGGGTCTTCGTGCGGTTCAAGGAACTGGCGGACATCAAGAAGGACGTCTACGACGAGGACCTGGAGGCCATCCTTTACGAGGCCGTCTTCCGGGTCGAAGACCACTTCAGGCTCGTCTATCTGCACGTGACGAGCGGCACCGCCGCCGTCCCGGCCGCGACGATGCAGATGGAGGTGGACGGCCGGCTCATCCAGGACGGCGGGTTCGGCGTCGGCCCGGTGGACGCGACCTTCGCCGCCATCCGGAAGATCACGCAAACGAACTATCCCCTGGAGAAGTACCTCGTCCACGCCGTCACGGGCGGGACGGACGCCCAGGGAGAGGTCACGGTCCAGCTCAAGTACAACGGCCGCTCCGCCGTAGGGCACAGCGCCCATCCGGACGTCCTGGTCGCCTCGGCGAAGGCCTACATCAACGCGCTCAACCGCATCGAGTTCCTCAAGGCCAACGTCCGGAAGGTTGACGTTGAATAAAACGCCGCGATCGGCTAAGAAAAGCGAAAAATCAAGGATGACCCCATGGGAATGACCCTGACCGAGAAAATCCTCTGCCGGCACACGCATCTCGACCGTGTCCACCCCGGCGAACTCATCAGCGCCCGGGTGGACCTCGCCCTGGCGAACGACATCACCGCCCCCATCGCCATCGCCGAATTCCGCCGCGCGGGGGGGACGAAGGTCTTTGACCGCAACAAGATCGCCCTGGTCTGCGACCACTTCACCCCGAACAAGGACATCGAGTCGGCCGGACAGTGCCGGACCGTCCGCGCGTTCGCCCGCGAACAGGCGATCGCTCATTTCTACGAGGGCGGCAACTGCGGGGTCGAGCACGCCCTCCTGCCGGAACAGGGCATCGTCCTGCCGGGAGAGGTCGTCATCGGCGCCGACAGCCACACGTGCACCTACGGCGCGCTGGGGGCCTTCGCGACGGGCGTGGGCAGCACCGACCTGGCGGCGGCCATGCTGACCGGCGAGGCCTGGTTCAAGGTCCCGGAGTCGATGAA
The DNA here is from genome assembly GCA_002347815.1 of Syntrophaceae bacterium UBA2251. GTDB lineage: Bacteria > Desulfobacterota > Syntrophia > Syntrophales > UBA2251 > UBA2251. Next base: position 14,992 of record DDXV01000028.1, read on the forward strand.
GTTCGTCCTGACCGGCGCGCTGAGTCCCTGGGTGTCGGGAAAGGACCTGATCCTCCACATCATCGGGCGGATCGGCGTGGACGGGGCCCGCTACCGGGCGATGGAGTTCTCGGGCGAAACCGTCGCCGCGCTCACGATGGCCGACCGCCTCACCATGGCCAACATGGCCATCGAGGCCGGGGCGAAAAACGGGATATTCCCCGTGGATGACACCACCCGGACCTACGTTGCGGCGCGAAGCGACCGGCGCTATGTCGCCGACACGCCCGACCCCGACGCCGCCTACAGCGACGTCCTGGAGATCGACTGCAGCGCCATCGAGCCCCAGGTCGCCTTTCCCCACCTGCCCTCGAACGTCCGCGGCATCGGCGACGTCGGAGACGTGCGCATCGACCAGGCGGTGATCGGCTCGTGCACGAACGGACGGATCGAGGACCTCCGGGTCGCCGCCCGGGTTCTGCGGGGACGGAAGGCCGGCCCCGACGTGCGCCTCCTCGTCCTCCCCGCGACGCCGTCGGTCTACCGGGCGGCCCTTGAGGAGGGGCTTCTCGCCGTTTTTCTCGACGCCGGGGCCGTCATCGGGCCGCCGACCTGCGGACCCTGCCTGGGCGGACACATGGGCATCCTGGCCGCCGGCGAGCGGGCCGTCGCCACGACGAACCGCAATTTCGTCGGCCGGATGGGCCACCGCGAGAGCGAGGTCTACCTGGCGAACCCCGCCGTCGCCGCCGCCTCGGCCGTCCTGGGCCGCCTCGCCGGACCGGACGACCTGCCGTGAGACGAAGCCCCCGCCATCCCCGCGGCGGCGCGGGGCCCGGCCGGACGCTGCATGCAGATTTCAGGAGATGAACCCCATGAAGACCCTCAAAGGCCGGATCTGGACATTCGGCGACAATATCGACACGGACGCCATCATCCCGGCGCGCTACCTCAACACCTCGGACCCGGCCAGCCTCGCGGCGCACTGCATGGAGGACGCCGATCCGGACTTCATGAAAAAGATGCGGCCGGGCGACATCCTCGTGGCGGGGGACAATTTCGGCTGCGGCTCTTCCCGGGAGCACGCCCCTATCGCGATCAAGGCGGCGGGCATCGCCTGCGTCGTCGCGAAGAGCTTCGCCCGCATCTTCTACCGCAACGCCTTCAACATGGGCCTGCCGATCTTCGAATCGGGCGCCTTGCACGACCGGGTGGCGCCGGGCGACGAGATCGAGGTGGACGCCGACCGGGGCCTGATCCGCATCGGGCCCGACGGCCCGCCGCTGACGATCGAGCCGATCCCGCCCTTCATGCAGCAGCTCCTCACGGACGGGGGCCTGATGGGCCATCTCGCCCGAAAGGCGGCGGGGCGGGCGGAGAGGAGTCCCGCATGACCGACCGCCGCTTTCGCATCGCCGTTTTCCCCGGCGACGGCATCGGCCCGGAGGTGATCCGGCAGGCCGTCCGCGTGCTTGAGATCGTCGCCCGCCGCACGGGCACGGCCCTGGACCTGACCGAGGGCCTCGTCGGCGGCGCGGCGTATGACCGCTGCGGCACGCCGCTTCCCCCGGAGAGCCTCGAGCAGGCGCTGGCGAGCGACGCCGTGCTCCTGGGCGCCGTGGGCGGGCCGTCCTGGGAGGCCCTGCCCTACGACGTCCGTCCGGAGCGGGCCCTCCTCGGCCTAAGGGAGCGGCTGGGACTCTTCGCGAACCTGCGGCCGGTCGTCGCCTTCGACGACCTGATCGACGCCTCGCCCCTCAAGGCCGAGATCGTCCGCGGGACCGACATCCTGATCCTCCGGGAACTGACCGGCGACGTCTACTTCGGGCAGCCCCGGGGCATCCGGGTCGAGGACGGCCGGCGCGTCGGCGTCAACACGATGGTCTATACGGAGGCGGAGATCCGGCGCATCGCGGTCATGGCCTTCGAATGCGCCCGCGGACGCCGGAAGGACGTGGTCTCGGTGGACAAGGCCAACGTCCTGGAGTCCATGGAGCTTTGGCGGGACGTCGTCACGGAGGTCGGCCGCGACTACCCCGACGTCGCGCTCCGGCACCTGTACGTGGACAACTGCGCGATGCAGCTCGTCCTGAACCCCGCCCAGTTCGACGTGATCGTCACGACGAACCTCTTCGGGGACATCCTGAGCGACGAGGCCGCCATGCTGACCGGTTCCATCGGCCTGCTCCCCTCGGCGAGCCTGGGGGACAGACATGCCCTCTACGAACCGATCCACGGTTCGGCCCCCGACATCGCGGGGCAGAACCTGGCCAATCCCCTGGCCGCGATCCTCTCCGTCGCGATGATGCTCGAACACACCCTCGGCCTGCCGGGAGAGGCGCGCCGCGTCGAGGACGCGGTCCGCACGGTCCTGCGGGAGGGGCGGCGCACCCGCGATCTCCACCGGGAGGGGACAGCGCCCATCGGCACCGCCGCGATGGGCGAGGCGGTCTGCCGGACCCTGGAACGGCTGCTCACGGCCGCAAACGGGCCCGAAGGGCAGGATGCCGCGGGGAGAGGCGATTCAAGATCATCATGACGCCCCCCCTCCCGGACAGGATCCCGACGCGGGAAGAGTGCGACGCGCTCATGGCGCGGTATGCCATGCTGCCGAACATCGTGGCGCACTCCCGTCAGGTCATGCGCGTCTCCCTGGCGATCGCGGACCACCTGCAAAGCGGCGTGTCCGTGAACCGGGACCTCGTGGTGGCGGCCGCCCTCCTGCACGACATCACGAAGACCCGGTCGCTTGAAACCCACGAGCGCCATGATGCCTCCGGCGGCGCCCTCCTGCGGGAACTGGGATTTGTCCGCACGGCGGAGATCGTGGAGCAGCATGTCATCCTCCGGGATGTGGATCTGGACGGCGGGCTGGAGGAGCGGGAGATCGTGTGCTACGCCGACAAACGGGTGCGGCACGACACCGTCGTGACCCTCGAGGAACGGATTCAGGACCTGATCGCGCGCTACGGCGACTCGGAGGAGATCCGCCGGCTGATACGCGTCAACAGCAGCCAGATCTTCGCCCTCGAGCGCAAGATCGCCGGCTTCATGACGGTCGGAATCGAGGAGGCCATCCGCAGCCAGGAGGACGCCAGATAGGGAGGCGGGCCCTTGCGCCGGGCGCCGCTTCCGAAAAAATTGATTTTTTTCGAGGATGGACTATACTGCCTCGAAGAGAAATGCAAATAGGCGGGGACGCGCACCTGCCCGGTGCTTCCGCCGGGATGCCGCCGAACCCCCGAACCTGCAAGCCAACCCTCATCGTCTCAAGGAGGTCGTCATGTCCTTAGCGGATCGCAACAATCCCTATAATTTCGATGCATTTTTGGCCTGGCGTCAGGCGGTGGACTACTACGCCGACGACGCGTTTATCCGGAAGGTCGTCCGCCATTTTACGGGAAGCGAAGCGGACAAGGTCGACGCGACAGCCCGCGCGGTTTCGCGGAAGGCCTCCTACCGATGGCGGGACCTGGCCGAGCGGATCGCCCTGCCGGAAAACCGCCCGTTCATGATGCACTACGACGGCCACCACCGCCGGATCGACCGCATCTGCCGCCCCGGCGAAACCGAGACCCTGGAGCGGGAGGTCTTCGCGGAGGCCTTTTTCTCCGACAAGACCTCGCCCTGGGAGAAGCTCGTCAAGATGTACCTGATCTACCAGAACGGCGAGGCCTGCGTCGCCTGCCCGATCACCTGCACGGAAGGCCTCGTCATGCTCCTCGAGAAGTTCGCCGACACCCCCGAGACGAAGGCCGTCCTCGCGCACTGCAAGGAGGGCGACGCGGACGGCTGCGCCATCGGCGCGCAGTACCTGTCGGAGATCCAGGGCGGCTCGGACGTTCCGTCCAATCTCCTCGAGGCCGTCGAGGAGGACCGCGTCTGGCGGCTGTACGGGACGAAGTTCTTCTGCTCCGCCACCCACGCCGACTACGCCGTCGTCACCGCCAAGCCGAGGGGCTCGGAGAAGGTCGGCCTGTTCGTCATCCCCTCGTGGCTGTCGGGGAACAAGGCGAAGGAGATCCGCAACGGCTACACCATCGACCGGATCAAGTGGAAGATCGGGACGAGCGAACTGACCACGGGCGAGCTGACCTTCAACGGCGCCGTGGCCTATCCCGTGGGGCCGCTGGACAAGGGGGTCGCGAACGTCGTCGGGATCGTCCTGACCTATTCGCGCCTCACCGTGGGGCTCTCCGCGGCCGCCTTCATGACCCGGGCGGTCCGCGAGGCCAAGCAGTACGCGGAGTTCCGCGACGCCTTCGGGGTCACGATCGGCCGGTTCCCGATGGTGGCGGGCCAGCTCGCCGCCATGGACCATGCGGCGAAGCGGACGACGGCCGGGGCCTTCAAGCTCTACCGGGACTTCCTCACGCTCGAGGGGGGCCTGAAGGGCGGACTCGACACCGGCGAGACGGAGGCGGCCTGGCGGAAGCGCTTCGTCATCCGGGAACTCATCATGCTCCAGAAGCTGGCCGCGTCGTGGGACTGCACGGACGTGATCCGCGCGGCCATGTCCATCTTCGGCGGCCACGGCGTCATGGAGGACTTCTCCTGTCTTCCCCGCCTCTACCGGGATTCGGCCGTCAACGAACTCTGGGAAGGGCCGCGCAACGTCCTGCTCACCCAGATCTTCCGGGACATCCAGCGGGTGAAGGACCGGTACGCGCCGCCGGCCTTTGTCCGGGACCTCCTGGACGGGCTGGAGGAGGCCGTCGTCGCGCCGCTCGCCGCGGAGGCCGAGGCGCTCCTCGCGCATCCGCACCTGTTCGGGATGGACGCGGCCACTCTCGACGTCTGCCGACGCTGGGACGCCTTCTGCCACACCCTGACCCACGCCTACCAGGACCTCGCGTTCAAGGACGTGGAGGGATAGGAACCGGCCCGATGGCCCCCGTGACCGTTTTCCCGAGGATCGCGATCGCACCGCCCCGGACGGCGATCTACCGGCGCCTCGGCTTCCGGTCGGCCTCCACCCGGCTGTCGGAGGCGCAGCGCCGGGAGACGGAGGCGGCAATCGACGCGGCCGCCGGCCTGATCCGCCTTGCGGGGGCGTCGCGTCGCCTGGCCGTGATCGAACGGGGTCCCGATCGGATCGTGCTGGACGGCGGGGCGGTGCTGGCGAGCCGCCGGCTGGCCGACTTCCTGGGCGCGAGCCGGGAGGTCCTGCTGATGGGGGCAACGGCGGGAGAGGCGATCATGGCGGCGATCCGCGCGGACATGGCGGAGGGGCGCGCCACCCGCGGCGTCGTCCTGGACGCGACGGCGAGCGAAATGACGGACGCCGCCCTGGACTGGATCACGGCCGTCGAAAACCGCGCCCTGCGCCGGGAGGGTCGCGCCCTCCTGACGGCGCGGTATTCGGCCGGCTACGGCGACCTCGACCTCGAACATCAGACGCTCTTCCACCGCCTCCTCGAACTGGACCGGATGGGGGTCTCCCTCACGCCGAGCCGGATCCTCCTCCCCGAGAAATCCGTCACGGCGATCACCGGCCTGCGGGAGATCGCCGTCGAAACGCCCCGCGACGCGGCGACACGAAACGAACGGGTTTGAGGGACATCGGCTGATCCGCGTCGGATCATAGGAAGACAACGATCCTGTGAATCGTGTTTGAAAGTTTCTTCCTGTAAGCGAGCGTTTGGTAATTTTCATGGGCATCCAACCTTTCAATCCGAACTTAATAACCATCATTCCTATGGGGCTTTCTTTATTGAAGAGCGTTGTCTCTTGCTTCATTCCTCTTTTGATTTTCTGTCATTTTTGGTCGCCAATAGCACATCCAGCGGGCTTTTCGGCGCATTGGTCATATCGCGCATTACATGGGTATAACTCATCTTCTACAGTTGC
>DDXV01000067.1 GCA_002347815.1 Syntrophaceae bacterium UBA2251
AAACCTCCCCGTGGACATCCGGGGCTTTACAAACCTCTTTTCGGTACTATATTACAGATCCGTGGACAGTCAACCGCGGATGGACGTCGTTCAGACGGGTTTCGGACCCCAGAGGGAAGCGCAATGATCAAGATCAAATTTACGGACAACATCGGGAAGAGCGACCGGGAGTTCATCGAGGACATGGAAGAGATGTTCCACGTCTCCCACCCCTTCGCCACGCTGCGTCAGCGACTCTGGAAGCCCCAGGTCGATGTCTGCGAAACCGCCGACGAGGTGATCGTCCTGGCCGAGCTGGCCGGCGTCGTCCTGGAAGACCTCCACGTGGAGGTCAGCCGGCGGCGCTTCAAGATCAAAGGCCGGCGCGAACACGGACGGCCGACCCGCGAGGGGCGTTACCACATCGCGGAAATCGCCTTCGGGGCGTTCGAGCGAAGCTTCAACCTGCCGGCGCCGGTGGACACGGAAACCGTCAAGGCGCGCTACACGGACGGCCTCCTGACCATCCGCATGAAAAAGGCGCCCCTCGAGACGCTGCATAAAATTCGCATTCAAAACGGAGGATCCCATGCCTGAAGATACCCCGACGGAAGACCAGAAGACCTTGACGATGCCGGAGTCCCTGCCCATCCTGCCCCTGTTCAACATGGTCGTCTTCCCGAAGATGATGTTCCCGATGGAGGTCGCCGGCGACCCGTCGCTCACCCTCGTCGACGAGGCGATGGCGAAGGACCGGATGATCGGCCTGACGCTTTCGAAGAAGGGTCCGATGGAGGGCCCCCACACGCCGGACGATTATCACGGCATCGGCACGAGCGTCGTCATCCTGAAGATGGCCAAGGCCGCGGACAAAAAGGCCCAGCTCCTCGTGCAGGGGCTCGGGCGGTTCCGGATCAAGTCCTTCGTCGAGGGGAAGCCCTACCTTCAGGCGGCGATCGAACCCCTCGATGACCGGGAGGTCAAGGACCTCGAGGTGGAGGCCCTGATGGCCAACCTCGTCAACCTCTTCGACCGGATCGTGAAGCTCTCCCCCTTCCTCCCCCAGGAGTTCGGCATGATGGCCAAGTCCATCAACGATCCGGGCATCCTGTCGGACATCATCGCGTCGATCATCAACGCCTCGGCGGAGGAAAAGCAGCGGATCCTGGAAATTCTGGACGTGAAGAAGCGCCTCAAGGAGGTCACCCGCCTGGTCAACCACCAGATGGAGATCCTCGAGCTGGGGAACAAGATCCAGACCCAGGTCAAGGACGACATGGACAAGAGCCAGCGGGAATACTACCTCCGCCAGCAGCTCAAGGCGATCCAGCAGGAACTCGGGGAAACGGACGACAACCGGGTGGAGATCGACGAGTACCGGAAGAAGGTCGACGAGAAGAACCTCCCGGAGGAGGCGAAGAAGGAGGCGGAGCGCGAACTGAACCGGCTGGCGCGGATGCACCCCTCGTCGGCGGAGTACAGCGTGACCTCCACCTACCTGGACTGGGTCACCTCCCTGCCCTGGCACGACGTGACGGAAGACACCCTGGACATCCGAAAGGCCCGGAGGGTCCTGGACGAGGATCACTACGGCCTGGAGAAGGCCAAGAAGCGCATCATCGAATACCTGGCCGTGCGGAAGCTCAAACCCGACACGAAGGGCCCGATCCTCTGCTTCGCCGGGCCTCCGGGGACGGGCAAGACCTCCCTCGGCCATTCGATCGCCCGCGCCCTCGGCCGGAAATTCGTGCGCATCGCCCTGGGCGGCGTGCGCGACGAAGCGGAGATCCGGGGACACCGCCGGACGTACGTCGGCGCCCTGCCGGGCCGGATCGTTCAGGGCATCCGCCGGGCGGGATCGATGAATCCCGTCTTCATGCTGGATGAAATCGACAAGCTGGGCAGCGATTTCCGGGGCGATCCCTCATCGGCGCTCCTGGAGGTCCTCGACCCGGAGCAGAATTTCTCCTTCACGGACCACTACCTGGATGTGCCGTTCGACCTGTCGCACGTCATGTTCATCACGACGGCGAACATCCTGGACACGATCCCGCCGCCGCTCCGGGACCGGATGGAGGTGATCGAGCTCGTCGGCTACACGCTGGACGAAAAGCTCAAGATTGCCCAGCGCTACCTCGTTCCCCGGCAGCTGGAGGCCAACGGGCTCACGCCGGAGCGGCTCAAGTTCACGAAGAGCGCGCTCAAGGCCATCATCAACGGCTACACGCGCGAGGCGGGGCTCCGGAACCTGGAGCGGGAGATCGCCGCCATCTGCCGGGGCTTCGCGAGCCTCGTCGCCGCGGGCGAGGCTGAAACGGCGACGATCCAGGTCAAGGACCTCCACCGGTACCTCGGCCCGGTCCGCATCCCCGCCGAAACGGGCCTCCGCACATCCAAGCCCGGGGTCGTCACGGGCATGGCCTGGACGCCGACGGGCGGCGACCTGCTCTTCATCGAGGCGACGGCTATGAAGGGGAAGAAGGGGCTGACGCTGACCGGTCAGCTGGGAGACGTGATGAAAGAATCCGCGACGGCGGCCCTGAGCTTCGTCCGCGCCAACGCCGCCGAACTCGGGATCGCACCCGACTTCTTCGAGGAGACGGACCTGCATATCCACGTCCCCTCCGGGGCCATCCCCAAGGACGGCCCCTCGGCGGGGGTCACGATCCTGACGGCGCTCACGTCGCTGCTGACGAACCGGCCGGTGAAGAAGGACCTCGCCATGACGGGGGAGATCACCCTGCGGGGGCTCGTCCTGCCCGTCGGTGGGATCAAGGAGAAGGTGCTCGCCGCCCACCGCGCGGGCATCCGGACGATCCTCCTGCCAAAGTGGAACAAGAAGGACATCGAGGACCTCCCGCCAAAGGTACGCCGGGAGGTCACGTTCCACTTCGTCGACGAGATGATGGACGTCCTGAAGCTCGCCCTGGACAAATAGCGCCGCTGTCCCTGCTTTCCCATAGCGGGACCTGTGGGAATCACGATCCCACCGCGCGCTGGACCTTTTTCGATCCCGAAAAATCTCCCATGCGCGCGTGAAGGAATCACGATTCCCAACGCGGGCAGCGGTCTCACATGGGAATTGGGGCGATGACCTGCGAGGCCGCGAACGACCATGCGACGAGGAGTGCGTTCAGGATCGCCCCCAGATAGATCCGCCCCGTCCACTCGAAGAACCACGTCGAGATCACCGCCGTGATCGCCAGGAGCGCCAGGACGTGGAACAGGTTGATCACGAACACGACGAAGAGCCCGTTCGGCCCCTCGAAGGGGATGAAGCCCGTCGTGAAGAGCGGGATGTACTGGACGGCGAGGAACAGGACGACCGGCAGGCACAGGGCGACGACGCTGTCCCAAGACCGGCCGGAGAACGTCCGCATCGGCGTCGCCCGGGGCGGGCGGCGGAGCTGCCCGTGCAGGAAAACCCCGGTCTGCAGGAAACACAGGAGGATCCAGGGCAGATAGAGCAGGAACATCCGCCACCGGTAGGGCGTCAGGTCGTTGAAGAAGGGCCACACGAACCGGAAGTTCACCAGAAAGACCTTCTCCGCGAGATACTCCAGAAAATACATGCAGAGAAACAGGCCAACGGCCAGAAGGGCCGCCCGGCCCAGCCGGTCGGCGCCCACGCGCAAGGCCCCGGCCTGATCGGAGATTCCCAGGTCGAGGAGGCTGATGCCCCGCGGGGCGGCCTGGCGGGCGAACCAGCGCCGGAAGAGGAAGAAGCCGATGATGTTCACCCACAGGAACCACCAGACGATCGCGTTGACCATCATCATCGGAAAGGCCCCGTCGATCCGGACCAGATACTTGTGGACGCCGAACAGGACGAGGATCAGGGGCAGGTAGAGCCACATCAGCACGCCGTTGAGCGTGACGAACTTCCGGTAATCCCTGGGGGCGCAGGCGTAGCCGTCGGAAGGGCGCGCCAGGAGCGGCCGGAAGGGCCGCGTCCCCAGCAGCAGGAACCCGAGGGGCAGCAGCAGGGCGAAGCCGGCCAGCATGGCGACGAGCGTCGAGAACTCCTTGACCGGCCAGATCTGACGCCGGGCGTCGACCCAGTCCCCCCTCCGGCGGCGCCAGGGCCGCCCGGAGCCAGAGCAGGGTCTCGGCGATCGCCCCTGGGTGGTGGGATTCATGGACGTGGGTGATCGGCGGCACGAAGACGCGCCGCGCCGTCCCCGCGGCGAAATCGCCGTAGGTTTTCCCGAGATCCGGCCGGTCGATTCCGAAGGCCCGCCGGGTGCGCTCCGTCCCCATCCACTCCCGTTCGATGTCCCGCGTCCCCGTCATGCGCTTGCGGAACTCGTCGTATCGGCCGATGATCATGAGCATGTTCTTCGGGTGCGTGGGCGTCGTCTCCAGCGTGTAGGCGTAGCCCGTCAGGACGAGGGCTTTCAGCTTCGAATCCCGGAGGGCCACGAGATAGGCCATCTCCGCCCCGAGACTGTGCCCCATGACGCCCACCCGCCCGGGGTCCACGAACGGCAGGGAGCGGAGATAGGCCACGGAGGCCTGGCCGCCGTAGGTCCGGTCGAAATCCGCCGTCCCGGGGTCGCCGGGAATGCCCGAGTGCCCGCGGCCGATCGCGTCGATGTTGAGCACGACGAACCCCCGTCGCGCGATCTCGATCGCGTAGGCGTCGCCCGTCTCCCGGTTGTTCTGGTAGCCGTGGATGTAGACGACCCCGGGGGCGGGGCGCTCCCGGCCGGCCGACAGGGGCTTGTAGAGCTTGGCGCGGATCGGGATGCCGCCGACGTTGGCGTAGTACGCGTCCGTCACCCTCACCCGGCCGAAATCCCGCTGCGCCTGCGAGGCCAGGAAGACGGCCGCCGCCAGGACGGCGAGACAGGCAACCAGAACGTAAAGCGCCCTCCGGCGATGGGCCGGATCCAGAACGAAGTCTCGATTCATGGCAACCTCCACAAAAAGGGCGAAAGGCAAGGGGTCGAGGGCGAAAGGCCGGGGGATGCTTCAGCCTGCCGTCGGCCGTTGTCCGTAGGCGCTCAGCCTTTCGCCTTTTGACCGCTGTCCGAATACGGGATCGTTTGCGGCCCCTCCGGCAGAACGGCGATCCGCCCCCGCGGATTTCGATCCCGCCACGCGCGAAGGAATGCGCCCACATCCTCGACCGGCCTCAGGTGGCAGCGGCGCACCGCCTCCCCCGGCAGGCCGGAATACAGATGGACCGTCGCCCGGCCCAGGACCCCCGCCAGGATCTGCGCCTGCCACTGATCGCGCCGCGGCTCCCGCCGGCCGCGGATCTCCGCCAGGAGGGCCTCCGGCGAGGCCGATGCGTGCAGGAGCCGGTAGAAGTTTTCGTGCCCCCGCATCCCCTCGGTGCAGGCCGCCGCGAGAACGAGGGTTCCGCCCGGACGGACGATCCGGGCCGCCGCCGACCGCCGTCACCTCCGCCCAGGCCGACGGTTCGTCGATCCGGATTACGTGGACCGCGGTCGCTGCCTCCGCGGCAGGCGATGTCGCGGGCTATAACGTGTATTACGGAACCGCGAGCAACGCCATCACCCAGAAAGCCAACGCCGGCCTCATCACCGCCCCGGCCGGCGGACAGGGGCAGTTCGACGTCGCCGGGCTGGCGAAGGGGACGACGTATTACTTCGCCGTGGAAACGGTGGACCAGGACGGGCTGGTGAGCCGGACCATGGCCCCGACGGACGGGAGCTGCACCGGGACGCTCGTGCCGGACTGGACCGGCAGCGTGATGGCGGGCTCGTACCCGCTCGGCAGCATGCCCTTTGATATCGCCCTGACGGCGGACGGTTCGAAAGGCTATGTGTCGAGCCAGGCCAACGCCAGCCTCTTCAAGATCGACTTTACCGCATCCCCCCCGGCCACCACGGCACAGATCGTCATCCCCGGAACGTCGCCGCAACCTACGGCCCTGGCCCTGAACCCGTCCCGAAACGAGCTTTACGTGGTGGACGAGTACAACGGTAAGCTGTTCGCGGTGAACACGGCCACGGATGCGATCGACACCACCCCGGTCGTGTCGGTGAGCGCGCCCAGGAACGTCATCGTCTCCCCGGACGGCGGCAAAATCTACCTCTGCTCCGCGTACGGCACGGCCGACAAGATCACCATCATCGACGCGGAGACGAGGATGGTGGATGCGGAAGTTCCGTTGGGCGATATGGATCCTTACGGCATGGCCATCGCGAAGAACAAGCTGTATGTGGCGGGCCCCTATTCGACTAAAGTCAAGGCGATCGATCTGGATACCCTTGCAATCACATTGATCTCTTTCGAGACCGGCGCCGCTGCACACGACGCCATCGCCCGGGCCGACGGCCAGGGCGACTATGTCTATATCTCGCACAACACCGCAGACGGAGAAATCTCCGTGATCAACACCGCCACCGGCACCCTGGAAAAGACCATCACGCTCAAGAATGCCGGGGACACGACCCCGTATAAGCTTCCGCAGGGCATGGCCATCTCCGGGAATATCCTTTATGTCGCCAACTGGGGGGACAACACCCTGGCCATGATCAATACCGACACCAACGAAAAGCTCAATCTGCCAAGTTACCTGCTTTCCGGGGGCATCCACCCGGAAAACCTGGTCGTGACCCCCGACGGCCAGAAGCTCTATATCGTTCATTCCGCTGGCGATAAACCCGGCGTGGAAATCCTGGGTTACTGACAAGCGCCGAGCGGCCCCCGAAGCCTTCCTTCCGGGCAGGTCCCCGGAGGAGGGCTTTTCTGTGAACGGGGACTCCGGCCCCGGGCTTGACCATTGACTTTCTCCCCTCTTTGCCTTACCGTTACGACCGGACCGTGAAGGCGGCGCCTCGATGCCCCGGGCCGCACCGGCGGGCGGGGGGCGGATCGACCTTCCGGAGGCTGTGGGGGAGATCATCAGGATCATATGCCCGTTTTTGAATACATCGCCCTGAAACCCGACGGCAGACGGCTCAAGGGAATCGTCGATGCCGGTAGCGCGGCGGCGGCCCGGCAGAAGCTGCGCGAGACGGAGATCTATCCCGTCGAGATCCGCGAGGCCGGCGGCGCGAAAAAGGAGGACGCCGCGGACGGACCCTCCCTGCGCCTGTCCCTCCAGAAGGTGGGCCTTCGGGACGTCGCCGTCATGACGCGGCAGCTCGCGACCCTGCTGGGCGCCGGGCTGCCCCTCGTCCCGTCGCTTGCCACGCTCGTCACCCAGACCGTCCACCCGCAGTTGAAGAAGACCCTCGCCCAGATCCGCGAGGAGGTCAACGAGGGCAACAGCCTCACCGACAGCATGGGGCGCTTCCCGCAGACCTTCCCCCCGTTCTACATCAACATGGTCCGCGCCGGCGAGGCCTCCGGGGCGCTGAACGTCGTCCTGGAGCGGCTCGCGGATTTCTCCGAGGCCCAGCAGGCCCTGCGCACGAAGATCCGCTCGGCGCTGGCCTATCCCATTCTGATGTTCTTCATCGGCAGCGGCGTCCTCCTGTTTCTCGTCGCCTTCATCGTGCCGAACATCACGAAGATCTTCAGCGAAATGCACCAGAACCTCCCCGCCGTCACGGTGTTCCTGATCGCGTTGAGCGGGTTTCTCAAATCCTTCTGGTGGCTTTTGGCAGGCGCGCTCGTGGCGGGCGTCATCGGCGGGCGATACGCCGTGACGAAAACGGACGGAGGCCGCGCGCTCTGGGACGCCCTGAAGCTGAGAGCCCCCCTGTTCGGCACGATCGTCCAGAAGATGGCCGTGGCCCGCTTCACGCGCACGCTTGGCACGCTCCTGCACAGCGGCGTCCCCATGCTGACGGCGCTGCAGATCGCCGGGAACGTGGTCGAGAACCGCATCATCGCCAACGACATTCGCCAGGCCGCCCGGGAGGTCGAGGAGGGCCAGCCGCTTTCGGTTCCCCTGTCCCGGAACGGCCTCTTCCCCCCGATGGCGATCGAGATGATCTCGGTCGGAGAGCAGAGCGGCAATCTGGAGATCATGCTCTACCGGATCGCCGACGCCTACGAAAAAGAGGTGGAGGCCGCCGTCATGGTCTTGACTTCTCTCCTGGAGCCCATTATGATCCTGTTCATGGGTCTGGTGGTCGGTTTCATCGTGGTGTCCATCCTTTTGCCCATCTTCGAGATGAACCAACTCGTGCGGTGAAGCGCCCCTGCGAAGGCCCCGGAAGAAGGAGGCTCGATGAAAAGAAGAAAAATCGACGATCGCGGCTTTACCCTGATCGAACTGATGGTGGTCATCGTCATTCTCGGAATCCTGGCGGGGCTCATCATTCCCCGGATCATGGGGCGGCCCGACGAGGCCCGGCAGGCCAAGGCCCGCATGCAGATCGAAAGCATCGAGACGGCGCTCAAGCTCTACAGGCTCGACAACAGCACGTACCCGACGACCGAACAGGGGCTGAAGGCCCTGGTGGAGGCGCCGGCCGCCGGACAGCTGGCAAAGAACTGGCGGCAGGGTGGATACCTCGAACGGGGCAAGGTTCCCAAAGACCCCTGGGGCAACGACTTCGTCTACCTCTCCCCCGGCGTGCACGGCGACTTCGATCTCAGCTCCAGCGGCGCCGACGGAGAGGCCGGCGGCGAAGGCAAGGACAAGGACATCACGAGCTGGGAAATCGAATAGGCAAAGGCCCCCTGATGAGGCCGGGGCAAGCCGGTTACACCCTCGTCGAACTGATCGTCGTCGTGGTCCTGATCGGCATGATGTTCATGCTGGCCGTGCCGGCGGTCCGCGACACCCTCCTGAACGACAGCCTCAAACAGGCCACGCGGCGCCTGACGGGCGCAACGGCGGAACTCCGCGCGGATGCCATGCGGGAGCATGCCGACACCTTTTTGCGCATCAGCCTGGACGAAAACCGCTTCTGGATCGAAACCGCGGACATGACGGCGGAGAAGCGGGCGGAGGTGCGGCAGAAGGAGTCCCACACGCTTCCCGAAGACGTCCGGATCGCCGACATTCAGCGGATCGGAGAGAAAAAGCAAACCGACGGGGAGGCCGAGATCCGTTTCTCGAAGCAGGGCTATGCGCAGCCGGCCGCGATCCACCTGGTGAAGGACGACCGTTACGTCACGTTGATGATCGAACCCTTCCTGAGCAAGATCCGGACCTACGACCGGTACGTGGATCTCGATGAAAAAACCTCACCCCGAAGCTGATCAAAGGTCATCATGGAACGAAAACAACTGAAATCCATCGCCCTCTACGTGCTCTACGGGCTGGTCGCCGCGATCGCCTTCCTGTACCTGCTCTTCCCGGGCGAGACGGTGCGGGATTATCTCGCCGCACGCATCGTGGAGAACCGACCCGGGGCGCTGGTCTCCATCGACGCCGTGGGCCCCGTCTTCCCCCCCGGGGTGAAGATAGACAACCTCACGATCGGCTTCAGGAAGAACGTGGATGCCACGCTCCACGCCGACGCCGTCACGGCCAGGCTGGCGCTCGGCAAACTTTTCAGCGGGAGAACCGCCATCCACACGCGTGCGGCCGCTTACGGCGGCGCTCTGACCGCCGAGACCGTCTTCAACCGGCTGTTTTACTTCCGGGGGGCCTCCCGCACGGATCTCAAGATCGAGAACGTCAGGATCGAAAAGTGCACCTACCTCCAGGATGCGCTCAGCCGGGAAATCACCGGCCGGCTCTCCGCCACGGGCGCCTTCCAGGGGAAGCCCTCCCAATGGACCAACGGAACCGGGAAAGTGCGCTTCACTCTGCGCAACGGCATTTACGGCCTGATGGAGCCCCTGGCCGGGATCAGTTCCTTCAACTTCAGCCGCATCGAGGGCGAGGCGACCCTGGGCGGCGGGACGCTCACCGTCGATCGCCTGGAGTTGACGGCCGACAACGCCCGCTGCAGCCTGAAAGGCCAGATCGTCCTCGATCAAAATGACTTCAAAAACAGCCAGCTCTCGCTCAACGGACACGTCGAGGCGCGCGGCAGCCTCGGCAACCGGAAGATCCCCTATGCCCTGAGCGGTCCGCTCGGCAACCCCCAACTCACCCTGCAGTAAGGACGGCGTTCCGGACGCATCCCGTGCGGGACATCCTCATTTACGCCCTGCTCGATGTCGAACGGTTCCCCCTCGGCCCGATCGCGCCATGCCGGCACAGAGCGGTCCTTTCTGGGTCCCCGCCCTCTAACGCAATCCCGCCGTTTTCTGAAGAATGTAGATAACCTCCTTCAGGGTGATTTTGCCCCGGTTGTCGATCATACCCAATGGATTGATCTCCGTGTCGGCGGGCGTCGGCATCCCCGCCATCACGCGCATGGCGAGGATGGCGTCCCTCAGATCGATGAGCGCGTCGTTGTTGAGGTCGCCGGTCCCGGCGCTCGTCTGACGCCAGACGGCGGTCTCCGACGATCAGCCCGCTGGGGGGGCTGCGCCTGGCGCTTCAGCATCGATCAATAGGGTGTCCCTATTGTCTCGTTCCCGTGATCGTCTGAAGGATGTAGATTACATCGTTGATGCCGGTTTTCATGTCCCCGCTGGGGTCCGTGCAGCCGTCGGCGGGGAGGACCGGTGTCAGGCCCACCAGGATCTGCATCCCGCGGATCGCGTCCGCAAGCCCCGCCCTGTCGTAGGCGGCGGCCGTGATGCTTCCCGCGGGGTCGTAAGCGTAACGAAGGGTTTCGCACTGATCGTAGGTCACGGTGGTCAGCCTGTTCAGTGCATCGTACGCGTAGGTGGCGGCATTCGCGTCGCATGGAGATTTCGCCCAACCCGCCAGGGCTATTGCCGCCATCAGGACTGCCCACAAAAGAAACCGTCTTGTCATCATGGGCTCACCCCTTCCCCTTGTCGTTCTGTGAACTGACCCTGCCCCGGTCTTTTCCCCGCCGAAAGCGGCTGATGCTTTAGTGACGGCAGGCTACATCCCGATGAATGACTCCAGCATGTTCTTCAGCCCCTCGACGGATTCCTTGGCGACTCCCCAGTATCCCGAATCCGTCGTCCCCTCCACGGACATGTTGAACCCCTGCTGGATATTCGTCACCAGACGCTCATACTGGTCCTTGTCGATGCTCTTCTCCTTGAAATAGGAACGGTTGACCTCGTTGAGCAATTTGTACAGAGAGGAGAGGTTCGCATCGTTGAGGGATTTTTCTTCATTGACCACATCGTGGACGCGCTCACGGGTGCTGAACCCCTCGTTGACGATGTTGTAGACGGCCATCACTTTTTTGCCTACGACCTTTTCTGCCGCCTGGCCCGCCCCGTACTCGACGATGGCCTCGGGTCCCCTCTCGTAGGTGTCGAGCGCCAGCCCGAATCCCTGGGAGACGTCCCCGGCCATATCGAACATATTTTGCGCCGTTTTCAGAGCCTCGGCATGGTTGAGCGCCGTTTTCATCCATTCGGGGGATTGTTTTCCGAACGTCTTGTTGAGCGAATTCATCCTTTCGGCGATTTCCGCGACGTCGGCGCTGCGGTCCGCGGCATCCTCCAGCATCTTGCCGACGATCATCATCCCCTTGTCATGCACTTCCTTGGCGACTGATACGGAATCGGGGATCGGCGCCTGCCCGGCCTTGTCCTCGTTGGCCTCGCCGGTCGGGTCGATGTAGCGCAGGGGGTTCCCCGCGGCATACAGGTAGGGGATCAGGCCGGACGGATTATTGAAGTCCATAATCGGATCGGGTGAAATGAACCGCTTCGTCCGGCTGTCGTAAAGCCTGCGGTGCATCCGGTAAAGTCCCGTGTCGCCCTCCCGGATGACCCCGTACCGGCCGATGAAGGTGAAGGGGTTGGGGGTCTGTCCCGTGGATCCCGCCATCTCCCCGTAGGGGGTGTAGGCGTACCGGTCCGTGATGCTCCCGCTTTGATCCGTTAAAAACAGGGCACTTCCCATTTCGTCATAGTGGTAGTAGTGCGCCTGTCCGTCCGCATTGTCGATGAAGTAGAGAAGATCGCCGGCGGGGGTGTGGATGTAGTAGCGGGAGTCGGCCCCGCCGCTTCGGGTGACCGAGATTGCGGGCAGGACAAATGCGTAGTTCCATACGAACGATTCGGAGCCGGACGCCCCGTTCCGGGAGACTACACGGTGAAGATCGTCGTACACGAATGTGGTCGTCTGCCCTTCCGCGCTGAGCCCGGTCAGCCTCGAAGCCAGATCCCAGGAAAAGGTCCGATCCATGTCGGATGTCAGGCGCCCCAGGGGATCGTAGTTGAATCCCACGACCTGCCCGGCCGCATTGATCTGCCAGGCCTGACTGCCCTGAAGGGCACCGGCTGTCAGGGGGACGTTTCTCTGTGCCGACGCGATGTTTCCCGCGTCGTCCCGGTCGAGGGAAATGGTCGAGAGGGGTCCGTCCTTCGCGTCGGCAATCGCAGTGATCCGGCTGTTCGCGTCATAGGTGTAGGTCGTGACGATCCCATTGGGCCGTACGAGGCTCAGAAGCCTCGATGCGGCGTCGTAGGTCATCGTGGTGGTATTCCCAAGCCAGTCCGTGACCTGGACCAGGTTGCCGTTCGCATCGTATCCGTAGGCGACGCTCTTACCCGGGGCGAGGGCCACGGCGGTGATCCTGCCGCCCGGGTCCCGGGTCACCGCCAGGCCGTTGGCGTTCGTGATGTTGCTGTTCGCGTCCCTCTCCATCGCCACGTTCCCGGCGGAGACGAGCCGATTCTTTGCATTGTAGGTGAAGTTGAGCTGGGTGCCGTCCGGATAATTTTTGCTCAGGAGATTGCCTTTGGCGTCGTACGCAAGCGAGACCGGCCCCGCGTCGCCCGGCAGGACCACCTGGGCCAGTCGGTTCCGGTTGTCGTAGGTTCGCGACCACCGGTTTTCGAGCGGATCCGTGTGGCTGGTCAGCTGGCCCTGGGCGTTGAACTCCATATCCCATACGGAACCGTTCGGGCCGGTGATCTTCGTCGCCTGGCCAAGTGCGTTCCGCTCGACCAGCACCTGGCTGCCGTCGGCCGATGTGATCCCCGACAGGTATCCCCGTCCGTCGTAGGCGTAGGATGTCGTGCGCCCCAGCGGATCGCTCACCGAGGCAACCTGCCCCATGGGGCTGTAGGTGTAGGAGGTGCGGTTTCCGGACGGGTCCGTGAGCGATGTGACCCGCCCCATCGCGTCATAGGCCAGCGAGACGGTGTTTCCCAAGGGGTCGCTGAACCCCGTCAGCCGTCTCTTGGCGTCGTATGTGCGGCCCCAGGCATGTCCCCCCGCGTCCGTCATCGTGACGAGGTCTCCGACCGCGTCGAATTGGAACTGCGTGACCGCCCCGTTGGCGTTCGTCTGGGTTTGGATGCGGCCCCAGGGACCAGCAACGCCCCCAACAGGAGAAACAGAAGCAGGCAGCGTGACCCTTTCATGGCTTCCTCCCGGGACTTGCCCTCGTTTGAAGGTCCTGCTGTTTCAACCCATGGTTCGCGAAGGGTCAGGGAGAGCTGGAAGCGAGAAGGCGATGTGGGGACGGGAACGTCTGTGTCAGTGTGGTGAGTTGATTATATGGCCAATTCCGGAAATTGCAACGAAAAAGTAAAGGGCTTTTTTTGATTGACAACCGCCGTGGGCCTCCCTATGCTTTCTGTCCGGAGAAGACCGTTACGCCTGTATCGTGGATCCTTAGGATTCGGCAGGCTCATCGGGGTAGCGATGCCGGGTTGCAACGTTTGGTGAAGTCGTCCTATCTGATGCCTCCTCAAGAGATGGCATTCACCGCCCCGAGCTTGTCGAAGAGTGACTGTGAAGGAGAGACGCCCATGCCCCATTCAAAGACGCTGTTCCGAGCCTGTTTGATCGCGTTCATGTCCCTGGCGCTCGCCGTCCCGGCGTTCGGCGCAGGGGAAAAAGCGAAGCCGGGCGTCCTCGTGAAGATGGGCAAGACGGCGATCACCCAGGCCGATTTCGATACGCGGATCGACGCCCTGCCCCCCGAATACCGGAACCGCTTCAAGAGCGACGCGCAGAAGAAGGAATTCCTGGAGATGCTCGTTCAGGCCAACCTTCTCGCCCTGGAGGCCCGCGCGATGAAGATGCACAAAGACGCGGTGATGTCCGCCCGGCTGGACGACGCCGTCAACAGCATCCTCGCGCAGGAGTATCTGAAGCGGATCTTCGACCGGGTTCCGAAGGTGACGGACGCCGACATCGCCGCCTATTACGGGCAACACAAGGCCGAATTCACCAACCCGGAGATGGTCAAGGCGCAGCATATCCTGGTCAAGACCGCGCCGGACGCCAAACCCGAGGACCTGGCCCGCGCCTTGGAGAAGGCGAAGAAAATCAAGGACGATCTGAACAGAGGCGCGGACTTCGGAAAACTCGCCGAGCAGCAGTCGGACGACCCGGGCTCCAAGGCCAAGGGCGGCGACCTGGGCTTCTTCACCCGAGACCGCATGGCGCCGGAATTCTCGCAGGCGGCCTTCGCCCTGAGCAAGGGGCAGATCAGCGAACCCGTGAAGAGCTATTTCGGGTACCACATCATCAAGGTCACGGACCGCCGGGACGCCCAGCAGATGGACCTCAACGACGCCTCGCCGCGGATTCGTTCCAAGATGGAAAACGAGCGCCGCAAAGCGGCGATGGACGCGGAAATCGGCCGCCTGAAGAAGAAGTTCAACGTGACCTTTACCGACGCCGGGCAGAAATAGCGGGGGGTGGAATGCATTCCTGCCGGAGTTCGAAGCGCCCTTGCCGTGTTCCGAAAGGTCGCCCCCGATTCTAGACTGTCCTGTCCGCGGAGGCGGGAATTCATGACATGAGGCCTGCCGTGCCTGGATTCCGTCCGTTCCTGAAGGGCGTCCGACATATCCTGCTCGCCCTCGCGATCCTTCAGCTCGCCGCCCTGGGCGGCGTCGCGGCGGGGGAGCGCAAGACGGACGGGATCGGGCGCCTCGCCCAAGCCGCCGAAAATGCCGCCCCGCAGGTCCCCGGGGAGACCCTCGATGTCCGTGTCGAAGGGGAGCGCATCTCCCTCACAGCGCGCGGGGCCGACATCCGGGACATACTCGCGGCCGTCCGGGACAGGACCGGCGTCGCCATTGCGATGGACGGCGACATCCGCGGGCGGATCGACCTCACCCTGTCCCGGGTTTCGCTCGACGAGCTGCTCCGCCGCCTCTGCCGCAACCGCGCCATCGAATACGCCTACGATCCGGAACGCAAGGCCTACCGCATCGTCCGGGCCGTTCTGCCGGCCTCGGGTCCCGCAGGCGTCGCCGCGCCGGGTCCGGCCGCGGGAAACAGCCCCCCTCCCCCGCCGGCATCGGCGGATAGCCTTGCGGCCCGTGGAGCGGGCGACCCCGCGTCCGAGAGGGCGCCCTCCGTCGCCGCGCGCCCGTCCTGCCGCCCGGCGGTACGGACGAGGCGCCGCGCGACAGCCGGGGGCGCCTCCTGTACAAGCCCCGTGAAATCCTCGTCAAGTTCCGGCCGGAGGCCGAGGCGGGGGAGATCCGCGCCTTGCATGCAAAACTGGGCGGCACGGTCCTGAAAACCCTTCCGTCGGCGCGCCTGCAGCGGATCAGGGTCGCCGACCGGATGAGCGAAGCGGAGGCCCTCTCCCGGTACCGGGCGTCGGGCCTGACCGAGATCGCCGAGCGCCACGCCCTGAGGTATCCCGAGACGGGTCCGGACCCGATCCTCCCGAACGATCCCGACTTCCCCAAGCAGTGGGGCCTCCACAACACGGGACAAAACGTCAATGGAACACCCGGCGTCGCGGACGCCGACATGGACGCCCCGGAGGCCTGGAACCTGCCGCCGGGCGCGGGCGAGGTCGTCATCGCCGTCATCGACACGGGCGTGGATTACACCCATCCCGACCTGGCCGGCCGGATCTGGAGCAATCCTGTGGAGATTCCCGGCAACGAATTCGACGATGACCACAACAGCTTTGACGGTAACGCTCTCATCGATGATGTCCGGGGATGGGATTTCGCCGACGACGATAACGATCCCATGGACAGACTCGTCTCCTCGACCGATCCCTATTACGGTCACGGCACGCACGTCGCCGGGATCATCGGCGCCCGGGGCGACAACGGCGCGGGGATCGCCGGGGTCTTCTGGAATGCGAAGATCATGGCCCTCAAGGCCCAGCCCGATGGTGGAAACGCGATGGAGGACTGCGACATCATCGCCGCCCTCCACTACGCCGCTACGATGGGCGCACGGATCGTCAACTGCAGCTTCGGCGGGGATACGGCGTCTCTTTCCGAATACGAGGCCTTCAAGGCGTTAAGGCAGGCGGGCGTCCTGGTGGTCGCGGCAGCGGGCAATAACGGCGTCAACCTCGACGACGCGCAATCGACCAAGACCTACCCCGCCTACTACGCCCGTCATGACGATGATGCCACGCGCCCCGCCCTCGACAACATCATCGCCGTGGCGGCCGGCGATCAGAACGACGGCCTGAGCGCCATCTCCAATTACGGCCGAACGAGCGTCGATCTGATGGCGCCCGGGGTCATCATCTACAGCACCCTGCCAGGGAACAGCTACGGCTACAAGACCGGCACCTCGATGGCGACGCCGCACACGTGGCGGGGATCGCCGGCCTGCTCCTCGCCCGCGATCCGACGCTCACCTATGCCCAGCTCAAGGCTGCCATCCTGAGCACGGTCGATCCGGTCGCCTCGGTCGCAA
Organism: Syntrophaceae bacterium UBA2251; assembly: GCA_002347815.1. GTDB lineage: Bacteria > Desulfobacterota > Syntrophia > Syntrophales > UBA2251 > UBA2251. Next base: position 16,550 of record DDXV01000067.1, read on the forward strand.
CGAAGCTTGTCACAGGCGGACGCGCCAACGCCCATGCCGCCCGCGCCACGATCCCCTCCCTCTCCGGCGACATCACGGGCGACGGCCTCCTGAACCTGGCCGATGCCTTGGCCGGCCTGCGACAGATGGCGGGCTTCCCGTCGGAGCGCTTCAAGAACCCCGACATGGGCGCCCTCATCGGCGGCAACAGTGAAATCGGCCTGGCAGAGGTTCTTTTCATTCTCCAATCCGTCGCCGGCTTCCGCTGACGGGTGAGCCCCGCAGCAAAAGCTTCCACAGGAGGTCCCTCCTGGCACCGGGGTCTGGATAAGGGCAAGGCCGTTGAACGGGAGGCCCCGTTGCTGGGGCTGAAGGCAAGCTGTCCGGTCAACGGAATGCGCCCCGCCGGCACACCCCCCCCCCCCCAAAAAAAAAAANNGAGCGGTGCTGGGCGGCGAGATCAGCGGACACTTTTTCTTTGGCGACATCGGCCGCGATGACGGATTGGTAGCCACGCTGACGATGCTCGAGGCCCTGGACGACGCCGGGGCGAGCCTGGCGCGCCTGGTGGATTCCGTGCCGCGCTACCCCATCACCCCCGACATCCGCATCCCCTGTCCCGCGGATTTGGCTCACGAGATCGTGGCCGAGCTGGAGGCCGAGCGGGCGCTGGTGGAGGGGAACCGCCAACTGGTGGAGCGCTTCGAGCGCAAGGTGCAGGCCCGGCTGGCCGAGGTGTGGGGCGAGGCGGCGGAATAGACAAGACCCTAAAGGTCTTCCAAGACCTTTAGGGTCTATTCCCCCCCCCAAAAAAAAAGAGGGCGCAGCCGCGCCCTCCCCATGCTTGTTTCCCTGCACCCGGACTGCGCCGGGCCCCGATCGTTAAAAGTGGTACGCCACGCCAAGCCCGAGGGTCGTGTACCGGACGTGGTCGACATCCCCGAAGCCCGCGTTGTAGGCGGCCTCCAGGTTCAGCGAAAAGGCCGGGTTGAAGTAATAATCGAGGCCGATGCCGCCCCGGGCCGCAAACCCCCAGTCGCTCTCATCCGACTTAGCCCCGTTGAACTTGATTTGTTCGTAAGCATTCATTGCGCCGCAGCCCACGACCAAATAGGGAATGAATTTTTCATGCAGGGGCCAGGTGATTTTTGCATTCAACGTGCCGACCGCCACATCCAGTTCATCCCGGTTGGACCCTGTTTCAACCTCAAACGGAAAGATGTACTCCGCCAGCGCCTCGATGGTGATATAGGGATTGACCGCATAGCCGAGGCGCGCCTGGATCCCGCCGTTGTCATCAAATTCGACTTCCACCGGTCCGTTGAACTTATCCTCCGTCTGACCTTCGTCGAGGTTCTCGAAGGCGTACAGTCCGGACAGGCCGATATACAAACTCCTGGGTTCCCGAGCCAGAGCAGGGCCGGCAATGATGAAGCATCCGATTAAAATGACCGCCAGAGCCAGTACCGTCGTTCTTTTCATCTCCCTCTCTCCTTGTCGTCGCTGAATGCGGAAGCGCTTGCCGCGCCTAACGAAGGGCATCTCCCTGTTTCGGGGAACCGGGTGCTGTCGAACGTCGTGCCCCCGGTCATAAGAAAGGCGGCGCCGGTCCCGTCGATGCAGACCGGCCGGCGCAGCCGACCCGACTTTATCAGGCCATCTGGCTCCTTCGCCGCCGGATGACCGCCGCCGCCCAGATCACGCCGCCGAACATCAGCGACAGGGCCAGCAGGCTCCAGCCGGCGCCGAACTGGAGCATCGCGTAGCTCACCGCGATGGCGGGAAGCAACGCCACCCGGACGGCCGCCTTGAGGACCTCGTGGTCCGCGATGACCGACGCGATCCGCGGGGAGTGCGTGTAGTAGAAATTCACGAATTTCCGCCCCAAGTCGTTGCTCAGGAGGTAGACATCGCGGAACTTCCTGAGGATCTCGACATACTTCTGGAACGGTGAACCGAAGGCCGCCGTTGCGATGAAGCACCGGCTGTCGCTGCTCGAATCGCTCAAACCGATGCCGGAGGCGGCGCCGCTGGCAAGCGAACCCATGCTCCACGAGGAGAGGTGGGTCGTGTCGATGAGCACCAGCCCATCGTCCTGAACGGTGAACGGGACGCTTTCCACGTGGAAACCGTTGGTCCCGTCTCCGCGTTCACTCACGAAGACGTGCAGGCTCCCCTTGGCCGCCGAAAGCTGCTTCAGCCCGGCGAACACCCCGGACTGGGGGTTGAGCAGCAGCGGAAGCGTGATCACCGGGGCGTTGGCCTGGCGCCCGGCCCCGTTCGTCCACAGCGGGTTGTAACGCACCGGCTTACCGATTTTCGCCACAGTGGCGCTGTCCGCAATCTTGAACGCGATCGTCGCCCCGTCGGAGATCGCATTCCCGCCCAAGGTGAAATACTCGACCGTGATGGCCAGGACATCGTCCGGCGCCACGGGGTTGGCTCCGGCCGGGATATTGTAGAAATCCGTGCCGGCGGTGTAGTGCGAACCGTCATCCACGTACAGGTACTCCAACGGAATGGGCGGGATGTTGATCGCCACCTTGCGACCGGCGCCCGTCGCGTCCTTGAGTGTGATATTGAAGCTGGTCCCGATGAGGGGGTAGAACTCACTTTCGCCGAGAATCCGGAAGATCGTCTGGCTGCCGCCACTCAGGGTTTCCAGGTCCGTCTGGTCCGTCGACTTGCCTGCCTCCGCATTGGCCTGGCTGGCATACTGGACATAATTGACCGTGTACTTCTGGTCCAGGGGTGCGCCGCCGTCGTTGAAGGTGAACGTCGCCGTATAGGTCGTGTCGCCCGCTCCGGGCGTACCCGCCGCGGTCGTCGTCTTGGGCTTCGACGGATCCCATGAATAGACGATGGGGTCGTCGACGGTCCCGGCGCCGCCGTCCTTGACAACCGCACCGCCCACATCGATTGCCATGCCGAACGCGCCGAGGAAGTTCTGGATGATCGCCTTCAGCTTGAAGCCGACGTTTTCGATGATCTCGTGCGTCACCTCCACCATCGGTTTCAGGGGATTGAAGGTTGCGGCGGCCGTCAACGTGGCGTTGATCGTCTTGGCGGCCGTCAGGTTGATGAGTTTATTGCCCGTCCCGTCATCGTATTCATAGGGGGCAAACCCCTTGCTGATGATCAGGAGGCGGTAGACGCCCGACACCAGGTTTTCGGTGAAAGCGGCCGTCGCCTTGCCGGTCGCTTCCATGACCACCTGACCCGTTGCATTGTTGATCAGTTTGTAATCGTAGGTATTAGGGGCCGTGTACACCCCGGCCGGCAACACGTTCACCGTCAGGGCGAAACTCTTGGCGATGGCGACGAGGCCGGACAGGCTGAAGCTGTGGGTATAGGTGGTCGCGTTCACGAGGATGCGCGCACCCTGCTGATGATAGACGTAATTCGCCGTATCGTTCACGGTGATCTGAATCCAGTAGGTCTGCCAGGGCACGCCTGCCCCGGCCGGACCGGTGAACTTGAAACCGTTGCTGGCATCCAGTCCGACCGACGTCGTTCCGTACCGGGCAAGGTCCAGCCCCGTCTTCGTCATCGGATCGAGCAGGCTGACCGTGACCTTCGTCTTGTCCAGACCGCTCGGAATGCCGGTCACGGTCCCGCTGATCTGCGCCGCACCCACGACGCCGACCTGGAGGCTTCCCTTGTAATACCCGTTCACATCGGCCGCATCCTGAACCGTTATCGCGGCCGAACCCGGGTTGTCCGCCGTACCGGCAAACGTTGTCGTGGCGATGGGGGCCGCCGGAAGGCCGCCGACCACCTTGTCCCCGGTCACGGGGTTCTGCGTCGCCGTGACCGTCAGGTTGGTGGCGACGCCCAGGGCCTTGAAGTTGATGACATTCCCCGTCACGAAGCTGGACGGAATCTGGTTCCCGCTTCCGTCCACCGTCACCAGTTTGATCGGCACGTAGGCCTTGAAGGTATCCGTGAAGCCCTTGCCGTCCGTCACCGTAATCGTATATTCCCCGGCGAAGTTCCCCGTCGAGGGCGCCTGGAAGCGGTACTTGGGTCCAGTCTGCGGCGCGACCGCCGCCGGACCTGCCACCGTCCAGGTAAAGGTTCCATCACCGCCCGCAACGGCGTACTCGGGCGAGAAATTGCCCGCCGTGACGACCGGCGGCGCCGCCGGCTTGTTCGTCACCGCGACCTTCGGATAAACCGTGAACTGATAGGTATCCTTGATCGGCGTCGCATAGGACTTGCCGTAGGTCTTGTCATACGCCGTCAGCGTCACGAGCAGGGTTCCCGTCGTCACCGTGGGCGCCGTGTAAACACCTGCGCTCGTGATGGTTCCCTGGCTGACCTCCCAGTTGACCTGGCCTTCCGTCTTGCCGCCCGTCGCCCCGAACGCGTTCGTCCCGTTCGAGAGGATGGCGTCGCCCGCCGGCTTGCCCGTAATCGCGATCGGGTTGATCACGTCCACGTCCGCCGTCGCCGTGGCGTTCGGCGTCGTGCCCGCATCCGTCACCGTCACGGTGTAAACCCCGACGGCCGTTGCGTTGAAATCGGCCGTTCGGTCGCCCGTCTTGGTGATCGTCGAATTGGTGGTCGGCGTCTGCGCCCAGCTGAAGGCCCCGATGCCGCCCGTCACCGTCAGTCCCTTCGTGGTATTGACGAGCATCGCCAATCCCGGAACCGTCGGCACGATCGTCAGCTTCTTGACCTCCGTCGGGAGGGACGCCCCGTTGACGGTTGCCGTCTGCGTGCAGGCAATGCTGTAGGTGCCATTCGTCACCGTCGCCCCGTCCGCCAGGTCCGCGCTCACCGTCACCGTGAAGCTCACCGTCTTGGGTCCGGATTTGGCCGCCAGATCCCCGATGGTCCATGTCACGACACCGCTCGCAAACGTCCCGCCAACTGCCGACTTGAACGTCGTGTTCGCCGGAACCGTGTCCCGGATCACCACGTTCGTCGCCTTTTCGTTGCCGGAGTTGCTGTACGTGATCGTGTAAACCAGTTCCTTCCCCGCGACCACCGGAGACGGCGCCGCCGTTTTGCTGATCGCCAGGATCGGCGCGCTCGTGACCGTCGTGGCCAGGGCCGTCCCGGCCGCCTCGGCCGTCTGGTCGCTGTCGATGCTGTAGGTCGCGTTGCTCAGGAGCGTATTGTTCGCCAAACCGTTATCCACCGTCACGACGTAGCTCACCGTCGCCGTTGCGCCGGCCGCCACCGCCCCGATGTTGTTCCATGTCACGACGCCGGAACCCAGCGTCCCGCCATTCGCCGCCGACTTGAAGGTCGTTTTCGCCGGAACCGTGTCCTTGATCACGACGCCCGAGGCCGCCATGTGGCCCGTATTTCGGTACGTGAGGACGTAGGTCAGATCGTCACCCGCCGGCACCTGAACCACCGTCTGCCCGCCGATCTGCGCCACCTTCGAGACCGACATCACCGGCGCGTTCACCGTGGTCTCGAACTTCACCCCGACCACCGCGTCCGTCTCCGCACAGTCGATGCCGTACGTGTCGTTCACGATCTTCGCCTGGTCCGCAAGACCCGCGGCCGGAACCGTCACGATGAAGCTCTTCGTTCCCGTCGCCGCCTTTGCCAGGGCCCCGATATTCCACGTCAGGATTCCGTTCGCGTCGGGGGTAATCCCGCCGTCCGCGCTCTTGAACACCGTCCCCACCGGGACCTTGTCCGTCAGCACGACGGTCGTCGCATCCGCGCCGCCCGTGTTGCCGTAGGTGATCGTGTACGTGATGTCCGTGCCCAGGTTCGCCGCCGCGGTCCCCGTCTTGGCAACCGTGAGGACCGGTTTGATGACGTTCGTCACGAGGGCCGTGCCGTTGACGGTTGCCGTCTGCGTGCAGGCGATGCTGTAGGTGCCGTTCGTCACCGTCGCCCCGTCCGCCAGGGTCGGGCTCACCGACACCGTGAAGCTCACCGTCTGGGGTCCGGATTTGGCCGCCAGATCCCCGATGGTCCACGTCACAACGCCGCTTGCAAGCGTCCCGCCAACCGCCGACTTGAACGTCGTGTTCGCCGGAACCGTGTCCCGGATCACCACGTTCGTCGCCTTTTCGTTGCCGGAGTTGCTGTACGTGATCGTGTAAACCAGTTCCTGCCCCGCGACCACCGGAGACGGCGCCGCCGTCTTGCTGATCGCCAGGATCGGCGCACTCGTGACCGCGGTGGCCAGGGCCGTCCCGGCCGCCTCGGCCGTCTGGTCGCTGTCGATGCTGTAGGTCGCGTTGCTCAGGACCGTCCCGTTCGCCAAACCGCTGGTCACATTGACCACGTAGCTCACCGTCGCCGTCGCGCCGGCCGCCACCGCCTCGATGTTCCACGTCACAAGGCCGCCGGACTCCGTCCCGCCGTCCGCCGCCGATTTGAACGTCGTGTTCGCCGGAACCGTGTCCTTGATCACGACGCCCGAGGCCGCCATGTGGCCCGTATTCTTGTACGTGAGGACGTAGGTCAGATCGTCACCCGCCGGCACCTGAACCACCGTCTGGCCGCCGATCTGCGCCACCTTCGAAACCGACATCACCGGCGCGTTCACCGTCGTCTCGAACTTCGCCCCGGCCACCGCGGCCGTCTCCGCACAGTCGATACCGTACGTGTCGTTCGCGATCTTCGCCTGGTCCGCGAGACCGCTCGACGCCACCGTTACGACAAGCGTCACCGTTCCGGAAGCCCCGGCCGCCAGGTTCCCGATGTTCCAGGTCACCGTGCCGCCGGACTCCGTCCCGCCGCTGGGCCCGCCCGTCGCCGACTTGAACGTCGTTCCCGTCGGGACCTTGTCGGTGATCACCACGCCAGTCGCCGCCAGGCCACCCGTGTTGCCGTAGGTGATCGTGTACGTGATGTCCGTGCCCAGGTTCGCCGCCGCGGTCCCCGTCTTAGCGATCGTGAGTTTCGGCAGGTTGAGCGTGATGTCCTTCCCCGTCGTATCCTGGCCGGAGGTCACCGTCACCGCGCCGGCGTAGACGCCCAGCGCGTCGACGGGCTTGTAGGTCCCGCTGTTATCGTAATCGTTAAAGGCCTTCAGGTAGTAGTTCCCCGGCGCAAGGTCGGGAATCGTATAGGCGCCCGGTGCATTGATACTCGTCGTTTTCACAAGCGTCGTGAACCCGGCATCCGAATAGGCGCCGACATAAATCTTCCCTTGCGAGTATCCCGGATACGCAATCGTCCCCTTGATCTGCCCAGGGGGAATGGTGATGTTCAACACAGCATTTGTCGGTGCGAATCCATAACCTGCCGCCTTGCTGGAGTAGGATAGATTGACGTTTGAATTCCCCGCCGGGGCATTGGCATTGACCGTAAAAACGAGATTCACCAGGGTGATCGGCAGGGTGACGCCCGGCCATGAACCGCCCATATCTATCCAGGCGATCAGCGCAAATTTATCGGTCGTGGCATCACTGTCAGAGTTGCTGGTGTCGTTCTGTATTTGAACGCCGCCTTGGTTGCCCGTGGCAAACAGGCCGTTGTTGCTTGCGTAGGTCAGTTTCGTTGAATCGAAGTGGACCCGAACGCCGATGCCTGTCAGGGTATTGTCCCCGTCGCTGACATTGTATTTGACCGCGACGGTCACATCGCTTCCCACTGCCGGGCTGGCGTTGCTCGGGACGACCTCAACCTCTTGATTGCCTGCGGCAATCAGGCTGTAAAGACTCCCTCCCGTCAGGATGGTCAAGGCCACCAGGGCGAACCTGACCCATTTGTTATGGCGCAATAGCGTTCTCATATAAGTCCCTCCGAATCCATCGTTCATCGTTTAATCGTGAGTCTGCATCGTCATCCGCTAACGGATCGATATAACGGCTCCCGCCCCCAGAAACTGATGCCCGGCCGCTGTCCCTGCCGTCGTGACATTCAGCTTTGTCGCACCCGTCGCTGCGTCCGGACGAACCGGAAGGATCATCTTGCCCAGCGTAAGCGGCAACGCGAGAAAGCTCGGCCAGTCTCCCCTCACGCCGACCCATGCCACGGCAAGGTATTTGTCCGTATCCGCGTCGCCGTCCAGGTCTTCGGTGTCATTGCGCGGAGTCGCATCGGAGGCGATGCAACCCTCGCCATACAGATCTTCAAAGGCCGCGGAAGAGAAAACGCGGGAATCGAAATGGATCCGGATTCCGATGCCCGTCGTTTTCCCGGCGTCATTCTCATATGTCATTCCAATCCGTATCGTGTCACCCGGGGCGCCCGAGAGGGTTGCCGGGGTCAATGACACGCTCTGGGTGCCCGCGGCCACAACCGCCGGCACAAGAACGCTCAGGCAGAAGAATATAAAAACCACCTGGAGAATCTTTTTTGCGATCCCGCTGTTCATTGTTGCCTCCTCGAGAAGTTTTGATGGTGGCTTCCCCATGCGAGGATGGAGAGGCCCCATCAAAAGGGATTCAGAATCACCGCATGCCCGTCAGGGCATCAGACTCTGAATATGTGTTTCAATGGCCTCTGCCGTCTGCCGCGTCGCGCCATCGCCGACGGCGCCGCCGATGAGCGAATCCCCGGTGAACCCGAACAGATTACGGATGATCAGCAGTCCGTCCGTGAGGGCATCCGGCACGGCGTTGCCGTCCACATCCAGAGCGCTGCCGGCGCCGGCAAGATAGGCCTCGATATCCGTTCCCGTCGTCCGCGTCGCGCCATCGCCAACGGCGCCGCCGATGAGCGAATCCCCGGTGAACCCGAACAGACTACGAATGATCAGCAGTCCGTCGGTGAGGGCATCCGGCATGGTGTTGCCGTCCACATCCAGATTGAAGGCGCGGACGGTGAACGTGGCCGGTTCGGAATCGAACTGGTATCCCGCAGCCTTGGAACTGGACGTGAAGCGGATCGTACTCGTCGCGCCCTCGGACAGCCCGGCATTCGCGGTGAAGACCAGATTGACCAGACTCAACGGCAGGGTCTGGCTGTCGCCCGGCCATAAACCACCCATATCCACCCAGGCGATTAGCGCGAATTTATCGGTCGCGGCATCGCCATCGTAGTCACTGGTGTCGTTCTGGATCTGAACGCCACCCTGATTGCCCGTGGCAAACAGGCCGTTGTTGCTTGCGTAGGTCAGCTTCGAGGAATCGAAGTGGACCCGGACCCCGATGCCGGTGAGTGTTTTGTCGCCGTCGGACGTGTTGTATCTCAAATCCAACGAGAAGGTCCCACCGGCCCTTGCCGACGGATTCGGGTTCGCTGAGAAAACCCGCTGCGTTTTTGTGGTTGCGTCGGTCAGGGTCAGGTTTCTGCCCGTTACATTGGCGCCGGAAACGCTGAACTGGGTGGAGGCCTTCTGCGGTTCCGAAGCCTCAAGGCCTGGGCTGCTTCCGCCGACATCGATGTAGGCCAGCACGACATACGTGCCATTTTTCACGGTCAACGTATAGGTCATGCTCGTCCCGGACCAAGCCTTCTGATCAACCAAACTCTTGGGAGTCTGGAAGGTTGTATCCGTCGGTGCATAAGTCGCCACATTAAGTGTGCCCACCTGGGTTCCGGAGTAATAGATCGTACCGGAAATGGTGTAATCCCTCGTGTCCGTTGCCGCGTCGTACCCCGGTTTGCCGGGGGCGTCCGGGACGGTCGGGTTCTGGCCCGGATCCGCGGCACTCACGTAACTCTGGTACTCGACCAGGTTCGAGTAGCCGTCGTTGTCCTGGTCCGCGTTCTGGCCGACCGGGGTTGTCTCGCTGTAAATCACGTACTTGGCCTCCCACCAGTCGGGCAGGTTGTTCTGGTTAACGTCGGGATCGATCAGCGTGAAGTTTTTCCCGTCGGCGGCGGCCGAAATCTCGAGGGCGCTGCCGTAGGTGCCGAAGGCGTCCGTCGCGCTGGGATCCTCGTGCGCGGCGCCGCTCATGTTGAAGCCGGCCAGATAGTAGGTGCCCGCCGTGGGAACGTAGACGGTGTAGGCCTGCGAAGTGCCCGGCCAGGCGCCCGTGCCCTCGAATCCCTGCCCCACGAAGTTCTGGAATGCGGCATCCGTGAAGGCGCCGACATTGAGCGTTCCCTCCTGCTTGCCCATGTAGGTGACCGTACCGGAGATCGGAATCCCCGCCGTAACCGTAATGCCCGTGGCCTGGATGGGCTCGAATGTATGCGTGGCATCCCCCAAGAGAACGGGGAAGGCCAGCGCCAGGTTGGCCCAATCCGCATGGGTTTTGGGCAAGGCGCCGACCAGGACCGGTGCGGCCTCGGCCGTCTCCACGGTTCCCCAACCCGCGGCGGGGTTCTGCAGCATCGATTGCTTTACGGTGAAGACTGCCGGGCCTCCGACCGCCTTGGCCCGAAACTTGACTTTGAAGAGGATCTGCTCGCCGGTATAGGCGCCGCCACCCCCGGTTTCCGCATTCAGATTGATGAAGGCCCCGGACAGCATGACCTTCCCGGAGGTTGTCTGGTTACCGAGGGAGGGAATGGCCGAGGACGGCGTCCCGGGCGGGGTCCGGGTATCGGTGACCGTCACAAAGGTATTGCTGGTCGCGATAAAGTAATCGTTCCCGGAGACGTTCGTTTCGTCCACCTCGAACAGCGCGGGATCGTATTCGACGGTCAGGGCCGCGCCGGCGACGCCGGTCGCATCGTTGACCTTGATGAGCAGGTAGAAGCTCTCGCCGTTCGCGAAGGCGGTCGCGGGCGTCATCGCCATGTCGAGCTTTGCCGTGCCGGCCGTCAGGGTTACGGCCCCGGCGATGCCGGCCATCAAAAACAGCCATGCAAAGACCGACAAAAGAACAGCATGAAACAGCCTTTTCGATTTCATGGTCATGCTCCTCACGAAGAGATGATATAAAAAATACGGATATAAAATGCCAAAACCGGTCAACGACGCATGAACGAATCAGGCGCGGGGAGGGGGCGAAACGGGCGCGATGGAAATGGATTCATAGGCCGGGGCGGCCTCCTCCGGGAGGATCCGTCCGGCACTGGAGAGGTCCAGTCGATAAACGGAAATGAGGCCGGGGCGCTCGAGGCCGGCAAACGTGACGGAGGCGCCCTGATCATGGGCCGCCTTGACCACCGTCTTCAACCCGGAGACTACCTTCATGGCGGTGACGGCGTTTTCCACGCTCTCCCGGAAGGTGTCGGGATCGTTGACGGATTCCGCCAGCAGACGAACGGAAAGGATGGCATCCTGAAGATCGATCCGGCTACTCCGGTCGAGGTCGGCCGCATGGTACACCGGCCAGCCCGACGCCAGAATCATCAGGGACAGCATCCCGACCAGAATGTTTCTTGCCGCGGCGCGCTTGATCATTGCACGACCCAATTCCCGAATCCCGGATTCACCGCAATCGGCCCATCGGGATCATGGACAGCGAATTGCCAAAAAAACCGACTGTTTTCCTGATAACAGATCGCGGCCTTCCCTTCAAGGTTAAAATTTCGGCGATCCCGCAAATCCCGCCCCGTCTATTCCTTGTCCGGCTGCCCGATGGCGACCGGGTCCAAAAGCACGTTGGTCTTCAGGCTTCGGCCTTCCACCCGCTTGTCGGGCTTCTGGAGGGCAAACCCTTCCGCCTCGATCGACATCTCCTCCGGCAGGAACGTCAACCTGTCGGCGATGAGCAGGGTGTTTCCCGCCAGGATTCTGGCCGTTCCCCGAAAGGTCAGGCGCCGGTGTTTGAGATCGATCTCGAGCTCGGAGGCAAAAATCTGCGCCGCGACATCCTTTCCGCCGTAGATCTTCATCGCCGCCGGCCGGGCCTCGATGATGGAACCCTTTCCCGGAAACGATGAGAAACGGCCTTTGGAGAAGACGTCTTTGAGGTCCAGATCGTCGATCGTCACCGCCTTCTTCGGGCCGGCATGGGCATCGATGTAGGCATTTTCCAGAACCGGGTGTTTGAAAAACCCGCCCTCGATCATCAGCCGATCCGCGCGGACGGCCACGACGCCGTCCTTTCCGGTGAAGTGGAAACCCGGGATCGTCGTCGAACCCGTATACGCCAGCAGGTAGAGGGCCGCGGCCGCGACGATCGCCACGACGGCGGCCAGAATGATCCCTTTTCTTTTTGCAGTCATTTCAGTCTCTGTTCCCCGATGCTTCCCGAAATCGCCCCGTTGACCCACACGAAAGGCCGAAGCCCCGATCAACCCCCCCCTCTCCCCGCCATCGGGGGGAGGGGACCTTGACGCTACTGCAGACGCAGGCCGGCCGCGGACTGGAGGATGAAATCGAGCTCCGCGAGCCCCGCTTTGTCGGTGCCGGAGGCCGCGTAATCGGCCCTGAGACCGGTGGTCGGGCTGAACCCGGCCAGGATCCTGAGCGCCAGGACGGCGTCGGCCAGATCGACCTTATTGTCGCCGTTGAGGTCGCCCTTGAGGTGCGGCATCATGAAGGGTACCTGGATCATCGACATGTTGTCATAACCGTCCCGCGTGCTGATGTGGTAATAATAGGAGCCGGCCGCAAGGAACGGGCCGTCATAGGCCAGGGAAGTGCCGGTCGTGCTTTCTTCGGACTCCCAGATCCAGTTGTGGCCGGAATCGCTGACCTGCACGCGATAGGTGTAGCCCGCGCCGGCGCTATCCCAGGAGAAGGCGAGCGGCCGCGTCGCCGTGCTGCCGGAGGCCGGGGAGAGGCTCTCCAGCGACGGGGCAACCTCGACAAAGGACATCACCGGATACGTGTACACCTCCGGAGACGTCTTGCCGGTATAGGTCCCGGTGTACGTGATTTCGAATGTGTACTGCCGCGGCACGGCCGGTGTCGTCGCCCAGCTGAGATCGGGCTGCTCACTCATCCATGAATTCCATTGCCCGGAGTCTGTGTCATGGGTAAGCTGGATGCCCCCTTCCGGCAGACCCGTCCCCGTGACCTTGACGGTCGTGATCTCAAGGCCCGGGAGATCGGGGTCTTCGACCGACAGGTTGACCCAGTAGGGGTAGTTATTCTGGGTGTACATCTCATGGCTGCTGTTCGCCCAGGCGTCGAACAGGTGCTGGTTGCCGTACAACATCCAGCCGCCGCTTTCCTTTTTGAAGTAGAGGGTGTCGAGCTCGCCGTCGCTCCACGTCAGGTTCATCACGGCATCGTCGCCCGTCCCCGTGGTGCTCTGGATGGTATAATCCAGGGCCCCGGGCTCTTGCTGGACCTCCGCGAGGAACAGGGCCTTGTTCTCGCCGTAATCCAGGAAATTCTCCGAAATGTATCCGGCAAAGCCTGTGAGCTCTGTGAAATCGCCGGCCTTGATCCGGTCGATCGCCGCCGCGAACCGCGACTGGATCGTTTCGGCGTCCGGGTGCGGCACGACTGCCGCCGCCGCCTGATTGACCGTGAAGGTCTGGCCCGCGATCGTGATCGTGCCGGTGCGGGCGTCCCCCGTGTTGGCGTCCGCCGTATAACCGACCGTGCCATTGCCCGACCCGCTCGCTCCGGAGTTCACATGGAGCCAATCGGTGTTGTTGCTCACCGTCGTCCAGGCACAGCCCGCTCCCGCGGCGACCGAAACCGTGGCCGACCCGCCGCCTGCCACCGGCGACGCCGACGTGGGGTCAAGGGCGTAGGTGCAGGAGATTGCCGTCCCCATGATCATCGCTTCGGTTACGGACGAGTCAAACCCGTTCATGTAGATCGCGTTGAAGGTGTAGCCGGCTCTCGTCACCTCAACCTGAACCACGTCGCCGGGCAGCACGTTCGGCACGAGGAACTGACCCGAGGCCGAGGTGGAACCGCTGCCGCCCGGATAGGTTGCGGCGTAACTGGTCTCGGTCATGCTCGTCAGGGCGACCGTTGCCCCTGCGAGCGGCATCATCGTCTGATCGAAGATGGTGCCGCCCAACAGGCCGTTGCTCGATGTGACCCCGAGCATGGCCAGGTCGGCCAGCTTGAACATCAGGTAGGTGACACCGGTGACACTGCCAGGGAGCCTGGCGTCGGCATAGGTGTCCACGTAAGTGCTCGCCGTAACCTTAACCTTGAAACCCGCATCCCTGGGGAGTGTACCGAAGACGAAAGACCCGTCCGGGTTCGTTGTGACGAACTTGCCGGGATCCCCCTTCAGCGCCACCGTGGCAGAAACGCCGGCCCCGTTCGAGTTCTTGACGAAGCCGCCGAGCGACGCGTCGTAGCCCGGCGCTGTTCCAGAGAGCGACCCCAGAATCACCGCATCCGCCTGCGTGCGGAATGTTCGCGCCGGAAAAGTCCAGCCGCTCCGGGTGGCCGTCAGGGTCACCGCATCGCCGGCGTCCACATTCAAAACATAGAACATGCCGTTCCCCCAGGTGCCGGACGCACTGGTCAGAACGCCGAAGGGATTGCGGTAAACGACCGGATACGGTACCGCCGGATGCAATGTGCTCGTCGCCGTTACCGCCGCACCGCCGACGTTGCTGGAATACCGGTAGGTCATATCGGCAACACGGCCGAGGACGAGGGCCTTCCCGGATGCGGGCATCGCGCCCACGGCGCTCAGCTCGCTCGCGGTCAGCATGGTGATCGGTCCACTCCCGCCGAACGCGTCGACACTGATGTTTGTATCGCCCGTCACCGAGAAATCCACCGTATAGAGATCCAGGTAGCCCGTGGCGGCGAACTTCAGCGCGAGTGTCGTATTGGCAGGCAGGCCCGGAAGGCTGAAGCTGCCGTCCGTCGTCGAGGACGACGTTGTTTTGGTCGGATCTCCGGCCAGCGACACCGTCACGCCGGACGTGATGACGCCGCCGTTCAAATCCCTCACGATTCCGCTCACGGTTACCGTTGAAACTTCAGCCGTGTAGGTGAAGCTGCCCAGGGCGAAGGAGGAGTTCTGGTTCCCGTCGGAGTCGTTCAGGGCAATGACCGTGTATTCATAGGCGTGTCCGCCGACCAGCGGTACCGTCCCGTTATAGACGATGCTCGTCTGGTTGGCGGGGAGAATGGGCGTGAACCAGATGTCGGCGCCGGCGGTCGTATCCTTCAGGACGATGGAATAGCCGGTCGCCCCGCTGACGGCCGCCCAGGTGAAGGTCGGCGTCGCCTCGGTCACGGTTCCCGTGGGCGACGAAGGCGTCGCATAGCCCTCGACGAAGACGCTGACATCATTCGTTTCCGAATCCACGATCTCCGCCGCGCCGTTTTTCGCCTCGAAATAGTAGCTGAACGGCCCACCGGGGGGCGGGGTCGATCCAAGGTTCATCCCGCCCGCGCCCGCGGGCAGTTCCCAGCGCTTGCTCACCTCGTTGTACGCCAAACTCACCGTTCCTCCAGTCAAGAAAGGACCACTGACCGTGACGCCGCCGGTAAAAGCGTGGGTGGGATCTTCCGCAAACAGGTTGATGAAGTAATTTCCGTCCTGGTTGTGGTAGGAATAGCTGTAGAACGGGCTCGGCGTCGGCGTCGCGAAGAAGGACTCCTCCGAGACAACGCCCATCGGAGCAGGAACGACGGAGCCGTTGAACGGGAAGGTATGACCGGCCAGGGTCGCCACCAGCTGCACGATTGTACCCGCGGGAATATTCCTGACATAGTAGATGCCGTCATCCTGCGTGGCCGATCCGCTGGTGTAGGTCACGGGATACGTCGTCCCAAGAGTCGGCTCCGTCGCCGGGGGTACAGGGGCGATCCACTGCCTCGCCTCGATTGTCGCCCCGGCGAGGAACGTCGTCGGGCTGTTCTCCAAGGCAACGCGGCCCAGGATCGTACCGGTCCCGGGCGTGACGCCGAGGCCGGTGGGATACTGCAGCCCCTGCCCCATCGTAAAGAGGACAAAGGGCCGCAGGCCCTGGATGTCTGCCGTCCAGTTCATAAATTTGCTGATGACGGGCGTATAACCGGGCGCCCCCGGCTGGACCTGGAGATAGAAGGTGGACGATTTCGGGATCCCGGTCAGTGTGAAGGCGCCGGTGCCGGCGTCGACGGTTGCCGTGCCGATCAGCGTCGGCGTCGCCCCGAGAAGGTAGGCCGAAACGGTCGTCCCGGCCAAGGCCGCCATATCGCCTGTCGCGGGCCACGAGGGAACCGTTTTCACCGAACCCGTGAAGGAGATGGTTTCGGCGGCCGTTCCCCCGGTGTACGTGAAGCTGGCCGTGGAGAAGGCGTGGTTCGATTGCCCGCCGGTCTCGACCCCGGCTGAAATGAAATACTGGTAAGTCTGACCGTTCGTCAGGGCCGGGCCGCCGTAAGGATAACTTGTCGTTGTGGAAGGGATGTCGTACTTATTCCAGATGCGGTTCCCAGTCGAATCGCTTACCTCCACGCTATAAAACTCGGCGCCCTCTAAGGCGTTCCAGGAGAAAACAGGATTGGTGTTGACTTCGCCCGTGGGCGACAGAATTGTCGGATAGCCTGTCACGTAGCCCGTCACGTCCTGGGAAACCATGTCGGTCCCGCCGGCCTTCTTTGTCGCCGTGAAGTTGAAGGTGACCGGCAACGCCGGCGGCGTGTTGTCGCTCAGATAGACGTTTCCGCCCGTCCAGGGCTGGGAAACGGTCAGGTCGTTGGAATCATTGTAATGGCCGATATCCCAACCCCAGGCATCGAGATAAACCTTCATATAGCGGGCGGTAGAAGGCAGAGCGCCGACATCGAGGGTTGCCTTCTGCTCCCCGTTGATCCACAATTCCGCCACGCCCGAAACGGGGTTGTAAACGATCTTCTCCACGAACTCGGTGTCCCAGATGGCGTCCGTCCTCGTGGTGGGGTATCCGACCAGGTGTGCCGGCGTACGGCCCAGATAAAAGCCCGATACGGCTTGTTCGGTGGCGCTGCTGTATTCATGATTGGCATGGGAAGCGACCACGGACATGACGTCGTACGGCAGCGCGCTCGACACGGAGGCGAAATTCGCCGTGTTCCCGAAATAAAGGCCGAGGATCCCGTCGAAATTGTTGTTGGCATAATGCACCTTCGCCGTCCTCTGGACCACGATCGGCGCGTAAGGATTGATGAGGATCGTCTTGCTCAGGACCTTTCCCCCCTGGTCCGTAAGGACCTGATCCACATTGAGCGACCCCTCGCTTTCCGTCACGGTGTTCCCGGTCGTTTCCCACTTGGCCGTATCCAGCGTGTTGTCGTTGAAGTCGTCGGAAAAGAGGGTTCCCTCGATCGACCAGTAGTTCTGGGAGCTGTTGAAGGTCATCGGCGTCTCGTCCAGATAGCCCGGACTGTTGACGGTCACGGCACTGTAGATCTGCTGATCATCCTCCACGCGCACCCAGGCGTGATATTTGTTGCCGTTGGTGTCCACCCAGTGCTGAGATGAAACCCGGAAGGGGGATTCGGGAACGCCTTCTTCCAGATACAGATAGGGGAAACGGGCGGGAAGGCTGTTGAAAACCAGACCGCTCGCGATGGTGTATTCGCCCATGTTGGTCCAGGTGCCGGCGTCGCCGTTCATACGGTACCAGAAAACGATGGTGGTGCCGTTGTTGACCATCTTCAATTCGAGGCTATTCGCAGGCGTTGTCAATCCAGTGAGGTCGACCTTCCCCGATCTCCAGAGATCCGCATCGTTCGCTTCGTCGAAGATCACCGCTTCCAGCTTCAGATTTCCCGAGGCCGTCCAGAAGGCCCGGATTTGCGGCTGGACCACCCCCCCCACGGGGGTGGCGAAACCAACCTCGAAAACGTATTCCTTCGTCGCATCGTTGATCCCGGAAAAGTTCTTCAGCCCGATGGCGTAGGTCCAGGTCGTGCCCGCGGCAGGGGGCGGCCCCTGGGACGAACCCTGCAGGACGACCGCCCCTCCCGTCGTCGTGACGGTGGCGATCTTGGCCGTTTTGTTGAGGCTGACTGTCGCGACGCCGACTTGGGGCAGATTGCCGTACATGAAATACCAGTCCGCAACGTCCTTTGCCACGACAGGCGGATTGGTGTTCGGCAGCAGGATGTTGTTGACCGGAACAATCGGGGTGGTTGTTCCATCTCCCGCGGGGCCCGGGGTCCCCACGGAAAAATCATAGTCGATCGATCTCGAGGGATCGGAATAGGTGACACGGCTGACATCCACCGAGAAGGCGTGGAGGTTCCCGACCGCGCCGAGCAGCATCGCGGTGCACAGGACCAGCGGGAAGGTCCATTTCTTCAGGATTTTCGGAAACATAAAACAGCTCCTTTCTCAAATGGTCCAGGGGTTGTTGGATAATGCGTTTTGCCTTTAAAGAGCGGCGCCGCAAGAGGGCGGCGAGGCGATGAGGATTAAACCAAAGGCGCCGCGACGTGCCATGGTCTGCCCACGTCCGGTTGTCTCCATTTATATGTACGCATCGGGGGAAGTCAAGGGAATTCAGGCACTCATTTATGGATATTCCCGGTCTTTTTCACACAACGAAGGTGAAATAGGTCACACAAGGGGGGGGGGGGTGCGTCACCGGACGCGCTTGCGGATGGTGTCGAGGTCGGTGATGATGAGATGGTTGCGCGAGGTGGCCACGAGATCGCGGTCGCGCCAGCGCTTCAACTCCTTGTTGATGCTTTCCCGGCTGACACCCACCAGGCTCGCCAGCTCCTTCTGCGTCAGTTCGAGTTCGACGTGCGACGAGCCTTCCTCCCGGATGCCGCGGGATTCCGCCAGTTCGATCAGCCGCTTGGCCAGCCGTGACGAAATGTTGAGGAAGGCCGTCTCGCCCAGGAGGTCGTCCGTCTTGCGCAGGCGCACGGAGAGGGTGTACAGAATGGCCTGCATGGCATGCTCGTTATGCATTAAAAATCGAATGAAATCCGCTCGATTGAGGATGTAAAGGTCCGTATCCTCCTTGGCGACGGCATCGGCGGAACGGGGCATGCCGTCCAGCAGGGCCATCTCGCCGAAAAAGTCCCCGTCGGCGAGGACGGACAGGGTGATCTCGTCCTCGGGGCGGACCTTCAGCACGATGCTGATCCGGCCGCTCATGATGAGAAACAGGGCCGTGCCCTCATCGCCTTTATGGAAAAGAATCTGTCCCTTCTGGATGGTCCGGCGCCTCAGGAGCTTTGCCAGCTCCTCCCGGTCCTTCACGGAAAGGGCCTCGAACAGCGCGATTCTTTTGAGGAGATTGATTGGACTCATCATGTCCTCCTTTCTGAAAGGCTGAAGGCAAAGAAAGCGAAGGCCGCAGGCGCCGCGGCCCCGGGCGCTCCCATCACGGCGGAGCGATCGGCACGGCGCACCCCCGGGTGGTCGCCTTGATCTCCTTGAGGTCCTCCCCCATGAGCTGGCACTCCAGAATGTCGATGCGGGTCGGCGGGTTCCGCTTCGCCCCGTTCCTGCCCTGGAACGTCAGGGTCAGGAGACGGACGTCCTGCCCGCCGATCCCCCGCGCCCCGGCCATGACGATGACGAGCCGCCCGGGCTTCTTGTCGTTCACGATATGCATCAACGCCTGCGTCCGGGGCGTCTTGTTCGCCGCCCGGAAGGTCAGGGCGTCGGCGTCGTAGGCGATGACCAGCTTGACGCCGGCCAGCCGCTCGACCCGGTCCGCCGTCACGGGAATGTCGATGGTCTGCCCGGACGCCGCCCTGGCCGGCCCGAGACGCACCTCCGCGCCCCATCCCGCGGCGGCCCAAAAAAACGAGATCACCCCCACGAGCGCGGCGAATCGCTTCACGGCGCGTCTCCGGTGGCCTCGGCGTGGGCCTCGTGGATCAGCTCGACGTCCACGTCGCGCTTGAGGATGCGCGTCACCCTCAGGACCTCCTCGATCGTCGTCACCCCGTCCAGGACCTTCTGCACCCCGTCGCTCGACATCGTCGTCATCCCGCGCTGCACGGCCGCCTCGTTGATCAGGTTGGCGTCGGAGGTCTTGAGGACGAGGTTTTTGATCGCGTCGTCCACGATCAGGACCTCGAAAATCGCCGTCCGGCCGCGGTAGCCCGTGTTCATGCAGCTCAGGCACCCCTTGCGCTGATAGATCGTCCGCTCCGCGAGCATCCGCGGGTCGATGCCGAGGTTCGCGAGCGATTCCTCGTCCGGGGTGTAGGCCTCCTTGCACCGGGGGCACAGGACGCGCACGAGGCGCTGGGCGATGATGGCGATCACGGACGAGGTGACGAGGAAGGGCTCGATCTCCATCTCGATCAGGCGGGTGATCGCGCTCGCCGCGTCGTTGGTGTGCAGGGTCGAGAAGACGAGGTGCCCCGTGAGCGACGACTGGATGGCGATCTCCGCCGTCTCCCGGTCCCGGATCTCGCCGACCAGGATCACGTCCGGGTCCTGGCGCACGATGGACCTCAGCCCGCTGGCGAAGGTCATGCCGATCCTGGCGTTGACCTGGATCTGGCCGATCCCCTCGATCTGGTACTCGATGGGGTCCTCGATCGTGATGATGTTGATCTCGGGGTGGTTGATCGTGGACAGGGCGGCGTAGAGCGTCGTCGTCTTGCCGCTCCCCGTGGGGCCCGTGACGAGGACGATCCCGTAGGGGGATTTGATCAGTTTCTCGAACAGCCGGATCGTGGCGTTGTTCATGCCGAGGTCGAAGAGCCTCAGCATCGTCCCGGTCTTGTCCAGAAGCCGGAGCACCACGCGCTCGCCGAAGGCCGTGGGGATGACGGAGACGCGGATGTCCACGCTCTTGTCGCCGATCTTGATCTCGATCCGACCGTCCTGCGGGAGGCGCTTCTCGGCGATGTTCAACTTCGCCATGACCTTGATGCGGGAGACCAGCGGGGACTGCACCCGCCGGGGCAGGCTCAGCGTGTCGTAGAGGATCCCGTCGATCCGGTACCGGATCTTCGTCGCGTTCTGGTAGGGCTCGATGTGGATGTCGCTCGCCCGGTCCCGGACCGCGCCGGAGAGCATCAGGTTGACGAGCTTGATGATCGGGGCGTCGCTCGTCTCGTCGAGGAGATCGCCCCGGTCTTCGATCGCGGAGATGATGCTGTCCGGCGATTCCTCCGTCATCTCCTGGAAGAACTGCTGGGCGGTGTTGCTGCTCAGGTCGTAGATGAAGTTGATCGCGGTCAGGATCGCGTCCTGGGGGGCGAGCACCACCTTCCGGTCGCGGCGTCCCAGGAGGCGGCAGACATCGTCCAGGGGCTGGAAGTCCGTCGGATCGTGCACGGCGACGACGAGGCCCTCGGCGTTCCCCAGGGGGACGATGTGGTACTTGCGCAGAAAATGAATGGGGATTTTCTTCGTGAATTCCGTATCGACGTGATCGATCGGCAGGTCCGTCCAGACGGGCAGGCCGAAGTGCGCGCCGACGAGGTCGAGGAGTTCCGGCTCCTTGAGGACGTTGCGTTTGAGAAGGGCCGCCACGAGCCCCGTCCGGCCCGCGCGGCACTGGCGCCTGGCCTCGGCCAGGTCGTCCGGGGAGAAGCCGGCGTCCAGGAGGCGCGCGTCGAGCGAGGCCGGCGTCCAGGCGGGCGCCGCGTGGCCCGCGCCCGGGCCGGTGCGATCCCCGGCGGTCGCCGTCCCCCGCGTCGCGATCATGACGTCTCCTCGGCGGTTGGTTTCTCCGGCTTTGCCGGCTTTTCGGGCGTCTCCGCCTTCCCCTTTTCGCCCTTCTTCCGGGCCGGCTCCGGCTTGACGATGCCCTCGCGGATGGACCGCATGTAGTCCGTTTTATCCTGATTGATGGTGACGGCGTCCTCGGGCGTCCGGATGATCCGGGGCGTGATGAAGACGAACAGGTTGTTTCTCTCCCCGGTTCTCGAGCGCGATTTGAAGAGCCAGCCGAGGAGCGGGATGTCGCCCAGCAGGGGCACCTTGTATGTTCCCGTATCGCTGTTGTCCTCGATCATCCCGCCGATGACGACGGTCTCGCCGTCCTTGATGGTGACGGTGGTCTTGGCCGTGCGCTTGAGGGTCGTCGGCGTCAGGATCTGGGTCCCCGCCGAGTCGACCGTGGCGGACTGGGAAACGATCTTCGTCACGGACTGGTCGAGCTTCATCCGGATGAACCCGTCCTTGTTGATCTGGGGGGTCACCTTCAGGGTGACGCCGACGTCCTTGTATTCGTAGCTGCTGTAGTTGGTCGAGGCGGTCACCGTCGTGTCCTGGCGGGTGACGTAGGGGACGTTCGACCCCACGGTGATTTCGGCCTCCTCGTTGTCGAGGGTCAGCAGTTGCGGCGTGGAGAGAATCCTCACGTCCGTATCGTTCTGGTAGGCCTGGATGAAGGCCCCCAGGTTGGGAAACGTGATCGTCGATCCGCCGACGGCCACGGAAATGGCCTCGCCGACGACGCCCAGCGCCAGGCCGGCGGCCGTGCCGGCCACGAGACTGCCGGCAATCGCGGAAGCCCCCGTCTTGCCGCCGATGCTGCCGACGATGCCCCCTTTGTGGCCCTGATACGACCCCTCGTTCGCGCCCTGCCACTCGACCCCGAAGGTCAACCCTTTCGAGGCGTTCACCTCCATGATGAGCGCTTCGAGATAGACCATCGGCCGGGAGATGTCCAGTTTCCGGATCACGTCTTCGATGATGAGATAGTCCGCCGGCTCCGCCGTGACGACCAGGGCGTTCGTCGACTTGTCGGCGACGATCTGAATCTTCTTGGAGAAGGCCGCGGCCTCCTTGCTGTCGCCCGCCTTCGTCTGCTGGGGAAGGCTCGTCAGGACCTTGGCCAGGTCCTCCGCCTTGGCGTTCTGGAGGTAGTAGACCCGGACGGCCCCCGCCCCCTTGGGGACCTCCTTGTCCATGAGCTTGAGAAGCTCGCGGACCTTCTTCGTGTCGTTCTCCGTCGCCGAGATGACGAGGGCGTTCGTGCGGTCGTCCGGGACGATCTTGATCGGCGCGAGCGCGCCTTTGCCGGCCTGCTGCTGGAAGATCGCGGTCAGCGACTTGGCCATGTCCGCCGATGAGGCGTACTCCAGGGGAAGATAGGTGATCTGCTCCCCGACCCCGTCCACATCGATGGCGCTGACGATCTCCATCAGCCGCTTGATGTTGGAGAGGAGGTCCGTGATGATCACCATGCCCGTCGGCGGATAGGAGAGGATGACGCTGGATTTGGAGACCAGGGGGTCGAGGACCTTCTTGACCTCGTCGGGGCTCGCGTGATCGAGGGCGAGGATCTGTGTAACGACCTTGTCCTCCGGCGAGACGGCCTCTTCCTTCAGGCGCGTCTCGACATTCTTCTCCCGGGCCATCTGGGCGGGCATGACCTTGATCATGTCCCCGGCCGGAACGGCCGCGAAGCCGTAGACGTCGAGCACGGATTCGAAGACCTTGTAGGCCTCGTCGACGGAGATCTTCCGCGGGGAGATGACGGTCACCTTGCCCTTGACCTTGTCGTCGACGATGAAGTTCTTCCCGGTCAGTTCGCTGATGAATTTGATGAAGACCTGGATGTCGACGCTGTCGAAATCGATCGTGATGTAGCGCGTCCCCCCGGGTGCGGCGGGGGGGGCGGCCGGTGGCGGCGCCGCCGCGACCGGGATCGGAGGCTCGGCCGGCTGGGCCGTCGCCGCAGTAGGCTGGGTCGTCGCGGCCGGCTGGGTCGTCGAAGAAGGCGGTGTGGGCAACACGGACGGGGCGGCCGGCGGGGCCGGCGGCGATGCGGGCAGGCGGGTGCCCGTGGCTGGCGATGTCGTCGGGGCCTGACCCGCCACCGGCGCCGGCGGCAAGGGCGCGGGCGCAACGGCCGGTTTCACGGCGGTCGTCTGCGCGCCCCCCACTGCTTGCGGCGTCGTGGGGGCGGCTGTCACCCCCTGGGCCGGCGTCGCGGGTGCAGTTTGAGCCGGCATCCCGGAAACGGCCGGCGCAACCGTCTGAGACGGCGACGCGGACGCGGGCGCGCCTGCCGGTCCGAACCTCGCCGGCGGCCGTGGCCGGGAACCGAACCGGGAAGGGAGGGGCGGCGCCGGTGCGGTTGCCGCGGGTGAGGTTTGAGCCGGTGCGGTCGAGGGCGAAACCACAGGCGCCGTGTCGCCCACCGGCGGCGTGGCCGTCGCCGGCGTCCCGGAAGTCGCCGCCGGAGCGGACGGCGTGTCGCCGGTGATCCGGGCGGCCCCCGCTGTCGCCGGGACTAGGCAGAGCAGCATCCCGATGACGAGCATGGCGCGAAACCTATGGAAACAGACGGGCCTCATTTTCCCTGCCCTTCCACGAGTTGATGGAATTCCGTTGTTTGGACGATCGGGGTCAAATCCGTGTCCTCCTTCGCCCAGGTCAGGACCTCACGGTTCAGAGCGGCCGCCTTCTTCAAGTGGATGAGGCTCTGCGCCTTGTCGCCGGACTGGGCGTAGGCGCAGGCGAGATTGTAGTACGGATCGGCGTAGCCGGCCTTCAGGGCGGCCGCCCGCTTGAACGAGGCGATGGCCTTCCCGTCTTCCTTTTGCCGCATCTGAATCACCCCCAGATTGTTCCAGGCGTAGGCGTGTTTCGGATCCAGCTTCACGACCTGCCGGTAGAGATCCGCGGCGCCCGCCAGATCCTTTTTCTTCTGCAGCGCCAGGGCCTGGCGGTAGAGCGACCGGACCGGCATCCCGGCGGTCTTTGCGGACGACGCGGCGGCGGGTGTCAGGGGTGTCTTCGCCTCAGCCGTCCGGGCCGGAGCGACCTTCGTTTCCGAACCGGGTGCCGCCGACGCGGCCGGAGGCCGCGGCGGATTCGTCGCCAAGGTTTTCGCCGACACGGCCGGCGGCGCGGATGCCGCCTGTCCCGCCGCTATCCCGGCAACGGGCGCGGTCACGGCCGGCGCCGGAACTTCGCCGGGAACGCCGGTTACGGCGTTCGGGGCGACGGCCGGCGGCGGTTCACGATCCACGATAACGGTTCTCGCCGGTTTCGCCGCGATCGGACCGGGCCGTTCCCCGAGCCACAGCCCGAAATTGAACGCGACCCAGACGCCGGCCGCCAGGACGATGCATGCAAAAACACCCGCGATCAGCCACCGCGCCCGGCGGGAACGCCCCGCCGCCGGCGGGCGGCTGATGATGCCGCCATAATATTCGTAGCGGCTGTTCTTTTCTTCCTGGGCCTTCTTCAACGCCTCGTTGATATAACTCATTGGCTCCTCAGTCAAGCAGATTCAGTCATTTACGCGAAACGCCGCCCGTTTCCCCGTAGCCGCCGAGGTCCCGGACAGCCCGGCGGACGAGCGCCGCGCCGATCCGGACCTTTTCTTTCGTGTAGGCGATGAGCAGCGCCCGGTCGCAGATCGCGTTGATCCGGCGCGGCACCCCCTGAGAATAGCGATAGATCGTCCGATACGACCAGGACGTGAAGGCGGCCCGCCCCCGACCGGCGACGGCGAGACGGTGTTCGATGTAGCGGCCCACGTCCGCCCGCTCCAAGGGGCCCAGATGGTAGCGGACGGTGATCCGCTCGTTGAGCTGCCGGAGGGCCGGCATGGCGAGCACGTCCTGAAGCTCCGGCTGGCCGATCAGGACGATCTGGATCAGCTTCTCGCGGACCGTTTCCAGGTTCGAGATCATCCGGATCTGCTCCAGGACGCCGTGGGAGAGGTTCTGGGACTCGTCGATCAAAAGGACCGCGTTCTTCCCTTCCCCGTAGTTGGCGAGCAGATAGGCGTTCAGGGCGTCGAGCAGGCGTTTGCGCGACCGCTCCCCCGTCTCGGGCGGCAGGCCGAACTCCTGGTTGATCGTCTCCAGCAGTTCGATCTCGGAAAGAAAAGAATTGAAGATGAGGGCCGTTTCCACCGAGCCGTTGAGACTCGACAGGAGGGCGCGGCACAGCGTGGTCTTGCCGGCGCCGATGTCGCCGGTGACGACGACAAACCCCTTGCGCTCCTGGATCCCGTAGACGAGATAGTTCAGGGCCTCACGGTGCCGGTCGCTCAGGTAGAGGTACTTCGGGTCCGGCGACAGCGTGAAGGGATTCTCCTGCAAACCGAAAAACGCTTCATACATAAGACGCGACGCTCTCCCTCAGTGGAAAACGTAGTTGATGGTTTCCGTCCGGCCCTGGCGCTGGACGTTCAGGTTCATGCGGCCGGAGGAGCGGAGGTTGTTGTAGAGTTCCATCATGTCGTCGGCGCCCTTCATTTTCCGCCCGTTGATCTCCTGCAGAATGTCCCCGTCCGTCAGCCCCATGCGCTGGTAGACGCTGCCCGGGCGGATGCCGCTGACCATGAAGCCGTCCGGCAGCCCCCGGGTGAAATAGGGGCGGATCTGGGCCTGGCTCAGCATGGTGCCCAGGTCCTTCAGCGACCCCATGATATCGGCGCGGTTCAGGGCGACGGTTCCGGAGGCGGGGGCGGCCGGCGCGCCGGCCGGTGCGGGACCTCCGGGGACGATCGGCCCTTCGGCCATATCGCGCTTCTTCAGGGTCTCCTCCTTGTCCTGGTAGCGGACGACCACCTTGTCCCGCTGAATCTTCAGCAGCGTGGCCCCGGCGACCTTCTCGCCGATCTTGTAGAGGCCCTGCTTGTTGTTCCTTCCCTTCTCCTCGATGACGGCGAAGGCGTACTTGCTGTCGCCGGCGACCGTCCCCTTGAGTTCGAGCAGAGCGGACAGGGGCTGCACCTCGGGCGCGCCGGTCGCCTGGACCTTCTCCGCATAGGTCTTGTCCGTGGACCCGAAGAGGTTCCGCTCCACGATCAGGCGGTAGAAGGCCTGATCCTCGCGCTTCAGAACGGCCGGCTTCCCCTCCTCCGCGGCCTCCACGCCGGCGCCCCCCGGTCGAATCAGTTCGAGCGTCACGGCCTGGTAGAAGATGCCGACCGACTGATAGATCAGGATCGTCATGACGGCCAGGATGAAGCCCCGCCGCCACTGCTCGAACTGGGACAGGGCCGCCCCCTCGCCGAAGCGGAAGCGCTCCTTCAGGTCCAGGCGCCGGATCAGTTCCCGGATCATGGCCCCCCCCGTCCCGGCGCCGCCCCCCCGGAGGCCTGGTAGGTCGACGCCTGCACGTTGACCTGCAGATATTCGGGCGTGTCCTTCATCTTGGCGATGCCGATCTTCTTCACCCGGATCAGATCCTGGGGGGACTCGACCAGATAGAGGAACTGGGTGAGCTGTGCGAGGGTGATGCGGTCGATTTTCATGTCGACCAGCGCCTCTTCGTACGGCCCGTTCAGGGGAATGCGCGTCGGATTGATCGATTTGACGTTCGCCTTGATCCCCGCCTCGCCCGTCTTTTTCTCGCAATAGGAGAACAGGCTGAAGTCCGCCGGTCGCCGAGAGAAGATTCGCTGCATCTCCTCGACCCGCCGGGTGAGCAGCCGGTACTCCACCCCGAGGGGCGCCAATTCATGCAGGATCTTTTCATGGGCGGCGATGGACCGGCGCGTCCGCGCCTTCGCCTCGGCAAACGGCAGCAGGAGGAACTGCACCACGAGCAGGAGAAGGACGACGGCGCCGCCGACGCCCAGAAAGATCTGCTGGCTTTTGGTCAGCTTCTCCCAGAACGTCTTCATGACGCCCCCTGAACGCTCATGCGCATCTCGAATTCGACCTTGTTGCCCTGCCGGGACTGGCTCGACTGACCGATCACGATGGACTTCAGATAGTTGGAGCGCTCCAGTTCCCGCTTGACGGCATCGACGGCATCGAAGGACTTCGCCTCGCCCTTGAGGGTGATCTGGCCGCTGTCCGCGTTGAAGGTCGTGACGAGCAGTTCGGCCGACGCCGGGGCCAGGGCGGAAATCTCCCGCAGGATGTCGAGGGCGGTCATGCCGGCATGGATCTCCCCCAGGGAGGCGCCGGCCTTCTTCGCGTCCACGATCTTCACCCGGAGCTGCTGGACGGGATCGACGATCTGCGTCACGTCCGGCGCACTCTGCCTGAAGACGGCCCTGACCTCCTGCTTGAGGACGTCCAGGCGCTGCCGGTCGATCCGGTAGTCGAGAAAGGCGCCGACGCCCGCCAAAACCAGGATGGCGCCCACCGCCGCGGCGACCCACTTGAGCCGGGACGCCCAGTCGACGAAACCGTTCCGTGCGCGCAGACGCCGGGGATCGAAGGTAAATCCGCCGCTCTTGCCCGTCGGACGCAGGGCCAGGGCCAGGGCCTGGTTCATCTCGGCCGGCGCCCACCGGGGACGGGCCTTGTCGTCGATCCGGACATGCTGAAGAACCGCCAGGTCGGCCTTCTCGACGGGGATGGCAAACCGCCGGGAGATCTCGACCGCCAGCGCCTCCATGTCCGCCGCCGGACCGGTGAGGAAGATCTTGAGCGGCGGTTGTTCGAGGTCCCCCCGCCAGACGAGTCCGTCCAGGGTGTTCCTGAGTTCGTCCAGAAAATCGGGCGCAGGCGGATCGGGGGCGGACTGGCCTTCCGGCTCCCCCGCCGGGGCCCTCGCCTCCCCCGCCTGAGCGTCCGCCTCCCCCGCCGGGGTCTCCGGGGCCTCCGGCGCCGTCCGGGCTTCATCCAACGGCGGGGNNACTCCCGCCGTTTCGGGGGACGCCTGCGTCCCGGGCGCGTCCTCCCGAGGGGGCGACGCCGGCGGCGGGAACAAAAAGGTCCGGATTTCGCGGACCCGCCCCCCCTGCACGAAGACGGCGCCGGCGGACGAGGCCCCGACATCCAGCAGGAGGCCGTTGGCGGCAAAGCCCTCGTCCCGGCAAAGCTGCCTCGCCAGCGCCACGGGCGCCACATCGATGAGCGTCAGCCGCCGGACCTTCTCCGCGAGCAGGCGGACCCGCGCTTCCAGCATGGCCACGTCCGCAACGGCGACCAGAAGCTCCGTCCGTTCCGCGACCGCCGCGATCAGATAGTCGAAGGCCGTCCGTTCGAGGGGCTCATGCAGCAGCGGCTCCAGCTCGAAGGGAAGCGCCTGGCGGATCTTCTTGGGTTCCTTGAACGGCAGGGCGACGGAGCGGAAATGGAAGGCCTCGGCGGGCAGGGAGAGGACGCAGGAGGACTTCAGGAAGGCCGGCTCCGCGAAAAGCGCCTCGAGGGCCCCGGCGTGGCCGGTTTCCTCCGTGAGCGGAATCGTGCGGGCCTGGACGACCTGGCGCCGTCCCTTGAAGCCCGTCGTGACCAGCACGGCATGAACGGCGTCGGGGCGCAGATCGAGGCCGAGGATCGCGTCCGGCATTTACTGGACCCTCCAGGAGAGGAGTTGCATCGCCTTCTTGTCCGGGTCGCGCCGGACCACGCCCGTGACGGTCTGCTGAAGGTTTCCGTAAACCCCCGTCGCGGTGATGCGGAACACCCGGCTTTTCGAGGTGATCAGGTTGGGGTTGATATTGACGCCGCTCATGCCGGAGACGCGGTGGTACCAGAGGGAATCGGACAGGTCGTTGTCCTCGCTCTTGCGGTAGAGTTGCATGTCGCCCACCATCTCCTCCGTGATCTCCGCCGTCAGGGCGCGCAGCACCAGCACCGGGGCCGTGTTGATGTTGATGCGCCCGTCCCCGTGAAGGGTGACGAGCGACGCCAGGCCCGGCGTATCCTCCCCGCCGTAGAGGAGTTCCTTCGTGATCCCCTTTACCATCAACAATTCCTCAATGCAATCCAGGGGTGCATTTTTGACCGGGTACGGGCGTTCCAGGGCCGCGTAATGGAAGGCCTCCGCCCCGTCTTCGCCCGTCACCTCGCTGTCCGCGTCCAGCCAGTCCTTCAGCGAATCGACGATCGCATGGACCTGCTTCTGCTCCAGGCGGAACTCCGGCAGGCTGAGGAGGCGGATGAGCAGGCTTCCGAGTTCCTGGTTGTACGTGGCGCCCACAACGAGCTTGTTGAGCGGGATGCGCCCCGAGTCGTCCTCGATGGCGAGGCGGCAGTTTTCCGGACTCAGGTCCTCCCCGGTTTTTTCCAGGACCCGCTCCGGTTTCGACCAGTCCTCGGTCAGGCCGTCGAAACCGTTCCGGTCCGCCAGCAGGAAGGCCTCGCCCGCCGCAAACCCCGATTTGGCGAGATACCGGAGACGGACGGCGTCGCCGGTGTTTATTGCGTCGTAGATCTCGCCGCGGCTGTCGCGGTTCAGCTCGAGGGTCACCGCGATGATGATGCTGATCATCAGAAGAACCACGATCAGGGCCACGCCCCGCTGATCAGGTTGTCTGGCCATCGGATTCCACCCGGTTGACGGGGAGATAGACCTGCGTCGAAAAAACGTAGGGCCGCTCGGGATCGCGCGGATTGTTGAGCTTCAGATGAACGAGGACGGCGACGGGGGCGGCCTTCTTCTGCGTCTCCGCCGTGGAGGACGAATCCCACGCGTCCGTCATGAACCCCTCGCGATCGACGAAATCGAAGGTCAGCGAGTGCACGTTTTCACAGACGACGAAGCCTGCCTGCGCCTCCTCGTCCGGCGTCTCGCCGCCGGAATACACGGTGTCGCTGCGGCGGAGGACGTACCCTTCCTGATCCTCCACGGCCGCCAGCTCGTAGCGGATGGCCGCCATGCCGCTCGCGGGCTCTTTCTCCCGGAAGGCGATGTGGGACGACGACAGGAAGCTCAACTCCAGGAGAACCCGGTCCCGTTCCCCGCCCTTTCGCAGCGACACGTAAAACGATCCCTTGTACGGCACGACGCCGTTGAGGTCCTGCGTCATCCGGAACAGGGCGCTCCGCGCCATGGCGTACGCCTCCGCGTCGTATCCCGTGTCCCGGATGATGCGGAACGTCCCCGTGTAGGCCGCGTACACCGTCGAGAGCACGATGCCGAGAATGAAGATGGCGATCAGGATCTCGATCAGGGTGAAGCCGCGCGCCCCGGGGGCGGCCCGCCGGGCCGCTCTCCGGTCCGACTCCCGCGCCTTCTCGGCGCAATCCGCCCCCCGCACGGCCAGACCGGGGGTTATCGTCATTCCCGGGCCCGCGGCCCTCCCGTCTTCACGAATCCGCGGGACCGGGGCGCATTGGCCGCCCTTCCCCGCCGAAGCGGCGGGAATCGCCAGATGCCGGCCGGTCGTGGATTCCAGACGGTGACGGAATACAGAAAATGCACCCATTTCAAAAGGCCTCATGCCCCGTTCACGTCTTGAGATCCGCCCGGTACAGGACGAGGGTGTAGGCGTTGTTCGTCACGAGCCGTTCATTCCGAACCGTCAGCCTGATCTTCTTGAGGGATTCCTGCCCCGTGTCGGCCACCTCGACCTGCCAGGCGTAATCGGGATAATCCTCGCCGAAATCGCCGCTGTCGTTGGCGACGCTCTCCAGCTTCAGGGCCTCCAGTTCCGCCATCTTGCCCTGGGCGAGGAGGGTGGCGGTCGTCAGGAACCGGGCCTGTCCGGACATGGAGATGCTCTGGGATTGCGACTGAAACGCCGCGACAAGCGCAATGGCGAGGATGGCCATGGCGATCATCACCTCGAGCAGTGTGAAGCCGGCGGCCTCCGGCCGCTTCCCTCTCGGATTCTCGATTGTCGTCGGACTCAAGTCAACGTCCACCCTTCAGGCATGCCCGCAAACGAGACGATCCCGCACCTCGTCCCGGGCTGTGCTATCGTTTTTACTACGATCCGCGACGCCAAGACAAGGCCTTTGTGCCCAACGTCATCACGGAGAAGGGGAACGGGTCGGGCCGCCCGGGGTTTCCCGCCGGGGGAAAGGAGTACGGGCGGGGCCACCCGGGGATTTCCCGCCGGGGGAAAGGGGTACGGGCGGGGCGCTCGGGGATTTTCCGCCGCGGGAAAGGGGTACGGGCGGGGCGCTCGGGGATTTTCCGCCGCGGGGGAAAGGGGCGCGGACGCCGGCGGAGCGGACGGACGAGGCGCGCCCGCCGCATCGCCCCGCCGGAAACGACCGCGGCAGGCCAAACGGTTACAGGAAGGACACGGCCGTCTTGACCGCCCGGTTCGCCGCCTTGCGCATGTTCACCTCGATCATGTCCGCGTAGCGCTCCAGGGGGAAGGTGTGGGTGATCATCCCCTGGAGGTTCACCCGGCCCTCGACGGCGAAGCGGAGGGCCGTCTCGAAGACGTGCTCGCGGCGGCCGTCCACGGTGTTGACGCCGTGGGCGTAGACGCCCCGGATCGTCTGGAGCTTGAGCCACAGGGGCGTCAGGTCCAGCTTGACCTCGTCCCCGATCCCCACGACGCTCAGGGTGCCGCCCCCGGCGAGCGAGCGCATGGCCGGCCGCAGCGTGTCGGTGTGGCCGACGCAGTCGAAGATCTTCGTGAAGCCGCCCATCAGGATGGGCTTCCCGAGGAGCGGCTTGTAGGACGCCGCGCCCGCGATGCGCGCGGCCGCCCCCGGGATGTCGCCGTCCGTCACCACGTGGTCGGCGCCCGCCTTCGCCGCGAGTTCGGCGTGAAACCGGGAGGGCTCCGCCACCGTGATCGTGCAGGGGATGCCGAGCGCCCGGATCGACTGGACGACGAGGCTGCCGATGACCCCGGCGCCGATGACGAGCACCCGGTCCCGCGGCTCCGGCCGGTTGTCGAGCACCGCCTGGAGGGTCACGCCCAGGGGCTCCATCAGGGCGCCCGCCTCGACGGACATCCCCTCCGGCAGCCGGTGGATCTGGCCGGCGTGCGCGACAAGATACGGGGCGAAGCCGCCGTTGACGTCCCGGCAGATTCCCGTGAACATCCCCGGAGACAGGCGTCCCCGGGCCGTGTTCTCGCAGCTCCCGGGGCGTCCGGCCCGGCAGCTCGGGCAGGCCGGATCGATCCCGCGGACCGCGCAGGGGAGCCCCGGCGACAGCGTCACGCGGTCCCCGACGTTAAACCCCGCAACGCCCGCCCCGGCCTCCACGACCTCGCCGCACAGCTCGTGGCCCAGCACGCAGGGGAAGGAGGTGAAGGGCGAGGCGGTGGGGGAGTCCTTGAGGAAAACCAGGCTCTGGTCGGAGCCGCAGAACCCGCACAACAACGTCCGGAGCTTCACCCAGTCCGGCCCCGGCAGGGCGGGCTCCGGAATCTCGGCCAGCCGGACCGTCGCGATCGGCCCCTTGTAGAAGAGTGACGGAAACAGGGCGCCCAGAGGCTTGAGCACCACGAACTTCGCCGCGGACGCGGAAAACAGCAGCGCTTTCATCATCCCCCCCTTTTAGCGAAATGCACTCACTTCTCCATGGTCAGGGCATCCACGAACATCAGCGTCGCCGGGCTCGTCACGCACGGGTCGGTGATCACGTTGACGCAGGCCGGCTTGCCGGAGGCAAGTGCGCGCTCGAGCGCCGGGACGATCTCGTCGTCCTTCGTCACGAACTCGCCGTGACCGCCCAGGGCCTCGACGACCCGGTCGTAGCGAACGACCCCGAGGCCGGAACCGACGCAGCGGTCGTTGCCGTAGGTCATCTCCTGGCCGTGCTTGATCATCCCCCAGGCCTGGTCGTTGCAAATGACGCAGACGAAGGGGATGCCGTGGCGGACCGCCGTGTCGAACTCCATCGCGTTCAGGCCGAACGAGCCGTCCCCGTTGACGACGACGACGGTCTTCTCCGGCCGGGCCAGCTTGGCCCCGATCCCGAAGGGGATCCCCGTGCCGAGGCAGCCGAAGAGCCCGCCCGCCCCCACGAGGACGCCGCCCTTCTCCTTCGCCGTGAGGCCCATCAGGGCAAAATAGCAGGTGTCCCCGCCGTCCGCGATGAAGATCGCGTCGTCCGGGGCGGTCTCGCGGATCCGCTCGACGAGGCGGGCCGGGTGGATCGGGTCGGAGGCCTTGCCGCGGAGCTCCACCTCCGCCGCGACCATGGGCAGGTACATGTCCTTCAGGGCCTTGAGCCAGTCGCCGTGCCCGCGCTTCGCGACCGCGCCGTTCAACTGCGCCAGGACGAGCCCCATATCGCCGACGAGGCCGACGTCGGTTTCCCGGTTGCGGTCGATCTCCGTCGCGTCGATGTCCACACGCACGACCTTGGCTTGCGGGAAGATCTGGCCGAACATCAACAGCCAGTTGTAGCGGATCCCGAGGACGACGATCAGGTCGGCCGTCGACAGGGCGGTCATCAGGGCCATCTGGCCGCCGTCCCACAGCGACAGGGGATGGTCGTCCGGGAGGGCGCCCCGGCCGTTGTCCATCAGGAGGAAGGGGATGCCCGTCTTCTCGACGAAGGCCGCGAGCGCCGCCTCGCAGTCGCTGAAGCCGACGCCGCTCCCGCCCAGGATGAAGGGCTTCTGCGCCCCGTCGATCAGTCCGGCCGCCTCCCGGACCGCCGCTTCGTCCGCGGCGGAGCGGTAGACGCGACCGCCGCGCCGCGGGACCGGGACCTCGGCCTCCTCGACCTTGACGTTCAGGACGTCGGGGGGGATCTCCAGGAGGACCGGCCCGGGGCGACCGGCGACGGCGTGGCGGAAGGCCTTGGCCACGTACTCGGGTATCCGCCGGATGTCGTGGCAGACGCCGGACCACTTGACGAGGGTCTGGACCATCGCGGCCTGGTTCATCCCCTGCAGGGCGCCGCGGTCCCAGTCGCGGCGGGGGGCCATGCCGCTGATCACGACGATCGGAACGTTGTCGAGGCTCGCGTTGACGAGGCCCGTCAGGGCGTTGGTGTACCCGGGGCCGGCCGTCACCAGGCAGACGCCGGCGTGCGGTCCGTAGATCGACCAGGCGTGGGCCATCATCGCCGCCGCCTGTTCGTGACGGACATCGACGATCCGGACGCCGTACTCGAGAAATCCGTCGTAGATCCGGTCGATGTGACCGCCCGCCAGCGAGAAGACCGTCTTCACCCCCTCGACGTCCCGGAGATACTTCGCCAACAGATGACCGCCGTAGATCATGCCCATAACGCCCTCCTTGGTTTGGATTCCGTGTGAACGGCCCGTTCAGGCCTTCCGTGATGGTTCGATGGATCGGAAGATGGACGCGTTTCCCCCGCGAACGGGGCCTCGGCCGGGGACCGTGAGGAAACGGCGCTTCCTGTATAGGGGAACGGCGCCCTTTTTTCAATCAAAATTGACAACGCCGGAATCCGGCCTGTCCGTCATGGCGGATGGGTCGAACCGTGACCCGGGATCTATCCTTGCATGCATTCCCCGGCAAGCCCGGGGCGGCGGAGGGGACGTTTGCGGGAGCATCCCGACGGAGCGCGGTCGCGGGCAAAAAAAACGCTTGACAGGCCCGTCCGGATATTATACCAACCGGTTAGTTTAAACTTTTGGTTGAAAAAGGCCGAATACCCGGACACGGCGCCCGGCCCGGAAGCCAGCGTCGTTTCCCTCCGGCCCCTTAAACCCAGGACGCCATGATGGACCCCGTATCCGCACAGAACCGGCGCGGCGACACCGCGCTCAAGATCCTGGCCGCCGCCCGCGACGTCTTTTCCGAACGCGGGTTTGCCGGCACGACGGTGGATGAAATCGCGCGCCGTGCCGGGGTCAACAAGGCCACGCTCTACTACCAGATCGGCGATAAGCAAACCCTCTATGCGGGCGTGATCCTCGACGTCATGGGCAACGCGGCGGAAGCCACGGCGAGCGACCTCCAGGATGCGCCGTCCCCGGAGGAAAAACTCAGGACCTACATCCGGAACGTGGCCGCGGCGATGGACCGGAACCCCTGGATGCCGCCCATCATGCTCCGGGAAATGGCCGCGGGCGGACGGAACTTCCCGGAGGCGGTGACGCGCGGGATGGCGCAGATCTTCTCCATTCTGGGAGGGATCATCGCGGAGGGCGTCCGGCAGGACGTCCTCGTCGCCGCCCCGCCTTTGCTCGTCCACCTGATGATCGTCGGCGCCTTCGCCTTTTTCAAGACCA
This sequence comes from Syntrophaceae bacterium UBA2251, assembly GCA_002347815.1. Lineage (GTDB taxonomy): Bacteria > Desulfobacterota > Syntrophia > Syntrophales > UBA2251 > UBA2251. The sequence continues at coordinate 51,908 of DDXV01000067.1, forward strand.
GCGCCCCGCTCCGGGAGCGCCAGGCGGGGGCGGGCGGGAACTGGCTGGCGGGCGAGGATCGGGTGTCCGGGGCCGTCGCAACCGAGGTGGAGCGGCTCGTCCTCCGGGCCCTGAGAAAAACGCCCGGGGAGGCCGGATAGCGGGAATAGGCATCCCGGGAAATCGCGCTTCACGGTCGATCCGGGATCGCTGGTTCCCCGCGTCCGTCAGGATTGAATGCATCAGCTTTCCGAAGGGGGAGGATCGAGATGAAAGGCTTCAGGACAAGACCCGGCCGGGTCCCGGCTGTTTTGGGCGTCGCGTTGGCGCTGTTTCTCCTCTGGCCGCCGGTCGCGCCGGCGCAGACGGAGGAACGGATGACGCTTCAGGAGAGCATCGACTTCGCGCTCCGGGAAAGCGTCCTGATCCATTCCGCCCGGGAGGGAACGAAAGGGGCGGAGGCCACGCAGAAGGAGGCCTTCACGGGGTTCCTGCCGAAGTTCAGCGCGTCCTACGGCTACACGCGCCTGAACGAGGCGCCGGGCTTCACGATGCCCGGGATGACCCTGTCGAAGGTCCCTCCCCTCTCGACCTCCCCCATGACCGTTCAATCCGGCACCGAGGACAACTACAACTGGGGCGTCGAGGTCCGGCAGCCCGTTTTCGCCGGCGGGGCGATCCTGGCCAACTACGAGGCCAGCCGCCTGGGCGCCGACATCGCCCGGATCGAGGAGTCCCTGTCGGTCCAGGACACGGTGCTGGAGGTCAAGGCGGCCTATCTGAACGCCCTGAAGGCGGAGAAGCTCCTCACGGTCGCCAATCAGACCCACGAACAGCTCAAGGCCCACCGGAACGTGGCGCAGAATTTCTTCGAGGTGGGCGTCATCCCCCGAAACGACCTCCTGCTGTCGGAGGTGCAGCTCGCCAACGGCGTCCAGGCCGTGCTCAGGGCTGAAAACGCCCTGGCGCTGGCGCAGACAAAATTCAACACGACCCTGAGACGGGACATCGATCTGCCGGTCCGCCTGGTGGACATCCTGCAGTACCGGCCCTTTACGAGGACCTTCGAGGCGTGTCTGCAAACGGCCCTGGAGAGGCGGGGCGAACTGAAGCAGGTCCGGCTCCGGCAGGACCAGGCGAGGGAAATGGTGCGGGCGGCCCGGAGCGAATACTTTCCGAACGTCAACCTCGTCGGCAACTACACCCGCTTCGGCGACGAGGCGAACGTTTCGGGCAGCGACTACAAGGACCCGGAGAGCTGGCAGGTCATGGCGGTGGCCAACTGGAACTTCTGGGAGTGGGGCCGGACGAAGCACCGGGTGGAGGCGAACCGGAGCCGCGAGCGCCAGGCGGCGGACGCCGTGGCGACGCTCAAGGACCGGATCACGCTCGACGTGAAGAACGCCTGGCTCCAGGCGCGGGAAGCGGAAAAGCAGGTTCGGGTCGCCCAGCAGACCATCGCCCAGGCCGAGGAGAACTTCCGGATCAACGAGGAGCGCTACAAGGAGCAGGTCGCCACCTCCACGGACGTCCTGGACGCCCTGACGCTCCTGACCCGGGCCAAATCGGACCACGCGAACGCCCTGGCCGACTGTCACCTCTACCAGGCCCGGCTGGACCGCGCCATGGGCGTGCAATAAATCGAGGGGGACGCCGCCGTGAAAAAACGCATCGTCATCATCGTCTTTGCCGTGCTGCTCGTCGGCACCGGACTCTTCGTCTATTTCGGACAGCGGCAGAACCGGCTGGCGGAGCTGTCCTATTCCGGCACGATCGAAGCGACCCAGGCCAACCTGTCCTTCCAGGCGGCCGGGCGCGTCGGGGACGTGTTCGTGAAGGAAGGCGAGCGGGTCGGGAAGGACCAGCGCCTCGCCCGGCTCGCGCCGGAGGAATTCGACAGCCGCGTGGCCCAGGCGGCGGCCAACCTGGAGCGGGCCGTCCAGAACCGCGCCCGGAGCGGAATCGTCCTGGACCTCTACCGGCGCACCCTGCCCGAAGACATCGCCCGGGCGGAGGCGAACGTGCGCGCCCAGCGGGGGATCGCCGCCGAGGCGGAAAAGAATTACCGGCGCTACGAGCAGCTTTTCCAGCGGGGCGTCGTGGCGGAGAAGGAGCGGGACGCCGTGCGCCTGGGCCACGACACCGCCCGGGCGCGCCTCGACGAGGGCGAGGCCTCGCTGGCGCAGGCCCGCGGCAACCTGAAGAAGATCGAGGCGGCCCGGAAGGACCTGGACGCCGCCGAGGCCTTCGTGGCGGCCTCCCGGGCCGCCCTCGAACAGGCGCGCATCCAGCAGGGGTACACCGAGCTGCGCGCCCCCTTCGCCGGAATCGTCACGAGCCGCAACATCGAGCCCGGCGAAACGGTCTCGCCGGGACGCGAGGTGCTCACCCTGACGGATCTCGCCGAGGTGGACCTCAAGATCTTCATCAACGAAACGGAGATCGGCCGCATCCGCCCCGGCCAGGCCGCCGACGTCCGCGTGGACGCCTTTCCGGACCGCGTCTTCCGCGGTACGGTCGCCTTCATGTCTCCCGAGGGCGAATTCACGCCGAAGATCATCCAGACCAAAAAGGAGCGGGTGAAGCTGGTCTACCTCGTCAAGGTGAAGGTCCCGAATCCCGACCTCAGCCTGAAACCCGGCATGCCGGCCGACGCCTGGCTCAAATGAGCGCGTTGCGTTCCAGGGCGCGGCAGGGAACTGCGGGCCTTGGTTCCCGCGCGGGCCGGAAGGCGGTCGGCCGACGGGAGGGATTCCCGCCTGCGCGGGAATGACGGAAAACAGGCATTGTCGAAAGGTTTCTGAAACCCGATGAGCGAAGGATTGATCGCGATCGACCGCGTCTCCATGAACTTCGGCGCGACGGAGGCCGTCCGGGATGTCACCCTGTCCGTGGCCGCCGGGACGATCTTCGGTCTCGTCGGCTCCGACGGCGCCGGAAAATCGACGCTCTTGCGGATGGCCGCGACGATGATCCCGCCGGCGTCGGGACGCATTACCGTGGGCGGCCTGGACGTCGTCCGCGAAAGACGGCGGGTGAAGCCGCTCATCGGCTACATGCCCCAGCGCTTCGGCCTGTACCCGGACCTGACCGTCGAGGAGAACCTGGAATTTTTCATGCAGATTTTCGGCATCCCGCGACGCGAGCGGCAGGCGCGCAAGGAGCGCTACCTGGGGTTCTCGAACCTGCTCCCCTTCCTCGACCGGCAGGCGGGCAACCTCTCCGGCGGCATGAAGCAGAAGCTGGGGCTGGCCTGCGTCCTCGTCCACGAACCCAAGGCCCTGATTCTCGACGAGCCGACCAACGGCGTCGATCCCGTCTCGCGTCAGGAGTTCTGGGAGATCCTGGCGCAGATGCGCTCGAACGGCATGACGATCTTCGTCTCCACGGCCTACCTCGACGAGGGGGAGCGGTGCGACCGTCTCGGCCTGATGCACCGGGCGCGCCTGCTCGCCCAGGGCGACCCGGAGACGATCCGGGGTGCCGCCCCGGACCTGGAGGAGGCCGTCATCGCCCGCATCCAGGCCGTGGATCAGGAGCTTGTCCATGACGCCTTCCAACACTGACGCCATCGCCGTCCGGGATCTGGAAAAGCGCTTCGGCGCTTTCGTCGCCGTCGACCGGATCTCCTTCAGCGTGCAAAAGGGCGAGATCTTCGGCTTCCTCGGATCGAACGGATCGGGGAAATCGACGACGATCCGGATGCTCTGCGGGATCATCACGCCCACCGCCGGGGCGGGCCGGGTGGCCGGTCACGACCTGTTCACCGAGGCGGAGGAGATCAAGCAGTCGATCGGCTACATGTCGCAGAAGTTCTCGCTCTACGAGGACCTGACGCCCTACGAGAACATCCGGTTCTACCTGGGCGTCTACAGCGTCCCCGAGCGCCGCTGGCGGGAACGGAGCGACTGGGTTCTGGAGACCACGCGCCTGACGGACGTCCGCGACCGCGCGACGCGCGACCTACCGCCCGGCTGGCGCCAGCGCCTGGCGCTGGGCTGCGCGCTCCTCCACCAGCCGGACATCCTCTTCCTCGACGAACCGACCTCGGGCGTCGATCCCGTGACGCGCCGCCACTTCTGGACCTTCATCCGCGACCTCGCCGCCCGGGGCATGACCGTCTTCGTCACGACCCACTACATGGACGAGGCCACGAACTGCGAGCGACTCGTCCTGATCGACGCGGGCCGGATCGTGGCCCAGGGCAGCCCCGCCGCGATCGTCGCGGCGGCCTGTCCGGACCGGCCCGGGGCCGACCTGAACGACGCCTTCATCCGCCTGATGGCGCGGGGCAAGGCGCCCGCGGAAAGGACTGCGAACCTGACGGCAACGCCTTCCTCCCCGGACATCGAAACCTCTTCGCCGTTCCGGCCCGGTCCCCCGGAGGGATAGACGCATGAACCCGCGGAAAATCCAGGCCGTGATGCGCAAGGAGGTCTACCACCTGATCCGGGACTACCGGAGCCTGATCCTCGCCTTCGCCATCCCGCTGCTCCTCATCCTCCTGTTCGGTTACGCCCTGTCGCTCGACGTGGACAACGTCGAGACGGTCGTCGTGGACCAGGACCGCTCCGCGCTGAGCCGGGACTTCATCCGGCGCCTCGACGCCTCGCCCTATTTCCGCGTCGGCGCTTATCTGGACGACGTGCGGGCGATCGACGCCGCCCTCGACGGCGACCGGGCGACCCTGGCCGTCGTCATCCCGCCGGACTGGACGCGCACGCTCCGGGCCGACCGCGCCGCGCCCCTGCAGGTCATCCTGGACGGGAGCGACCCGAACTTCGCGAACATCGCCCGGGGGTACATCACCGCCTTCCTCGAGCGGGAGAACCGGCGATTTTTAATGCAGTTCCTCGACCGTCGCGGCCTGGGCGCGACGTCCCTGCGCGCCCCCGTCGAGGCCCGCGTCCGCGTGTGGTTCAACGAGGACCTCGAAAGCCGGAATTTCATCATCCCCGGGATCATTGCCGTGATCATCATGATCGCCGGGGCGATGCTGACCTCGCTCGTCATCGCCCGGGAGTACGAAAACGGGACGATGGAGACGATCAAGTCCCTGCCGCTTTCCGCCGGGGAGTTCCTGATCGGCAAGGCCCTCCCCTATTTCGGGATCGGCCTGGCCGACGTTCTCATCGCGGTGCTCATGGGCCAGGTCCTGTTCGGGATCGTCATGAAGGCCGACTTCTGGCTCATGATCCTGGCCTCGTCCCTGTACCTGGCCGTGGCGCTGGCGCTGGGCCTCCTGATCTCCGTCGTGACCAAGTCCCAGCTCGTCGCCAACCAGGGGGCGATCATGATCACGTACCTCCCGTCGCTGCTGCTGTCCAATTTCGTCTTCCCGGTCGTGAACATGCCCCAGGCGCTCCAGGCCCTGACGTACGTCGTCCCCGCGACCTACTACATCGACATCCTGAGCGGGATTTATCTGAAAAACCTGGGCTTCCGGGAGATGTGGCCGGGCTTCGCCGTCCTGGCGGCGATGGCCGCCGCGCTTGCCGCCGTCAACCTGATCCGCCTGAAACGCGAGGGGATGTGAACCCATGAGCTGGCTCCGCATCCGCGAACTGATCCGCAAGGAATTCATCCTGCTCTTCCGGGACAAGCGGAACCGGCCCATCCTGATCGTGATCCCGATCATCCAGATGCTCGTTTTCGGCTACGTCGTCAACTACGACATCCGCCTGATCCGCGTCGCCCTCCTCGATCAGGCGCGCACGGCCGAGAGCCGGATGCTCGCGGACGCCCTGACCGGGAACGGGATCTTCCGGATCGACTACGCGGCCCGGGACGCGCGGGAGCTGGAGGCCCTGCTGCTGAAGGGGAAGGTCGATCTCGCCGTCAAGGTCGCCCCGGACTTCTCCCGCCGGATACGGCGGGGGGAGACGGCGGCGGTGCAGATCCTGGTGGACGGCAGCATGAGCAACATGGCCTCCGTCCGGATCGCCTACACCGTGGCCGCCCTGGACACCCTGAACCGCCGCCTCCTGCGCGAGCTGCACCCCGAACGGATGGACTACGGCCGGATCGACGCCAGGATCCGGACCTGGTACAACCCGAACCTCGACAGCCAGCATTTCTTCGTCCCGGGCATCGTGGCCTTCGTCATCATGCTGATCTCACTGCTTTTGACCTCGATCGCCATCATCCGGGAGAAGGAACAGGGCACGATGGAACAGCTCGTCGTGACCCCGCTCAGACCCGTCGAGCTCATCGTGGGCAAGACGATCCCCTATATCCTCATCTCCTTCGTCCAGATGATCGTCGTGACGGCGCTTGCCGTCTTCTGGTTCCGCATCCCGCTCGCCGGGAGCCTCGCCCTCCTCGCCTTCGCGACGGCCCTGTTCCTGCTGAGCAGCCTCGGCGTCGGGCTTTTCATCTCCACGGTCTCCGCAACCCAGCAGCAGGCGATGATGACGACCTTCTTCTTCATCCTGCCCGCCTTCATGCTCTCCGGCTTCGTCTTCCCCATCGCCAACATGCCGGAGGTCGTGCAGTGGATGACCTACCTGAACCCCCTGCGGTTCTTCCTCGTCATCATCCGCGGGATCTTCCTGAAGGGCGTGGGGATGGCCGTGCTTTGGCCGCAGTTCGTCGCCCTGACGCTGCTGGGCGCCCTCGTCTTCGCGGGGGCCATCGGCCGTTTTCGCAAGCGGCTGGATTGAGTCAAAGAAAATCCTGTTGCGGAATCGGAGGGATTTGTCATAGGGTATCTCCGTCATTTCATGAACCATCCGGAGGGCTCGCAACGGGATCCGGACGAGGAATGAATCCATGCTCAGGATCATCGAGGACGAACGGGACATCCGGCGCTGCCAGCGGCAGATGATGCGCCATTTCAAACCGGTCCTGACCGGACGCCTGACCGTGAAGCTGGGCCATGCCGGGGGAAGCTTTCCGGCCCGCATCGCCTGGCACGCGTCGCCCGGGATCTGGCTCTACTCCCGGAAGCTCCCCGAGGGGCGCTACTGGAACGTCTTCGGCCTCGGTCTGCCGGTAGGGTCGTCCGCGCTGCCCATCACCTGCGAGATCAACGTCCCCGTCGCGGGCGTCGACCGCAAGCTGGGCGGCGCTTTCGCCCGGAACCGCGACGGCCGGACCTTCGTCGTCCACCGCGGTCTGATCGGCGGCGCGAAGAAGGGCGTGGGAAAGTCGCTCTTCGCCTCCCGCTTCCGGGGCGTCTGGTCCGCCCTCGAGGAGGGCCGCGCCGTCACGCCGGTGGCCGTGATCGGGGAGCTGTCCTCCCCCCGCTTCGTCCGCCATCTGTCCCTCTTCGTCCTCAAGATCGACCGCCTGAAGAATCTGGCCGTCGCCTCCCCGCAATTGGAAATGTCCTTCGAGACGGTATCCTTTCGGGAAGAATGGATCGGCCGGGCCGTAACCGAAACGGACGGCGCGGGCGGGCTTGCCTGCGACCACGGCCCGATCGTCCAGGACCTGGCCGCCGCACTCCGCGCGCGGGGACTCCGGGTCGGCAACGACGACCGGCGCGACCTCCTGATCACGGACGGCGGCGGCCGGATCGGGTGGATGCTCCAAGTGATTCCCGATAGCTCCGAGCGGGCCATCTTCGACGGGGTCGCGCGCCTGCTGATCTACGGCGCGGATCTTCCGGATGGCTGCCGCCGCGTCCTCGTCCTCCCGGACGGCGCGGACAAGCCGCACAAGGAACGGCTCAAGAAACTGCACGTGGACCTCCTGCCCTTCGCCTGGGATGAAAACCGGGCGGTCTTCCCGGACCTCGCCGCACTCCTTTAGAAAACGGCCCTTCCCGTCATTCTCCGGGTCCCGTGTCCTTTTGTCATTCCCACCCCGAAACCATCTTCTGGCTATGTAAATTTTCCGCTTAAAATTATCCTTGTTTTTCCGTTGCTTTTCCAGCGACCGCGATTTAGAATTAAAATTAACCTTGAGGATCAAGAATGGGAAGGGGAGTTGCCGAGTGCCTAATGAATCTTCCGTGCGCTCGCCCCGGGAGGAGCAGCGTAAAAGCAGGCAGAGGAAAACGGTCCTGGTGGATTACCTTCAGTCCGTGGCCACGATTCAGGATGGCGGCATCCAGCGGCGTCTCCTCAAGGAGCTGATCCGGCAATACGTGGCCCTGGAAAAGCGGGTCGACGAACTGCTGAAAAACACCCTGCCTGCTGAGGTGGCCGAGGAAATCAAGGAATCGGGGAGTTTTGCCCCCCGCACCTGCCACTGCACGATCCTCTTCGCCGACATCTGCGGCTTTACTCAAATGGCGTCTCGGCTCTCCGGCGAGGAGTTGATCAAGATGCTTGACCTGATTGTCAGAGGCGCGGACGACCTGATGCGCCGCTATCGGGGCACCAAGGTCAAGACCATCGGCGACGCCTATATGGCGGTCTTCGGCGCCCCGCGGCCCGACCCCGATCATCCCTCGCTGGCCATCCAGGCGGGACTGGCCATGCAGGAACAGCTCAAGGCCTTCCGTGCC
>DDXV01000035.1 GCA_002347815.1 Syntrophaceae bacterium UBA2251
CGATGGGTGACCCAGCGGTCATGGTCTGAGCGGTCTGGCTCAGATAGCCGTCAGCGGGTACATCTCTCTCTTCTGTTTCTTCCTGGCCGGCATCGTCATGGCCAGAATCCTGTATGGAGGAGGTCAACGGCCATGAACGAACTTCTGACCGGCGCCGTCACGGGCCTTCTCTTCGGATTCATCATGCAGAAGGCCCAGGTCATCCGTTACGATCGTCAGCTGGGTGCCCTGCGCCTGCAGGACATGACCATCGTCAAATTCATGCTGAGCGCCATCCTGGTCGCCATGGTGGGGATCTACCTGCTGCTCGACCTGGGGATGGTGAAACTCTCCATCAAGTCCACGATCCTGGGGGCAAACATCCTGGGCGGCCTGATCTTCGGCATCGGCTGGGGCCTGGTGGGCTATTGCCCGGCCACGGCCATGGCGGCCCTGGGCGAGGGGCGCTACGACAGCCTGTTCGGGCTTTTGGGAATGCTGCTCGGGGCGGGCCTCTTCGCCGAGGCGTACCCGTTCCTCAAGGCGACCGTGCTCACCTGGGGAAACTTCGGCAAGATCAGCATCCCGGCGGCCCTGGGCGTCAACCACTGGATCGTGATCGTCATCCTGATCGCGGCCTTTGTCGGACTTTTCTACGGGTTCGAGAAGAAGGGGCTGTAGGGTCGGAGGGAGGCGATATCCCGGACATCGACCCGATCGGCGGGATGACGGGGATGTGCGGGCCGTCAAGGCCTTCGGGAAGGCGCTGAACGACCTCGCCCAGACATCCGGGGAACAAGGTCAAGGGCGCGGTCCGCGCAGGCGACAGGGCAGGCCCTTCAGATTGGGGGTCCCGAACTCCCGGCCCAGTTTTTCCACGGACGTCAACAGATTGACATTCGCTTCCCGCCAGTCGTACTGGCGGGCCGGGTCCCCCTCCGGGAACCACCATCCCGGGGAGGCGCAGATCACCCTGGGATCGAGGCCATCGGTCAGCCGGGCGCGCTGGGTCATCGCACCGTGCCTCGTCTCGATGACGGCCGCCTCCCCGTCGCCGATGCCGTAGCGGGCGGCCGTCGCGGGGTGGATCTCCACCGTCGGATGGGGCCGTCTTTCCCTGAGTCTTCGCATCCAGCGGTAGGATGAGTGTAAAAAATAGCGGCTCTTCGCGCTGATCAGGAGCAGCGGATAGTCCGGATCGTCCTCCTCGGGAAATCCCGAAAATTCGGGCAGGGCCGTAAGCCCGAACTTCCCGGCGGTGCTCAGGCGCAGTTCCACCTTCCCCGTCGGCGTCGAAAATCCCTTCTCTTCGTAGGCTCGGAAGCGGTCCGGCCCCTTGAGGTATCCCATCTCCACGAACTGCCGGTAGGTCAGTCCCGCCGGGCGGACGACGTCCTCCAGGAACGATTCGTGATCCTCGGGCCACAGCTCGGGGGAGGAGACGCGCTTCCCCAGTTCGTTCAGAATCTTCATGTCCGGCCAGCAGCCCTCGGGCGGCTCGACGATCTTGGGACGGGCAAAGATGACGCCGTGGCCGAGACCGTAGTGCCCGATGTCGTTCATCTCGTACTGATGGGCGACGGGCAGGACGATGTCCGCCATGGCCGCCGTCGGCGTCATGAAGAGATCGGCGACGGCCACGAAGTCGAGGCGCTTGAAGGTCTCGAAAGTGCGCACGCTGTCCGCCCAGGCCACCATCGGATTCGTGCACATCCCGTAGTAGCCCCGGACGGGATAGGGCGCGTCCTCCAAAACCGCCTGACGGAAGAAGGCCGGGGCGACCGTCATGAGTCGCGGGATGACGCCGTGATGGGCGCCGATCATCTCCTTGCGCTTGTCCGGGATGAGGTCGGCGCGGACGAACGGTCCGAGACCCATGATCTTCGGGTCCCGGGCGTTGACGTTGCCCCCGGGGACGTCGAGGTTGCCGCAGACGGCCATCAAACAGACGAGCGCGCGGACCGCGTCGAAGGCGTTGACGCTGTGTTCGACCGCGTTGCCCCACTGGAGGGCCGCCGGTTTCGCCGCGGCGTACATCCGGGCGGCCCGGCGGATCTGCTCGGCGGGCACCCAGGTGATCTCCGCCACCCTCTCGGGGGGATACGCTTTCGCCTGCCGGACGAGATCTTCAAAACCGTAGGTGTACGTCTCGACGAAGGCCTTGTCGTACAGGGATTCTTCGCAGATCACGTGGAGCATCCCGAGGGCCAGGGCCGGATCCGTACCGGGCCTGAGCGGGAGCCACAGGTCGGCCCTCTCGGCGAGCTCGATCCGCCGGGGGTCCACAACGACGAGTTTCGCGCCGTCCTTCACCCGCGCCAGGAGTTGAACGGCGATCTGCCCCTCTTCGTGGGTTGAGGTGAGATTGCTTCCCCAGAGCAACACCAGCCCGGTCGGATGATGGAGGTCCGCCACGGGGTAAAACCCGCAGGTGTGGACGCCCGTGATCTCCCGGGGGGCATGGCAGACGTCCTGGGAAGCGACGACGTTGGGGGAGCCGAAGAGATTGGCCAGGCGGATCAGGACGAAGTGTTCGAGCCCCTTCGGCATGCCGACGCCGAAACCCACGGCCCGGGCGCCGTAGGTCTCCCGGATCCGCCGTAGGTTCTCGGCCGTCTCCTCGAGGGCCTGCGCCCAGGAAATGGCCTGCCATTTCCCTTCGCCCCGCCCGCCCGCCCGTTTCAGCGGTTGCTTCAGGCGGTCGGGATGGGTGAGGCGCTCCGCCGACACCCGCCCCTTGAAACAGGTATACCCCCGGTTCAGGTACCCGTCCGGATCCCCCTCGATCCGGACGATTTCGTTGCCCCGGACCCCGACCCGGAGGCCGCAGCCCCCGTGGTCCATGCGCGCACAGTGGGTTTTCACCCAGCGAAGCTCTTCCGACATCGTTCCCCCGACGGATTCGCCCGCCGGCATCCCCCGTGATCCGGGGATTTGCCCGGCAGGACCCAAGTCTATTTGATCACCGGCGCCTGGGGATCGTGCATCCATTCCTGGAGGGCGCCGTCGTAGAGCCGCACGTTCGGATAACCCAGAATCTCCCTCAGGATGAGCGCCCAGGTCGGGCAGCACTGGCCCGTGTCGCAATAGGTGATGATCTCCTTCGACCGGTCGGTCCCCACGGCGGCTTCGGCGAGGACGGTCAGTTGTTCCTTGCTTTTGAACGTCCGCTCGGGGGTGAAGGCCCAGGACGTCGGCAGGTTGATCGCGCCGGGCAGCCGGCCGGCCTGGTCGATGCAGTCGAGTTTACGCTTCCCGATGAAATAGTCCGGTTCGCGGACATCGAGGAGCACGAGGCGGTCGTAGTTTTTCAGGACATAGGCCTTGTTGACGAACATGTCTTTCCGGACGGCTCCCTTGTAGGGGCGTTCCTCCGCCCGGGTCACGGTCTGGGAAACGGCCCGCTTTTCCTGCACCCATTTATTGAACCCGCCGTCCAGGATCGCCACGTTGACGAGGCCGGCGTATTTCATCGTACAGGCCACCCGGGTCGTGTGAAAGCATTCCCGGAGCGTATCCGTCCGGCCGTAGACCACGACCCGGCTGTCGCGGGAGAGCCCGATCGAACCGACCAGATCGAACAGGTCGTCCTCCTCCGGGATCTCCGTATAGAGGTCTCCCCGCTTGAACGCCCAGGCGCGGTAGAAGGCGTTGACGGCGCCGGGAACGTGACCCTCGCGGTATTGTTCGACCTTCCGAACATCCACAATGACCAATCCGGGCATCGACAGATTCGCCTGCAGCCACGCGGTGGAAACGATCGGCGCGATGTCCCGCGCGGCGCCGACCGCCGGCAGGCCGACCAGAAACAGGACCAGGACCAGGGGAAGGATCTTGAACCATCCATGCTTCCTCATCGTGCGTCCTCCTTTCATCTTGCGTCCGAATCGGCCCCACCCGGCACGCTGACGGGAATTCGAGCGGAAGGCAGGGATGCCCGCCGCCGGGGCCGCCTCAGGCGGCGAAGGTCAGTTTCGTCCCCGACATGTTCAGGATGAACTGCTCCGGCATGGCGTTCTCCATATAGAGGATCGCCTTCCGCCCGGTGCAGTGCGTCGGGATGACGTAATCGGGGGCGAGCTTCCGGAGCTCTTCCGTCGTCCGGCCGACGATCGGCTCGAAAAACGGTCCGGACAGGTGGAACCCGCCCATCACGGCATGCACCTTCTCGACGCCCGTCACGGCCTGCGCGTGGCGGACCGTATTGACGACGCCCGAATGGGCGCAGCCGGACAGGACGATCAGGCCCTTTCCCTTCAGATTCATGACCACCGCGGTGTCGTCCTCGATCGGGTCCCACTTCTCCACGGCATCCTCCTGGAAAAAGGCGATCGGGAAGCCCTTCTCGAAATCCGTCACCCGCTCGATCTCACCCAGAAACCCGACATCGCCGTCCAGGAGCGTGACGGGCGCCTTCGCCTCGACGACGTTCACGCCGGCCTGTTCCAGGCTTTCCCGGGTGATGGTGGGAAAGTCGAACTTGAGCCCCTCGCCGTACTTCACGTAACGGGGGGTCTTGAAGATCCCCGGGTGGACGTAGAAGGGCAGGCCCTTCTTACCGATCATCGCCGTGAGCGCGGCAAAGCCGCCCATGTGGTCGCTGTGGCCGTGGGAGAGCGCCAGGGCCTCCACCTGCCCCAGGTCGGCGTTCAGGGCGCGGGCGTTATAAGCGGCCCCCTCCTCGGAATAGCCGAAATCGAAGAGCAGCGCGCGGGTCTTCCCGGCGGCGGTCGTCTTCACGAGGGCGGAAAATCCGTGCTCCGCCAGGATCGAGTTCCGGATCTGTCCCTCCTTGATCGCCATCGCCCGCTGTACGACGGCGCTGTTGTCCATCATCGTGATGTCGATCGTGTTGTCCTGCAGGGTCAGGATCTCCACCCGGTCCAAGGCATTCAAGGCAATTTTCTTCAAAACGTTTGTCTCCCTTCTTTCGTTGAAAATGAATGACATTCAAAGCACGAACACCACGGCCGCCAGCACGGTCGTGTAGCCTTTGCTCTTCACGATGCTCGACTGGGTGATGTTCTTCGTCGCCACGATCTTGCCGCTGATCCGGAAAATCTCCTTCTTTTCGTCCCAGCTCTCGTCCACGTTGAACGCGATACCCAGGGTCGAGGCCAGCATCGCCGCCGCCAGATCCTCCGCGTAATCCCCCGCCTGCCGTTCCGTCTGGCCGAAGGCGTGGTGTTCGCTGATATAGCCGTACGCCTGCCGGTCCTTCGGAATGGCCAGGCCCACGGACGCCGCGAGGAGCCGCCGCGGCTCGTTGCTGCAGCAGCGGCTCATGACGCAATACGTGATGGCGCCCGGTTTGATCTCCCGCAATCCCTGTGGCCGGGTGATGAGCCGGCATCCCGGCGGCATGATGCTCGACACCTGGACCAGGTTGCACTTTTCGATCCCCGCGTCCCGGAGGGCCAACTCGAAGGAGTGGAGCTCCTCCCGGTGACTTCCGACGCCCTTGGTCAGAAAGATCTTCTTCGGCACCATGGTTCGCTTCTCCACTCCCTGCGTTTTCGTCACCACGCGGCATCCGGCCGCGCCCTTCCTCCGGGACCGCGCTTCTCCCGCCATTCCTCGACAGCCCACCGGAGCGTCAACGAGGCCAGATAGGCACAATGTTCGTGATCCTCCGGCATGCCCCCGAGCTCGGCCAGAATCGCGTTTTCGTCGATCTTGAGCGCCTCCGCGACGGGTTTCCCCTTCGCCAGGGCCACCGCGGCATGACACGCCGCCCGGCTGAAAAAACATCCGCTCGTCGTGAAGCGGGCCTCCGCGATCACCCCGTCCCGGATCGCCAGGAACATCTCGGTCGAATCGCCGCAGAAGCCGTCCACCCGGCCGTGGGCGTCCGGGTTGTCCATGACGCCCATGGCCTCGGCGCTGTTTCCATAATGCAGCAACTTCTCCCCGTAACGCGGCTGATCTTCAGTCCTGGTCAGGCCCAGCCTCTCCTCGACCGACATCAACTCCTCTTCCACGCAACCTCACTCCCGCATCGGCGCGCACGGGCGGTCTCACCCGTGCGCCGTCTTCATGATTCGCCCTGACCGTTTTCAATCGAACGCCATCTTCGTTTTCCAGACTTCCCAGACCTTGCCCACGAGTCCCGGACCGGGCTTCAGCGTGAGTTTCCCCGGTTTCCAGCCCGAAGGCGTGGCTTCCGTGCCCTTGCTCTTGCGGACGTGCTGGAAGGCCTGGATCTGCCGGATCGTTTCGCCCACGTTGCGCCCCACCGGCGGCGTGAGGACCTCGAAGCCCTGGATGACGCCGTCGGGATCGATCAGGAACCGTCCCCGGGCCTCCACGCCCGCATCCTCCAGATAGACGCCGTAGACGGAGCCGACCCGGCCGCCGCCGTCGGACAGCATCGGGAAGGGCGCCCCGCCCTTGACCATCCTGGACAGCTCGTGGTCGTCCCACATCTTGTGGACGAAGACGCTGTCCACGCTCATGGAGAGCACCTCGACACCCAGCTTTTTGAATTCGGGATATTTTTCGGCGACCGCCGAAATTTCCGTCGCTCAGACAAAGGTGAAGTCCCCGGGATAGAAGCACAGAACAACCCATTTGCCGAGGAATTCCGAAAGCTGGACGGAAACGAACTTGCCCTTGTGGTATGCCGGCGCCGTAAAATCGGGCGCCTTTTTGCCGACCGTGATCATCGCCTTGACCTCCTTGCTCGTTGCATGCTTGGGGGTTTCCTGGGGCGTGTCCGCTTTTTCCCCGACCGGGCCGCCGGTCGGCCGGGCGCATCCTGCCTTGATTTCCTTTCCCATGCGCGATGTCCTCCCTTCTTTCAACTTTGCCTCGACATCCTCAAACCGGAAACGGGGACAGGCTCTGACTCCGGAACACCTTCGGGTTCGTATTCCCTTGACTTGAAAAATCGTTCCCCGCCGTTGACATACGTCCCGACCCGCCCGGCGATCCGCAGCCTGTCGAGGCGCTTGATCGCCTCGCCCGGATGAATCCCCAGTCCGCCCGATACATCCGCAACGGTGCATGGCCGTCGCCTGAGGAGCGCCATGACGTCCGCATCGCTGATTTCAGAAACGGCCCGGACCGGCTGGCCGCGTTGCCCGCGCGCGTCGACGATGTCGACGACTCCGGGGAAGAAGCCTTTCAAGGCGGACAGATCGGCCGTGGACAGGGGCAAGGCGAATTCCTCGGCGGGCGGCCGAACCGCGGTGTTCAGCTGCACCCGCGCCGGTCGGATGCGCCGAACGATGGCGGCGATCTTCTCGGCCTCGCCGGAGATGCCCGTGACGCCGCCCAGAAACACGACCTCCAGCCAGACCGTCCCCGTAAAGCCCTCGGTAAAGGCGACCAAGCCGTCAACCATGGCTTCGAAGGAAGGGACGCCTCCGTGATGGCCTGCCGGCGCTCGAACTTCAAACCGCACTCAGCACATTCATATTCATACGTGGGCATGCTTCAAGCCTCTTGGAACTTTTTCACGTCTCTGCTTATAATCCGGTTCCTACCGTTAGGGAAGCGTTTTTCGTCGATGTCCCGCTCAGTGATCGCAGACATTCGGACCCGTGGCGAGGGTTCCGTTCATATAGGCCATAACCAGTGTCTCCGGCGCATCGGCCGGGGCGCCGCAGACGACCTGAATGCCGTTCTCCGTAAAAAGTCCCTGGGCGCGGGAGCCCATCCCCCCGGCGATGATGATCCGGGCGTCTTTTTCATGAAGCCATTTGGGAAGCAGGCCCGGCTCGTGGGGGGGTGGCGTCACATCCTCCCGCCGGAGGATCTTTTTCCCGTCCATGTCCACGTCCAGCAGGGCAAAAACCTCGCAATGGCCGAAATGGGCGCACAACAGCCCGTCCGAAACGGGGACGGCGATCTTCGTGGCGGCAGCGGCGGTCCGCGACGCCATCGGCAAGATGACCGGCGCGGGCTGCTTGTCCTTCAGATTCAGGATGGGGTCGAGGGCCTTCATGAACGCCTGGGCCGTCTCCGTCTTGTTCTGGAAATAGATGAACGGGTTGCCGTCGTCGGAGGCCTCGACGATCCCGGGATCCAGCGGAATCCGCCCCAGGAAGGGAACGCCCATTTCCCTCGCCATGGCCTCCCCGCCGCCCCGCTTGAAGACGTCGATGACCGTCCGGCAGTTCGGACAGACCAGTCCGCTCATGTTCTCGATGACCCCGATGACGGGGAGATTCAACTGCCGGCAGAAACTGATGGATTTGCGGACATCCGACAGGGCCAGATCCTGGGGCGTGGTGACGATCACGGCCCCGTCGCTGTCCGGCAGCAGTTGCGCCGCGGAGAGCGGCTCGTCGCCCGTGCCGGGCGGAAAGTCGATGATGAGATCGTCCAGTTCGCCCCACGCCACCTCGGACAGGAACTGCTTGATCGCCCCCATCTTCATCGGGCCGCGCCAGATGACCGCCGCATCCCGCTCCGGCATGATGAAGCCGATGGACACCACCTTGATCCCGTAGAGATACTCCACCGGGGCGATGGATTTTCCGTCCGACCGCAATTGTCCCTGTTCCAGCTTGAGCAGCTTGGGAATGCTCGGGCCGTGAAAATCGAGGTCCAGAAGTCCTACCTTCCGGCCCTCCAGGGCGAGGGCCACGGCGATGTTGGCCGCGACGGTGCTCTTCCCCACCCCCCCTTTTCCGGACAGGACCATGATCTTGTGCTTGATCCGGTTCATCCGCTCCGTCAGGACTTCCTGCTCCTGCCGTTCTTTCCGATCCTGGGCGTCGGGGCGCTGTTGATGCCCCTGACGGCCCGTTTCCTTGCCTTGACAATCCATGACGCGGTACCCCTTTCCTCGCATTGCGGGTCCGGGAGGAATCCCTCCTCAAGGACCCGGTTCATTCAGCGCCTTCATGACGCGGCGGTAAACCGCCGTGATGTCTCCGGTGATCTCCCGATTCGTCCGGTCGAGGACGTTCGTCTTTCTGATCTGCGCTTCCGTGACGCACCGGTCGTAACGGATGCGGCCGGCCGACGGGATACCGTGGGCCGCGGCCTCAGCCTCGATCGCCGTTGTCCGCTCGGGATTGATGTCCCATTTGTTGATGCAGACCATCGTGGGAATGCCGAAATGCGCCGTCAGCTCCCGGACGCGCAGCAGATCGTGCCGACCCGAAAGGGTGGGCTCCGTCACTGCGAGAACCAGATCGACGCCGGTGACGGAGGCGATGACGGGACATCCCGTTCCCGGCGGACCGTCGAGCAGGATGAAATCCAGATGCTCCTGCTCGGCAATACGCCGGCTTTCCTCCCGGAGCACGGAAACGAGTTTGCCCGAGTTTCCCCGCGCGATGCCCAACTCGGCGTGAACCAGCTTTCCGTAGGGCGTCGCGGAGACGAACCAGCGGCCGCTGACGACGGGCTCGAAAAGGATCGCCTCCACGGGACACGCCCGGACGCATACTCGGCAGCCCTCGCAGAAGATGGGCTGGATCCTGGGCGGCATTCCCGGGGCGGTCGGAAGCGCGATGGCCTCATAGCGGCATCGGTCGACGCAAACACCGCATCCCGTGCAGAGATCGTCCACAATCCGGGCCTTGTTTCCCCCGATGAATTCCGTCTCCCTGAAAACTTCGGGCCGGAGAACGAGATGGAGGTCGGCGGCGTCGACGTCGCAATCCACCAGGACCTTGTTCGGGACCAGGGAGGCCAAGGCAGCGACGAGGCTCGTTTTGCCCGTTCCGCCCTTGCCGCTGACGACGGCGATTTCCTTCATCTTGCCGCTTCCTTTTGACGGGCGCTCAGGAGCTTGACGAGCAGACGGCTGAAAAAAGGCCGATAGCGGGGCAGGGTTTCGAGGAGCAATTCCCCCCGGGAGTAGGCCTCGGCAATCCTCCGGTCATCGGGGAGGTTCAGCATCGTCTCGATCGCCTCTTCGCGGCAATACAACGCCACACCCTCGTCGCCGGCGTCATGGCGATTGACGGCCACGGCGAAGGGCTTCCCCAGCGCCCTCAGCATCGCCACCGCCAGCTTGAGATCGTGGAGCCCGAACGGCGTGGGCTCGGTCACGAGCAGGACAAAATCGGCGTGCCGGACGGATTCGATGACCGGGCAGGACGTCCCCGGCGGGCAGTCGATGATCGTCAGCGGCATCTCCTTCCGGGCGGCCTCCTTGACGGCATGGATCACGGCCGTCGCCAGCACCTGACCGATATCCAGGATTCCCTGTACGAAGAAGACGCCCCCGGCGTCGCCGGATTCCACCTTCCCCACCGGCCTGCCGCGTTCCACGAGGGCGTTGCGCGGGCACGCCGTGACGCAGGCCCCGCACCCGTGGCAAAGTTCCGGGAACACCAGGGCGCGTTCGCCCAGAACGATCAAGGCGTTGAACTCGCACACCCCCACGCAGATGCGGCACCCGTCGCAGTTTTCCTCCACAACCTCGGGCGTCGGGACCGTCACGGATCGCCGGGAATCGAAGACCGGCTTCAGGAAGATGTGTCCGTTGGGCTCCTCCACATCGCAATCGAGAAACTGAACGGCCATCCCCTCGGCCGCGGCCGTCCACGCCAGATTGGCCGCCATGGTGGTCTTCCCCGTTCCGCCCTTGCCGCTGGCCACCGCGAGAATCATGACGACTTCCCGCACGCGCGGGAACCGCCGGCGGCGCCGGACTGCACCCGACGGCCGCGCCGCACCGCCTCCTCCTCATCGACCTCCTCATGCCACCCGCTTCTGGGGCGATCGATCCGGTGGAACCTGGCCGCGTAAGGCTTGATATCGAGGAGCGGCGTTCCATCGAGAAAGTCCGCCCCGTCAAGGTGCAGGACATGGCCTTCGCGGCGAAGCAGTGCCACGAGACTCATGCCGATGGCGTTGGGCCGGCCGGGGTGACACGTGGCAAAAACGCCCCGTTCCCTGTCCTGGAGGAACGGCTTCACGATCAGTCCGGCCGGCGCCGCGAGGTGCAGGTGGTAGATCAGAAAGATGTGCGAAAAGGTTTCGATATCCTGCAACCCCTCGGCATATTCGGGAAAGACCTCCGCACGGCCCCAGGACCCCTGCGCATAAACGGGCTGGATCGGCGTCTCCTCCGCGAGGGTATGCCCGCTGCGGAGGAGGCCGATCGGCGTAAACCGGATCGCGCCGCTCATGCCCAGTGGCCCTCGACATCGGCGGCCCGGGCCTCCGTAAGCGCGCCCGAGCGGTACTGATCGAGGGCGGCGGCGACCGTCGGGGCGTCGGAGGTCAGGATCGCGACACCGGCCGCACTCAGAACGCGAAACGCCTTAGGGCCGCAGTGCCCGGTCACGACAGCCTTCGCGCCGAGCCGGGCCACCGCCTCCGCGGACTGAATCCCCGCCCCCTGCGCGGCGTTCAGATTCTGCCTGTTCTCGACGACTTCAAAGGTCTGACCCTCGAGATCGTAGACGAGAAACCTCGGGGCCCGGCCAAAGCGTCTATCCAGCGGGGCATCGAGATCGGTCCCGGATGTCGTGAAAACGATTTTCATGGATTCTCCTTTTCGATCTCATCCAGGCGCTTCCTGATGCTATCCAGTTCCGTTTCCAGGGCGGAGGCCTGGTTCCTGAGCGCCCGTCGTTCCCCTTCCGGATCGAAGCTCCGGAAGGGAGCCTCATCGCCGCCGGAGCGCATCCAGCCGGACAACCCCGGGGCGACAAACCGATTCCGCCACCCCCGGCCTACGCCGCCACGGCCGGCGACGCCCCGCCTGAACCCGAAACCTGCGCCCCATCCCCGCCCGAACCGCGCATTCAGATATCCCGGCATTCTCGACCCGGCGCAGTATCCCGCCGCGCGTCCGGTCATGGCGCCCATTCCCATGGGACCCGTTCCATTTCCTCCCGGCATGGTTGTCTCCCCCTTTCTTCAAGATGCCTCGTTATTGCCTTGTCATGTCGCTCCCGCACTTCGGACATTTGCGGCTGGAGCAGGGCACGCCGCGCTCGTGCGGTTCCATTTGCCCGCACTGCGGGCAAACGCAACGGCCAACGGGACCTGCCGCAAAAGCGCCGGTGGCGAGACCCGCCCTTCGACCTCCTCGACCTGATCCATTTCTGCCGCCGGCGCCCATCGGGCCCGTTCCATCCCCTCTTGGCATCGCGTCCTCCTCCCTCTTCCGCCTGTCCCCCGCTGAATGCATTCGCCAGGGCCCGCCCATGCGCCGCTGATTCCGGCAACCCGGCAGGGCGAACTGAACCTGCCCCAGGTGATCGCTCCGATAGGCCTCGATGACCTCCTCGACCCGACCCCGCACAAAGGGCAGAACCTGGATTCCCAACGATTCCAGGAGATGCTCCAGGGGCATGGAAATCGCCCCGCAGATCAGCAGTCCGACCCCTTTTTCCTTGAGCCGCAGGGCCTTCCCCGATCCATCCGTTCCCCCCAGTTTCATCTGGGTTCTTCGGCCGCCGCTCTCGAGAACATCCTCGATGATCAGGATGTCCTCGGCCGCGTCAAAGACGGTCGAGATGGAATCCTTCCAGATGGACAAGGCAATCTTCATTCGGGTTCCCCTGACCCGGATTCATCGTGCGCGACGAACCCGCTTGAAAACCTTTTGCAAGGGGAATATCAAGATCCGTGCCATAGGACCGGCAATCATCAAAACACAGTCATCATCGATACAAAACCCGGATCGGAGGAAAAGGCAGGCAATCAGGAAGTTGCGGAATTGCAACCGTGCTGGGCGGACGAGGTGCATGATTGCAACTAAAGGGGCAGGCTATTCGGGGGTGACGATCTTGAGGGCCTTGATCTTCCGGTAGAGGGTGGTTTTGTGGATGCCCAGTTGCCTCGCCGTCCGCGGACGATTCCAGTCGTTCGCCCGCAGGGCGTTCGTCAAATGGATGGCCTCCATCTCCCGCAGGGAAAGGGGGTCCGGACGAGGATCGCCGCCGCCGATCTTGAACAGGGATTCCGGAAGGTGGATCTTCTCGATCCGCGCGGCCTTGCAGAGGATGAAGGCCCTTTCGATGATATTGCCCAGCTCCCGGATATTGCCGGGATAGTCGTAGGCCATCAGGCAGGTCAAAGCGTCCTCGCTCAGGCCCTCAATCTCCTTCTGCTGCAGGGCGTTGAAGCGGTGGATAAAGTGATT
Source organism: Syntrophaceae bacterium UBA2251 (assembly GCA_002347815.1). Classification (GTDB taxonomy): domain Bacteria; phylum Desulfobacterota; class Syntrophia; order Syntrophales; family UBA2251; genus UBA2251. Next base: position 13,043 of record DDXV01000035.1, read on the forward strand.
CGCCAGGAGGGGAACATCCTCCATCCGTTCCCGGAGGGGCGGGAGGGTGATCTTGAAGACGTTGATCCGATAAAAGAGGTCTTCCCGGAACAGCCCCAGCCGGACCCGTTCTTCAAGATTTTTGTTCGTCGCGGCGATGATCCGGACGTCGTGGCGGATGCTTTCGGTGGACCCCAGGGGTTCGTAGGTCTTTTCCTGGAGGACGCGCAGCAGGCGGACCTGCATGGCCGGGGTGATGTCCCCTATTTCATCGAGAAACAGGGTCCCCTTTTCCGCCAGGCGGAACCGTCCGGCCTTGTCCCGCTTCGCATCCGTAAAGGCCCCGGCCTTGTAGCCGAACAATTCCGACTCCAGGAGCGTGTCGGGCAGGGCCCCGCAGTTCACGGCGACAAAGGCCTGTTTTTTCCTCGGACTCAGGTTGTGGATGGCCCGGGCGAACAGTTCCTTGCCGGTGCCGCTTTCCCCTTCGAGGAGGACCGTACTGCCGCTGTCGGCGACATCGGCGAGGATGTCGAACAATTGAAGCATCCGGTGGTTCTTGGAAACGATGTCCTCGAAGGCGTATTTCCCTTCGATGGTCTTCCGGAGGTCTTCTTCGACACTGATGTCGCGGAACGTCTCCACGGCGCCGAGAACGGCGCCGTCGGCGCCTTTGAGGAGGGCGGTGGAAATGCTGACGGGCCGGCGGCGGCCCCCGGAATCGATGATATAGACCGTCCGGTTGATGATCGGCGTTCCCGATTTCATCGTCTTGCGGAGGCAGCAGTCCTTTTCGCAGATGTTCGCCTTCAGGACATCCTTGCACTGCTGTCCGATGGCCTCGTCCCGGGGAACGCCGGTGATCTTTTCCGCCGCCCGGTTGAAAGACGTGATCCGCCAATCCGGGCCGACGGTGAAGACGCCGTCGGCAATGGAATCCAGAATGACGCCCTGGCCATCCTCGGGATTCAAGGCAGGCTTTTCCGGGGATTGACGGTTCTTCATCTTGTCGCTCGGAAATCCTTCATCCAGGCTCATGACACCCGTGTTCATGCTGATCACAGGCGATTCCGGAGTCGCTTACAGTGCCGGCGAGCCAGTGCTCCACGACCTCCCGGACATCGCCGGAGCATCCCCGGACCACCCGGATGCCGCGGCCGCCCAGAACATTCACCGCGCCCTGGCCCATGTTTCCCGCCAGCATGAGTTCGACGCCCATCCCGGCCAGGGTCTGCGCGATGTCCGATTTGCACCCGCAGCCCGGGGGCGGGGTGATCGTCTCGCGGGAGGCGATGGCGCCGTTTTCAAGGGTGAAGACGGTGAAAGACTCACAGTGTCCAAAATGGGCGTCCACCTGATTCCGGCATGAGGGCAAGGCAATCTTCATGATGTTCCCCTTCGAGAATGGAATGGTTTTTCAAGCCCGCCTCAGGCGCAAAACCCCTCCGCCTTCGATCTTCAGGATCCTTCCGTGGATCAGGACGTCGGCAATCCTCCGATGGGCCGAGGCGTTGACTCCTTGAAGGTAGGCACGGGCTCATCATCTGTCAAGCGATAAAAACGGCGGGGGTTTTCCTTGTTGACATCTTCAGCCCTTTTTTTGTATTTTCCGGGACATAGGAGGCGTTATGCCGTTGGAGGATTGACGGACGTCGTCTCCATGCCGAAAGGAGGTTCCATGACCGCACCGCTCATCATCGCCCTGGCCCAGGGAAAGGAAGTGGTCCTGCTGCCCAACATGGCCAACCGTCACGGACTCGTCGCCGGCGCGACCGGCACGGGGAAGACCGTCACGCTGCAGAAGATGGCCGAATCCTTCGCGTCCATTGGCGTACCGGTTTTCCTGGCCGACGTCAAGGGAGACCTCTCCGGCATCGGCGCGGCCGGTCAGGCCTCCGAGAAGATGCTCAAAAGGCTGGAGGCCATCGGCATCAAGGAGTTCATCCCGCGCGCCAATACCGCCGTCTTCTGGGACGTGTACGGCGAGGCCGGACACCCGGTGCGCGCCACCGTGTCCGACATGGGGCCGCTTCTGCTCGCGCGGCTCCTGAACCTCAACGAAACGCAGTCCGGCGTGCTGACCCTGATCTTCAAGATCGCCGACGATAACGGCCTGCTCCTGCTCGATCTGAAAGACCTGCGGGCCATGATCCAGTTCGTGGGCGACAACGCCAAGCAGTTCACCACCGCCTACGGGAACATCTCCGCCGCGTCCGTCGGCGCCATTCAGCGCGGGCTGATGACGATCGAACAGCAGGGCGGCGACAAATTCTTCGGGGAACCGATGCTCGACATCGCCGATCTGATGCAGACCGACGGCGAGGGCCGCGGCGTGATCAACGTGCTGGCGGCGGACAAGCTCTACAACAACCCCCGGCTTTACGCCACCTTCCTGCTCTGGATGCTGGCCGAGCTCTTCGAACGGCTGCCCGAGGTGGGCGACGTGGAGAAGCCCAAGCTGGTCTTCTTCTTCGACGAAGCCCACCTGCTGTTCAACGACGCGCCGGCCGCGCTGCTGGAAAAGATCGAACAGGTGGTGCGCCTCATCCGCTCCAAGGGCGTGGGGGTCTTCTTCGTCACGCAGAATCCCCTGGACATCCCCGAAACCGTTCTCGGACAGTTGGGAAACCGCGTCCAACACGCCCTGCGCGCCTTCACGCCGCGCGACCAGAAGGCGGTCCGGACGGCGGCGGAAACCCTGCGCCCCAATCCCGCGTTCGACGCCGCCGCGGCGATCACCGAACTGGGCGTCGGCGAGGCCCTGATCTCCTTTCTCGACGAGAAGGGCCGGCCGGCGCCGGTGGAGCGGGCGAACGTCATCGCCCCCGGTTCGCGTCTCGGCGTCCTCGATGCGGCCGAGCGCTCGGCGGCCATCCGGAACTCCACCCTCTACGGGCACTATGAAAAGATGCTCGACCGGGAATCGGCCTACGAGAAATTGCGTGCGTCCGTCCCGGGCGCCGCAACGCCCGCGCAACCCCCGGCGACGGCGGGCGCCCCGGAGGCGGCCGCCCCGGGCGGCGGCATCGGCGACCTCCTGTTCGGACGGACCGGACCCCGCGGGGGGAAAACCGACGGCCTGGTTCAGACCGCCGCCAAAAGCGTGGCCCGGACGATCGGCTCGTCCGTGGGACGGGAAATCGTCCGCGGCGTCCTGGGCTCGCTTCTGGGGGGCGGTCGACGCCGGTAAGGACATCCGGCACGCCATCGGCTCGCCCCGTTTCGGGCGGGACCCCCGGGAAATCGGCCGTCACCGGCGGAACGAAACGGACATCCCATGCTGACCGCCCTGTTCACGATCTTCGCCTCGTCCTTCGTCATCGCGCTGTCCGGCACCCTGATGCCGGGGCCGCTCCTGACCGCGACGATCAGCGAGAGTTCGCGGAACGGATTCATCACGGGGCCGCTGATGATCGCCGGACACGCCCTCCTGGAGCTGACGCTCGTCGGCGCCATCCTGCTGGGACTGGCGCCGTTTTTCCGGCGGCCGGAGGTCTTTGTGGCCACGGCCCTCGGCGGGGCCGCGATTCTCGCCTGGATGGCCTTCGGGATGTTCCGCTCCCTGCCCGCACTCACCCTCTCCCGGCAGGCCGACCCGCGGCGGCGGAACCACCCCCTGATCAGCGGCATTCTGATGAGCGTCGCCAACCCGTACTGGATCATCTGGTGGGCGACCATCGGCCTGGGGTACATCCTCTATTCCTGGCGGTTCGGCCTCCGGGGTGTCGTTTTCTTCTTTGCCGGGCATATCCTCGCGGACCTCGCCTGGTATTCCCTGGTCGCGGCCACGGTGGCCGGGGGGCGACAGTTTCTCACCGATCGCCTTTACCGGGGCCTGATCGCGGTCTGCGCCGCCTTTCTCGTGGTGTTTGCCGGATACTTCGCCTATGCGGGGCTCGAAAAGCTGAACGCGATCCTCTGACGGGGGTTCAACGGCCGCCGCGGGGCGGTACGGGGGATGACCGTCAGGACGCGGGGACGGCGGCCGGACGGGGACGGCGGCGCCGACGGCGCCGTCGTTTCGCCGGGGGCTCGGCGACCGGCGCTTCCTTTCCGGTCGGGGCGGCTTCCCCGGACAGGAACGCGTCCCACCAGGCCAGGACCGGGCGGCGCTCCGCGCTCGTTTCCGCCGCCAGGCGGAGGTAGGCCAGCCCGTCCGCAAACTCGGGCCGATGGACCATGCGCGCCGGCCGGCGCGGGGGCTGGCGTTGCAGCAGGGGCTGAAGGGCGAGGATGGCGCGCAGTTGACCGCCGACCCGCCCGGGCACGCTGACGGTCCGGCACAGCGCCTCGAGAAAAACGGCGCACGCGGCATCCAGGGCCTGCGGGCGGGGAACGCCGTCCCGGTGACGCGCCAGGGTCGCCTCTTCCAGAGCGGGACCGAAGAGGGCCGCGAAGCAGAGCGGGGCGCTCGGGGGCGTCCCGTTCCGGCCAAGCCGGTCGAGCCCGGCCAGATTGGCCTGCACGACGGACCGGCGGCGGCCGTTTTCATCCCCCCCGCCGCCGAGGCCGGGAAACAGGGCGGGGCCGAGGCCGCTTTCTTCCAGAAGGGGAAAAACCGGACCGGCGGATCCCAGCAGAAAGAGCTTCAGGACCTCTTCATAGAGCCGCGCCGGCGAGGCGCGGGCGATGGTGGGGGACAGTTCGCACAGGACCTCCCACGTCGCCGGTTCGATGACAAATCCATGGGAGGCGGCGAAGCGGACCGCGCGGAGCATGCGCACCGGATCCTCCGTGAACCGGACGTAAGGATCGCCGATGGGACGGATGAGCCGCTGTTCGAGGTCGACCAGTCCCGTGGAATGGTCGATCACGGAAAAATCGGCGATGTTGTAGGCCAGCGCATTGATGGTGAAGTCCCGGCGGAGGGCATCCTCCTCCGGCGTGCCGAAGACGTTGTCCCGGAGCACCATGCCGTCCTCGTCCTTGAGATGACGGGGCGGACGGTGGCCGTCGTCCGTCTCGCCCGCCGGCTCCACCTCCTCGACCGGAGCGGCCGAGCGGAAGGTGGAAACCTCGATGATCTCATCCTGGAAGTGGAGGTGGGCGAGCCGGAAGCGGCGACCGACGAGGCGGCAGTTGCGGAAGAGCCGCTTGAGCTGACCCGGAACGGCATCGGTCGCGATGTCGAAGTCCTTCGGGGTTCTTCCCAGGAGGAGGTCCCGGACGCAGCCCCCGACCAGGTAGGCGACGAACCCGTTGTCCCGGAGCCGGTAGAGCGTGCGCAGGGCGTTCGGGCTGATCTGCCTGCGGGAGATGCGGTGCTCCTTTCTGGAAACGACGCGTGGCGGCATGGGCGGCACCATAGCACACCCCGTCGAAAAAGCAATATCCGGGCGTGCGGGGCAACGGAGCCGGCGGGAGAGGCCGCGCCGCACCCCGCATGCCCGGCGAACCGGGATTTTGAATGCAATTTCCGGGTTGGCAAAGTCTTCGAGAGCTGATAGGGTTTGTCAAGTGACGGGCGGACGGCAAGAATAACGCATCGCGAGGCCCTGCCATGAATCCCTTCCAGTTGGACGCATGCCTGGCCGAGGCCTTCCGCAACGTGGAACGGCACCGGGACGCGGCCAATCTCATCCGGGAGCACTCCGTCAACCGGCGAAACATCCGGGAGGTGGCGCTCGACGCCGTGGATCTGGGCGGCTGCCGGCAGGTCCTGGATCTGGGCAGCGGGTTCGGACCCTTCATCGATGTTCTGAAGGGACGCCTCGCCCCCGGGGCCCGCGTGACGGGGGTGGACGTCTTCGGCGACTACGGCGCACCTTTTCTGGCCGCCTGCCGGGAGGCCGGGTTTCAGGGAACCTTCCTCAAGGACGGCGCGTCCATGATCGAGACCTTTCCCGCGCGCGCCTTCGATCTGATCGTCTGCAGCTATTCCCTCTATTTCTTCCCGGACCGGGTTCCGGACATCAGCCGGACGCTCCGGGACGCGGGAACGTTCATCGCGATCACCCACGACCGGAACAACATGCGGGAGCTCATCTCCGCCGTCAAGGCGATCCTGGCCGAGCTTGGCCATCGCCCGGACGATCCGCTGCCCGTGGAAAACATCCTCGGCCGGTTCACGGCGGAAAACGGACAGGCGTTGCTGCAGCCCTGGTTCGGCGAGATCCGCGCGATCGATTACCCCAACGCCCTGGTGTTCGAAGCGGAGAGCCAACCGCAGCTCCTCCGCTATTTCCGCTTCAAGAGTCCGTTCTTTCTTCACGGAACCGCCTTCACCACGGAAACGGTGGCGCGACGCCTCGAGGCCCGCCTCCGGCCGCGGGACCGGTTCGTCCTCTCCAAGAACGACCGGATCTTTCTCTGTTCCTCCCCCCGTCCGGAAAACGCCTCGCGGCGGACGGGGGCGGGAGACCCATCAGGGGCGATTCAGGCGCCGTTATGACGAAGACATCGAGAAACTACTGCCCGCACTGCGGAAAGGCGATGAGCCGGGCGCGTGAAGAAGGGGTCCTGCGCGACTTCTGCGCCCCCTGCATGCGTTTTTTTTACGACAACCCTCTGCCCGTCGTGTCCGCCCTCGTGGTGACGGACCGCCGGCTTCTCCTGGTCCGGCGGGGGAACCGGCCCTACCGGGGGCGCTGGTGTCTCCCCATCGGCTTCGCGGAGGTCGGGGAGAGCATCGAGGACGCCACGCTCCGGGAGCTGAAGGAAGAGGCCGGGATCGAGGGAAGGGTCACCGGCCTCGTGGACGTGGACTCCGTCCGCAGCGGCTATTACGGCGACCTGATCGTCGTGACCTTCGAGGTGGAGGCCCGGGGGGGAACGCCGGCGCCGGGGAGCGATACGACGCAGGCCCGCTATTTTCCGCTGAACGCCCCGCCGAAGCTGGCCTTCTCGTCCAACCGCAGGGCGGTCGAAACCTACATCCGGCAGATGGCCGACACCTGGGCCATCGCCGATTCCTTTTCCCGGGCGATGGGAAGCGAGGCGGGGCGGGAGCGGACCAACCTCCTGTCCGACGCCCTGCTCCACGTCATCGAGTGGAATGCCGAACAGATCGTGCATCTCTGGATCGCCGACGTGACAACGAACCGTTCCACGCCCGCGTATCACCAAGTCGATCCGGCGCATCTTTTTCGGCGGGCGCACCGGATCGTCTCCCAGTTCGGCCGCTGGCTGGGGGGGGGATACGACGATGGAGACATCATGGGATTTTACATGCAATTCGGCCGGGAGCGGCGGCAGGAGGGCCTCCCCCTGTCGGAGGTCCTGAGCGCCCTCAGCCTGATCCGCAAGCACATCTGGACCTTCGCCCTGTCCCGGGGGGTCTGGAACCGGACCCTGGCCATCTACATGGCCCTGGAACTCGACCGCCGCATCGTCGTCTTTTTCGACAAGGCGGCCTTCCACACGACGCGGGGCTACGAAGGGGCGCCGGCCCTTTCGCCGCCGCCCTAGTCGACACCGGGGAGACGCCGGCAACGCGCGCCTCTCCCCGGTGTCGTGACCTCCCTTCCGGAACGATTACCGCTTTCCCCAGACCAGACTGGGCTGGCGCCAGCCGGTTACCGGGACGAAGATCTTCTTCGAGGCGTCCGCCCGCAGGATCCGGCAGTAGTGCGCCCCTTTGCGCATATTGGGCCCGAACTCGATCTTGCCCAGGCCGCCCGTGTCGAAGTTCTTGGTCTTTTCGATCGCGTTGATCAGGCGCTCGCGGGTGAGGTTCTTGCCGCAGTCCTTCATGGCCTTGGTCAGAAGGAGCAGCGGATTCCACAGGACCGGAATCAGGGGCTCGTTCAGCATGCTCTCCAGGCCGGCCTCGGTGAACCCCTTCTCGATCTTTTTCCAGCCGGGTCCCCCCTCGTGGCGCAGACCGAGGTTCCCGATGTGGTAATGCCCGTTGGCGAGATCGCCCGCCATGAAGGTCTTGGGATCGACGGAGACGTAATCTCCGAAGAACACGGGCTTCCAGCCGATCTTGTTGGCCTCCATCAGCAGGGCGGCGTAGACCGGCGCATAGCCGACGAACAGGCAGTGGGTGACGCCTTCCGCCTTGAGCTTCATGGCCTGGGCGTTCAGGTTCTTCGTCCCTCGTTTGTAGGGCGCCTCCACGACCTTGAACCCGTATTTCTTGGCCGCCATTTCCATTCCGTCCAAGGCGTCCTTCCCCCACTCGTCATCCTGATAGCAGAGGCCGATCTTCGGGTCCCTGGCCTTCAGGTCCTTGAAGACGTAATCGGCCATCAGGATCCCCTGGTCCTGGCCGTTGCAGGCATACCAGAACAGGTAGCGCTGGGGCGGGTCGAACATCGTCTGCACGGCGGCGGCGGTGGTGTAGACGGGGATCTTCTTGGCCTGGATGTCGGGCATGATGGCCGTGCAGGGCGTGGAGCCGTAGACCGACACGATCATGAAGACCTTGTGCTGATCGACGAGCTTCGTGAACGCCGTCTTCGTCAGGACCGGATCGTACTTGTTGTCCTCCACGACCAGCTTGAGTTTGCGTCCGTGAATGCCGCCCTTGTCATTGACGTCCTTCATCCACACCTGCAGGACGCCCGTGGCCAGCTTGCCCAGATAGGCGGCCGGCCCGGACAAATCCTGGAAGGTGCCCAGGAGAATGGTGTCTTTGGTGACCCCCACTTCGGCCCGGGCGATGCCCGCGCCGAGCGCTCCGAACACGAAACAGATCATGACAATCCCAACGAGCGTCCGCAACTTTTTCATGATGCCCTCCTTTTGCTGCCGTCGACAAGATTCATAAACCGCTTCGTCCCCGGCACGGGACGCCAAGCGACCTTCACGCATCGACAAACATTCCCACCGCCGTCGCCACCCAGAACGGGAGGCCCGGTTTCCGGGACGCCGGCGTTCTTTAGAATGACGGAAAGCAGGGGCTCCCGGTGTCTTACCCCCTCAACGCCTTTCGCCCTTTTTACCGCTCAATACGTGTACGGCCACGTCTTCCAGTAGCGCTTGATGCGGATCCAGATCCCGAACAGTCCCAGCGGCTCGAAGAGGAGGAAAAAGATGATGATAAGGCCGTACACCATGACCGACAGCCCGCCGATCCGGGGCGCCAAGTCCGGATAGGCGGACACCAGCGGACCGGAGACCGCATTGATCGCCTCGGGCAGGAGCACCATGAAGACGGCCCCGAGGATCGACCCCAGGACGGTGCCCATGCCGCCGACGATGATCATGGCGATGTACAGGATCGACTGGTTGAACGTGAAATGGTCCGGACTGATCAGGTGCAGGAGATACGCATACAGGGCGCCCGCCACGCCGGCCATGAATGAACTGATCGCGAAGGACATGATCTTGTATTTGGCCATATGGATCCCGATGATCTCCGCCGCGATGTCCCGGTCGCGGATGGCCACGAAGGCCCGACCCGTCCGGCTCATCAGGAGATTTTTCGTGAAGACCGCCGCCGCGACGGCCAGCGCCAGGATGACGTAATAGTAGGACTGGTAAGAGTTCAGAGGGAATCCGAACAGATCCGGACTCGGCAGGGCGATGCCCTTGTCGGACTGGGTGAGACTCTCCCAGTGGTAGATGACGTGTTCGACGATGAACTGAAACGCGAGGGTGGTGACAATGAGATAAAGCCCCTTCAGGCGCAGGGCGGGAACCCCGACGATCAGTCCCGCGAGCGCCGCCGCCAGGCCGGCCAGCGGCAGCGTGGCGATCAGCGGCAGGCCCGTCCGGGCGGCCAGGATCGCCGCCGTGTAGGCCCCGATGCCCATGAAGGCCGCATGCCCCATGGACATCAGCCCCGTGCAGCCCGTCAGCAGGTTCAACCCCAGGGCGCTGATGATCGAAACGCCGCAGATGCACGCGACGAAAACCCCGTATGTCCCCATGAACAGGGGAAAGGTCAGCAGAAGCGCGCCCAGCAGCACGAGCGAAATCCTGGCCGCCGGACTCGGGAAAATCCGGAGATCCTGCGGATAGGAGCGGGTGGTAAATCGCGTCACAGCCATGTCGGTTTTTTCTCCCCGCTTCCGGCGCCCCGTCAGACGCGCTCGATTTCCTTCGTGCCGAACAGACCGTAGGGACGGATCATCATGATGATCAGGACCAGGACATAGGCGGTAATTTCATTGATGCCGCTGCCCAGGTAATCGGCCAGATAGAAACCGGCCAGGTTTTCCGCAACCCCGATGATGAGCCCCCCGAGGATCGCCCCGTGCACGCTGTCCAGTCCGCCCAGGATCAGGGCGGGAAGGGCCTTGAGGCCCGTGTGGCTCATGATGGGATCGAGGTAGGTCAGGCTCGCCATGAAGACGCCGGCCACCGTCGCCACGAGGGAGGCGATCACCCAGGAGGCCGTGAACACCCCCTTCACGTTGATCCCCATCAGAAACGCCGCCGAGGTGTCCTCGGCCGTCGCCCGCATGCTGATGCCGGACTGGGAGTACTTGAAGAAAAGGAAGAAACCGACCAGAAGGATCACCGTCGCGACGATGGTGTAAATCTCGGCCTGGTTGATGGCCACGCCGAAGATCGTCAGGGGGTCCTTGGGAAAGGGCGCGGGGAACTGATACTCCTCATACCCCCAGACCAGCCCCGTCATGCCGCGGATGACGTTGGCCAGCCCCAGGGTCACCATGATCACCGAAAGCACCGGCTCTCCGACCAGGGGACGGACCACCAGCATCTCCAGCAGGGCCGTGATGAGGGCCATCAGGACCAGGGCCGCGAGAAAAGCCCAGATAAACGGCAGCTTCAGAACGGTGATGAAGGCAAAGGTGAGATAGGCGCCCAGCATCATCAGCTCCGGCTGGGCGAAGTTGAAGATGTCGGTCGCCTTGAAGATGAGAACGAATCCGAGGGCGATGCAGGCGTAGACACTCCCCCAGGCCAGGCCCGTGATCGTGAGCTGTATCAGGATGTTGGACGCCATGTCCCTCCCCTTTCACCGCCGGGCGCGATCGACCGGCCCGGGGTCAATTGCGGTACATCTCCTCGATGATCTCTCCGAACTTTCCGTAGAGGGTCTTGCGGCGCAGCTTGAGCGTTGCCGTCAGTTCGTTGTCGTCGTGATCCAGTTCCTTCTCCAGCAGGCGGAATTTCTTAATCGTTTCCACCTGCGAGAAATCCCGATTGGCCTCATGCACCTCCTGCTGAACCAGCTCGCGGACCTCCGGAAGCTGGGTCAGGCTCTTGAAGGTCGTATACGCCAGGCTCCGGTCCTGGGCCCACTTGGCCACGTTGTCGTACTCGATCTGGATCAGCGCCGTCAGGTAGGGTTTCGCGTCGCCGATGACGATCGCCTCGTTGATGTAGGGGCTGCACTTCAGGCGATTCTCGATCTCGGAGGGGGCGATGTTCTTGCCGCCGGAGGTGATGATGATCTCCTTCTTCCGGTCCGTGATCTTGAGCCGTCCCTCCGGATCGAGCTCCCCCACATCCCCGGTGTGAAGCCAGCCGTCCACCACCGTTCGCGCCGTCGCCTCCGGATCCTTCCAGTAGCCGACAAAGACGTGGTTGCACTTGAGCAGGATCTCGCCGTCCCCGGCGATCCGGATCTCGACCCCGCGGATCGGCTTCCCCACGGTCCCCAGTTTCACGTCCCCCGGCAGGTTGGCGGTGCCGATGCCCGTTTCTTCGGTCATCCCCCAACCCTCGATCACCGGAACCCCCAGAGAATGGAAGAAGAGCAGGACCTCGGGCGATATCGGCGCCGCCCCGCTCAGGGCCAGACGGGCGCGCAGAAGCCCAAGTTCCTTCCGCAGGTGACGGAAGAACAGCAATTCCCCCAGGCCGTGCAACAACCGGAGGGACGGCGGAATCGGCCCGCGGGCCAGGCGGGCCAGCGCCATCTTTCGTCCGACGGGCATGAAGAGGCGGTAGGCGGTCGCCTTCGCCCAGGTGGCGTCCTTCATCTTGATGACGATCCCGGCCATCATCTTTTCCCAGATCCTCGGCACGGCGAGATAAAATGTCGGAAAGACTTCCCGCATGTCCTGGGTGACGGTATCGACGCTCTCGGCAAAATTGACCGTCGCGCCGGAATAGATGGGCAGAAACACGGACATCATGCGCTCGGCCACATGGCACAGGGGCAGGTACGAAACGATCTCGTCCGTGTCGTATTGGGGCAGGGTCTGGCTCTGGGCCTTGAGAAACTGCGCCACGTTGTCGTGGCTGAGCATCGCCCCCTTCGGGGGACCCGTCGTACCGGAGGTGTAGACCATGATGGCGACATCCTCCGGGCGGACATGATCGACGGTGCGCCAGTACCGCTCCGGGTCTTCCGCCTCGATCCGGCCGCCGATCCGCTCCACCTCGTCGAAGGAAACGATCATCGGATCCGTGCTGCGGCGCAGGCCCTTCATGTCGATGACGATGATCTTTCTCAGGAAGGGCAGCGCTTCCCGGACCTCCAGGACCTTGTCCACCTGCTCCTGGTCGTCGCAGACGACAAAGATCGACTCGGAGTGACCGATGACGTACTGGGCCTCCCGGGAGGGGTTCGTGGGGTAGACGCCCACGGCGACCCCGCAGGCGCTCTGGATGGCCAGATCCGCGTAAAGCCACTCGGGAAGGTTTTCGCCAAAGATGCTCACATGATCGCCGGGCCTAAGACCGAGGTCCATCAACCCCAGGCAGAAGTGCCGCACATGCCGGCCGTAATCGTTCCAGGAAACCTCCTGCCAGATGCCGAATTCCTTCTCCCGCAGGGCGACCCGGTCGCCGTATTTCCTGACCCGGGCAAGGAAGATGTGGGGAACGGTGTCCTCTCTCATCCCGCCCCCTCCTTCTTGAGAAGCGTGGTGGCGTCATCCCCGAGGTAGGCCTTCTGGACATCCAGGTTCTTCTGCACCTCGCCGGGCGTCCCTTCGGCGATCTTGCGGCCGAAATCGAGGACGCAGATCCGCTTGGAGATGTCCATCACGACATCCATGTCATGTTCGATCATCACGATCGTCGTCCCCAACTCCTCGTGAATGTCCAGAATGAAGCGGGCGATGTCCTCCGTCTCCTCCTGGTTCATCCCGGCCATCGGCTCGTCGAGAAGGAGCAGCCGCGGCTCCTGGACCAGGGCGCGCCCCAGTTCCACCCGTTTCTGAACCCCGTAGGGCAGGCTGGACACGAGGTGCTTCCGCCAGCGCTCCATTTCGAGAAAATCGATGATCTCCTCGACCTTGCGCCGGTGGACGGCTTCCTCGGTCGCCCGATAGCCGAAGAGGGCGTTGTGCCAGAATCCGTGCCGGAAATGGTGGTGGCGGCCCAGCATCATGTTGTCGATCACGTTCATCCGGGCGAACAGTTCCACGTTCTGGAAGGTCCTGGAGATGCCCAGCTTGGCGATCTGATCGGGCCGCCAGTGCGCGAGGTCCCGGCCCGCAAAGAGGATGTTCCCGCCGTCCGGCCGGTAGAAGCCGCTGATGCAGTTCAACAGGCAGGTCTTGCCGGCGCCGTTGGGACCGATGACGGCGACGAGCTCGCCCTCCTCGACATTCAGGGAAACGCGATCCAGGGCGACGATGCCCTTGAAATGGAGGCTGATCTCGCGGATCTCCAGAAATCCCATGGGTCTCCTCAGGAAAGCCAGCGCTTGCGGCGCTTGTAATGTTTGACTTCGGCAAAGCTCCGCCGTTCCTTTTCGTTCTTCATGCCCAGGTAGAACTCCTTCACGTC
>DDXV01000006.1 GCA_002347815.1 Syntrophaceae bacterium UBA2251
TGTTCCGCGAAAATCGGTGTTTAAGCGAAACAAAAATTGTTCAATATCGGAAAGTCCAAAAGGAATAGGAGGGAGGTTCGATATGGCTGAATATCCGTGGCTGAAAAATTACGATGCCGGCGTGCCGCGCACGCTTGAGCCCTATCCCGACAAGACGCTTTTCGAGGATGTTGCCGACGTCGCAAAGGAGAAACCCGGCCATCGGATGATCTGGTTCAAAGGCAGGTGGATGTCCTACAAGGATGTCGACCGTCTGAGCGATGTCCTTGCCGCCGGGCTGGCCAATATCGGCGTCAAGAAGGGCGACCGGGTGGTCATGCTCTTACCGAACAGCCCTAACATCGTGATCAGCCAGCTTGCCATCTGGAAGGCGGGAGCCATCTCGGTGCCGATCAACCCGCTCTACAGCGAGGCAGAGTTGGAGTTTGCCCTCAACGAGTGTGGAGCGGAGGTCGCGATCGTCCTGACCGCCTTCTATGGACTGGCGAAAAGGCTGCAGCCGCGCACCAGCCTGCGCCTGATCATCGCAACCAGCGTCAAGGAATACCTGTCTCCTTGCTGATGGAAAAAAAGCAGGGCCAGTACCTGGAAAGCGTGCAGGGCCATGATCTCTGGCTGCAGGAACTCATGAAAAAACACGCCGGGGACAAGAAGCCCGATGTCAAAGTGACGGGCAAAGACACCGGGCTTTTGCTCTTCAGCGGCGGCACGACCGGCACACCCAAAGCGGTGATGGTCAGCCATGAAGCCATCCTCATGATCGGGCGGCAGGTACACTGCTGGTCAAAGCCCCTCAGCACCGACTGGGTGGATACGCTGGTTCTGCTGATGCCATTTTTCCATGTCTACGGCAACGTCGGCTTGCTTTCCACCGCCATCGCCGGTCGCTTTCCCATCGCGTTGATCGCCAACCCGCGCGATTTAGACGATGTCCTGGCTACGATCAAGAAACTCAAGCCCGCCTTCTTCCCGGCCATCTCGGCTATCTTTATCGGGCTGATGAGCAGGCCCGAGGTGATATCCGGCAAGGTAGACTTCAAGAGCATGAAGTCATCTGTGGCGGCGGGAGCTCCACTCTTACCCGAGACCAAACGGCAGTGGGAAGCAATCACCGGTGGCAAGATTGTGGAGACCTACGGCCTGACCGAATCCGGCGTGCTGGCCATGGGCCCCTACCTGGGCAAGTGGAAGGAAGGCGCCGTCGGCCTGCCCATAGCGGATACCGTGATCAAGGTCGTCGATATCGACACGGGCAAGAGAGAGCTTAAACCGGGTGAGACAGGCGAGATCATCGCCAAAGCGCCGCAATTGATGCAGGGCTATTGGAACAACCCCGAGGCCACCGAAGAGATGCTGCGCGATGGCTGGTTGTACACCGGAGACGTCGGTCATCTGGACGAGGATGGTTACCTGTTCATCACCTCCCGCAAGAAGGAACTGATCAAACCCAGCGGCCACCAGGTATTCCCCATCGAGATAGAAGAGATCATCTCCCAACACCCTGCGGTGCTGGAGGTGGGTGTGGCCGGCGTGCCGGACGCCGCACAGGGCGAGGCCGTCAAGGCCTGGATCGTATTGAGGCCAGAGAAGCCATGCACGGAAGAGGAGATACAGATCTTCTGCCGCGGGAAGCTAACCGCCTACAAGGTGCCCAAGCATGTCGAGTTCCGGGAGGCTTTGCCCAAGTCCCTGGTCGGCAAGGTGCTGCGCCGCGTGCTGCAGGAAGAGCACCGGGCCCAAGGGAAATGATCGAATTTAAGAAAGCCGGTGCGGGAAAAGATCCGTAAAGGCTGAATCAGGACCCAGAGGCCTGATTGTTCGTGTGTTCCGGACAGGATGCCGCTGCGGGATTGCGATGGTGGATATAGGGGGATGCCGGTCACCGACACGGGAGCGGTGAATCGAGTGCAGTATCAAACCATGACAGGAGGATTTATGTTCAAGACGGCCATCACGGACATGTTCGGAATCGACTACCCCATCATCTGCGGGGCCATGATGTGGCTCTGTAAACCGCGCCTGTGCGCCGCCATCTCCAATGCCGGGGGGATGGGGAACTTGACGGCCGGCAACTACGAAACCGAAGCGGAATTCCGCGCTGCCATCAGGGAAACCCAAAAACTCACGGACAAACCCTTCATGGTGAACATCACCCTGCTGCCTTCCTTCCGCATCACGCCTGACCATCACCGCATTTACATCCGTGTCTGCGCCGAAGAACGGGTTGCCGGAATCGAGTTTTCCGGAACGCCCGCGGACAAGGCGGCGGGACCGGAATACGTCGAAATGCTCAAGAAGGCCGGCGTCAAGCTCTTCCACAAGGTGGGCGCGGTGCGCCACGCCGTCCACGCGGAAAAGGNNGGGATCGAGGAGGGGGGGCATCCCCTGAACGATGACGTGACGACCATGATCCTGACCCCGCGCATCGTCGAAACCGTCAAGATCCCCGTCGTGACCGTAGGCGGCGTCGCCGACGGACGCACCCTGGCGGCGGCGATGGTCCTGGGCGCCTCGGGCGTGATGATGGCGAGCCGTTTCGTCGCGACGAAGGAGTGCGAGGTTCACGACAACATCAAGCAGGAGCTCATCCGGCGCCAGGAATTCGAAACAATGCTCTTCTGCAAGTCCATCGGTCTTCAAGGTCGAGGACTCAAGAGCAGGGTCCTCGATGAGGTTACCGCCATCGAAGAACACGGCGGCGGGCTTGAGGAACTCATTCCATTGATATCCGGCCAGCGGATCAAGGAAGCTTGGGAGACGGGCAACGTGGATGACGCCCCCCTGATGGTGGGGCAGTCCATCGGACTCATCCGGGACGTCCCAAGCTGTCGGGAACTGCTCGAACGGATGGCGCAAGAGGCCCGCGAACACCTGGACCGGGTCAACAAGATGATTTATGGTTCTGGGAATCTCAGGTAGGATGTCAGACTCGGCGTGAGCTGGGGCATCACGACAAAGCACCCTCGCGCCGAAGCGGCCGCCTGACCCCCGCCGCCCGTCGGCGTCAGGAGACAACCGGCTTACCAGAGATGTTCAGGATGAAACAGACCGATGTGAGGGTATGTTAATTCGCATTTAGAATATCTTTTTTCTTGTCATAGACGGTCGTATCCACTTCCATCAGCCCCAGTAACGTATGAAAAAGATTTTCGTGTGAATATTCCTTGCCGATCCTGTTCTTCAGCCATTTTTTCTGCGCCTGGAAATCGTCCCCAAGCCAGAGGATCGCGGCAACACGCTTCTGCACGTCCGGTGCGATAAAATAGGGAATGCCGTGGAGATACACCCCTTTTTCGCCCAGCGACTCGCCGTGATCGCTGATGTAGATCATGGCCGTTTCAAACCGGCGGTCATTGCGCTTGAGCAGTCCGATGGTTTTGGACAGGAAGTAATCCGTATACAGGATGGTGTTGTCGTAGGCATTGTTGATCGCTTCACGGGAGCATTCATCGAACTGATTCGTCCGGCAGGTCGGCCTGAATTTCTCGAACGACTTCGGATAGCGCTTGTAGTAGGCTGGGCCGTGATTGCCCATCTGATGCAGGACAATCAGGATGTCTCCCTGGTGTTGCCCATCGATATACGACTGCAGCCCTTCCAACATGCCTTCGTCCCGGCACTCGACATCGCAGATCGGATTCCGCTCGGGCTTCCGGTAATCTTCGTACTGAACCCGCAGGGCCACGCCCTTCGAGTCGGAGTTGTTTTCCCGCCAAAGGACGCTGATGCCGGCGTGGCGCAGCACGTCGAGCACATTCTCCGTCGCTCCCCCTTTTTTCTCGCTGTAACTGTTCCGGGCGTACATCGAAAACATGCAGGGCACGGAAATCTCCGTCGAGGTTCCGCAGGCCTGGACATTCGTCAGGCTGATCACATCCTCTTTCTTGAGCAGGGGATTGGTCTCGCGCGGATAGCCGTTGAGAGAGAACCGGTCGGCACGCGCGGCCTCTCCGACGACCACGATGATCAGTTCCCGGTCCGTATCGGTCGGCGGGATCTTGGCATCTTGGCCGATGTGCCGGAGTGCAATGGACCGGCCTTTAAATTCTCTGTTGACATATTGCCCCAGGGAATAGAGCACGTAGGTCGGATTTGTCCGATAGCGCAGGGGTTTATGCTCCCGAAGGAAGGATGTGTAGAATTTGCTGAAGACAAAAACGGAAAGCAGGATGACCGCCAGGGACAGTGCGACGATTTTTACGCGGGAGATCAGCTCCGTTTTCCATGGGCCGTGTTTCACCTCGACCCGATAAACCCACAGGGACGGCAGCACGCCCAGAAAAAGGACGTACAAAACCATTTTGACGCTGAAGAGTTCGACGGCCTCCTGAAGATTCGTCGCAAAGACATTCCGGATCATCGTATGATCGATGACCGCGTTGTAGTTGTTCATGAAGTAGCTGGCAATCGCTGCAACCAGCAAGAGGAGGATCAGGATGGGTTTGAGTGTATAATGGGAGGACACCAGGGTCAGCAGGATGACGATGACGCTCGTCAAAACCAGCGCGAGCGATGCCAGGAATCCGATGTTCTTGAGGGAAACGGGATAAACCTCTAATACATTTCGGAAAAAAGCAAGATGGTCAAAGAGGACGAAAAAGACGGCGGCCCCGACAATGAGACCTGCGGTTGAAATTAGTTTCAAAGGGGTCCCACCTTGCGGCCTCGTCTACGGACGCCCCGCGACATTCAACAGATTGGTTTTCTTCATTGTTCTCAGGCCAAGGTAAATGATCAATCCCGAGAAGAAAATGATCTTCCAGGCCGTGTCGAATTCAAAAATTCTTTTCACAAAATAATCTCCGATGATTTCTAAAAATGTGAAAATGGCGATGACGGCAAAGAACCCCGTATGTTCCCTTTTCAGGGCGGTACGGAAAGAAAATGGAAGCGCTGGTTTCCGCCAGCCATTGAATTTAGGGAAAAAAGCAGGGGTTTTCTCCGCCCATTCAAGGTAACGATGCCCATACTGGTGACGCAGGAACTCCTCTTCCGCAAAGATGATCCTCTCATAGTAGATCCCGAAGATCAGGATGACAATCAGGCTGAACCACCAAAGTCTTACGAACAGGGAAATGCCAAGCCAGATAATGAAGTTGCCAAGATAAAGAGGATTTCTTACGAGAGAGTACATCCCTGTCGTATTCAAATCTTCCGCAACCTGCCCTTTGGTATTGCGGCCTGATGTCCCCTTGGGAATGAAGCCTACGGTCAGCGCCCGCAGAACGATGCCCAACATGGACACAAAGAGGCAAAATATTTCCCATAGATAATCCAACCTATGACTGCCAAAAGGGTATTTAAAGTCACGAAAAGCGATAAGAAACAGGGCAATCAAAAATAACGGCAAGTAACTCCTCCATCGGAAGAGCCATTGACCCGTTCTTTCAAACTCTTCTTTCAGCGGCATTTCTGTATTCCTTTGATGTCAGAGATTCGTGCCCGCGTCCGATTAGTCCGGTTGGCATAATGCATAATTGGTGCCAGTGTCATGAATATTGCGTAACTTGCTGATCATGTAAGGAATTTCTATTATTGAAAAGTTTTCTGGGAATGACACTTTTGTCGCGTCAAGTGTGCGCCATTGATGTTTCGATGCGATATTGGTATCTTAGATAAAACAACGGTGATGGGGGAATCGACATTATTGTCGATTCCCGGCTGCATTTCCCGGATGCCCCGCTCTCCCGTCTACCAGGCCTCGGGAAAGGCCATGTTGGTATAGATGTCCTCGAGCCGGCTCTTGTGCCCGCGTTCCATGGCGGCAAGCTGAAGGAAAACATCCTTCTGTGCTGCGTCGGCGCTCGCATTGGCCAGCTGGGTATACATCTGCATGGCTTCGAGTTCGTTCTTGATCGAAATGACAATCCCTTCGATCGGTTTGAGATCCGCCGTCAGGGGCGGCGTGGGAACCGCATCCGCGATCTTGTAATCCTTCGCTTCCGAAAAATGCATCTTCTCCGGGGCCTTCGTCAGGAAGCCCTCCAGCAACCGCCTGTGACCCTGCTCGTCTTTGGCCAGGTCGCCGAAAATGGATTTGAGGTTGTTGTCCTTGGCGCGTTCGGAGACGAGACGGTAAAACTCATACGCCTCGATTTCCCGTTCGATGGCCAGGGAAATGATCTTTTTGTATTCATCCTGTGTCATAGTTTTGCACTCCTTAATCGTCCATTATGGTGTCCGGGGGTTCCCGGCGGGACCCGCCTCGTTCAGCCGCCCGCCTGCATCCGGCTTTGCCCGGCTTCACGCTCGAAGCCGCCCCAAGGATGTATAACAAAGCGCCCTCTCGATGTCAAACCGCCCGGCAGCGCATCCGGCGGCCGCGGGTCTCCGCCGCGAGAGGCGCCGGTCGCGCTCGGGACCGGGGAGGGATCAGGCCAGAAGCCGCTTCGCCTCGGCGATGACCCGTTCCGCCGTGATGCCGAACTTCTCGAAGAGGACGGGCGCCGGGGCGCTGGCCCCGAAGGTGTCCATCCCGACGATGGCGCCCTTCAGTCCCGTGTAGTGCTCCCAGCCGAGGCGGATCCCCGCCTCGACGGCGACCCGCGCCGTGACGCCCGGCGGCAGGACGGCGTCCCGCCAGGCGGCGGGCTGGCGGTCGAAGAGGTCCCAGGAGGGCAGCGAGACGACCCGCGCCCGGATCCCCTCCGCCGCGAGCGTCCGTCCCGCCGCAAGGGCGAGCTTCACCTCGGAGCCCGTCCCGATCAGGATCACGTCGGGCTGACCGGCCGACGCCTCCCATAGGACATAGCCGCCCCGGCGCAACCCGGACGCGGGCGAGAGTTCGGTCCGGTCGAGAACGGGCAGGTTCTGACGGGTGAGGATGAGGGCGGTGGGGCCCCGGCGGTTGAGGAGTGCGAGCCGCCAGGCCTCGACCGTCTCGGCGGCGTCGGCGGGGCGGATGACCGTCAGGTTGGGCACGGCGCGCAGGGTCATCACGTGCTCCACGGGCTGGTGCGTTGGGCCGTCCTCCCCCACGCCGATGCTGTCGTGGGTGAAGACGTAGATGACGCCGAGCTCCATGAGCGCGGCCAGGCGGATCGACGGGCGCATGTAGTCGGCGAAGGTGAAGAAGGTCGAGGCGTAGGGGATCAGGCCGCCGTGGCAGGCAATTCCCCCGGCGATCGCCGCCATCGCGTGCTCGCGCACGCCGAAGTGGATGTTGCGGCCCGCGTATCCCCAGACGCCGCCCACCCGGCCCTGAACCCCTTCCGCGGGCAGGTCCGGGCGCTGGAAGTCGCCGCACCCCTTGAGCCAGGTGATCACGGACGGGTTCAGATCCGCCGAACCGCCGATGAGTTCCGGCAGCTTCGGGGCCAGGGCCTGGAGCACCGCCTCGGAGGCCTTGCGGGTCGCGACCTCTTTGGACGGATCGACGAAGGCGGGCAGCGCCGCCCCCCAGTCCGCGGGCAGTTCGCCCGCCTGGGCCCGGAGCAGTTCCGCCGCCGCTTCCGGATAGGCGGCCCGGTACCGGTCCCAGCGGGCCTGCCAGTCCGCCTGACTGGCCTGGCCTGTGCGAAGCGCGCCTCGGAAGTGTTCCCGGACATCGTCCGGCACGAAAAAGGGCGGCTCCAGGGGCCAGCCCAGGCGCTCCCGGGCGCCCTTGAGCTCGTCCTCGCCCAGCGGGGCGCCGTGGCAGTCCGCGGTACCCGCCTTGCAGGGGGCGCCGTAGCCGATCACGGTCCGGACGGCGATGAGCGTCGGGCGCGCGAGATCGGCCTTCGCCTCGGCGAGGGCGCGGTCGACGGCTGCCCAGTCCCCGCCCTCCTCCACGCGCAGCACCTGCCAGCCGCAGGCGGTGAACCGGCCGGCGATGTCCTCCGTAAACGTCAGGGCCGTCGAGCCGGCGAGCGAAATCCGGTTGTCGTCGTACAGGCAGATGAGCTTGCCCAGGCCCAGGTGACCGGCCAGGGCGCAGGCCTCCGCGGTGACGCCTTCCATGAGGTCTCCGTCGCCCGCCATGACATAGGTGAAATGATCGATGACGGTGTGTTCAGGCCGGTTGTAGACGGCGGCCAGGTGGGCCTCGGCGACCGCCATGCCCACGGCGTGGCTGATCCCCTGGCCCAGGGGGCCGGTCGTCACCTCGACGCCCGGCACCCGGCCCCGTTCGGGGTGGCCCGGGGTCAGGCTGTCCCACTGCCGGAAATTCTTGAGGTCGTCGAGGGACAGGGCATAGCCCGTCAGGTGGAGCAGGGCGTACAGGAGCATGGAGGCGTGGCCGGCGGACAGGACGAACCGGTCGCGGTCCATCCAGGCGGGGTCGGCGGGGTTGTGCTTCAGGTGACGCATCCACAGGGCGTAGGCCGCGGGAGCCGCCCCCAGGGGCATGCCGGGGTGCCCGGACTTCGCCTTCTGGATGGCGTCCGCCGCCAGAAAACGGATGGTATTGATGCATGTTTCAATGTGTTGAGGGGTCTCATCCATGTTGCTCGTCTCCGTCGTTGACCGGTGAATTTAAAGGCCGAGGCACCTTATATCAAGAGGATTTTCAAGACAAGGAATTTCCTGGAACAGTCGCGGCGCCCGGGCAGGTCGTCCCCGGGCGCCGGATGTTCTTCAGACAGGGCTGGCGTGCCTACATCATCTTCCGCAGTTCGCGCTTGAGGACCTTGCCGGCGCCGCTCGTGGGGAGGGCGTCCATGAACTGGATCACCTTCGGCACCTTGTACGGGGCGACGTTCTCCTTCAGGAATTTCGTCAGCTTTTCCTTTTCGGACTCGCTCTTGTCGACACCGGGTTTGAGGACGATCGCGATGGCGACGCGTTCGGATCCTGGACGGGCGGGATCTCCGTCATGCCGTAGAGTTCGATGAAATTCCCCCCCCCGATGATCTTTTCCAGCTCCGCGATGTATTCGGCAGGGAACGGCGCCGCGGCGCTCAGGCAGAAGTTGAGATTGCTCAGATCCAGCGCCTTGAATTCCGGCACCTTCAGGAGCTCGAAGAACACCGTCGGTACATTGAACTTCAGCACGGTCTTGCCGGGCAGGGGCCGGATCGGCGCGGTGGGGATCTTCTTCAGGAGTTTCCCCAACACCCGTTTCACGCCGGGAAGAAAGTCGGCGATCTCAGCGACGATGACGGTGGAGAACGGCGTCTTGCCGGCGACTTCCGCGACCTTCTCGACCTTCTCGAACAGGACATCGGCCGTCATGACCACCTTCGCCCTGGAGTCGGTCAACTGGTGCTCCATCTCGTGGGGGGTGAGCAGCGGGCTCAGGCCGGTCGAGACACAGCCCGCCTTCTGCACGGCGATCAGGCCGAGATAGTGGGCCGGGATGTTGGGCATGTGCATGCCCACGACGTCGTCCGGCTTCAGGCCGAGCTTGAGCAGGCACTGGGCCAGCTGGTTCGACAGGAGATCGAGATCCCGAAACGTGAGCTTTTCCCCCATGTAGTGGAGCGCCGTTTTGTCCGGGAACGCCTCGACCGCCTCCCGGAACTTCTCCGCGAAGGTCTTGTCTTCGTACTTCAGCGCCGCAGGAACATTCTTGTCGTAGTTCTTGAGCTATGGCTTTTCCGCGTAGACGTCACTCATAGATACCCTCCTTTTTAAGGTTGATGGCGTCGTTGTGGGGCATGAAGACCCTCTTCCGGTCCACTCGGGCGGGTGGCGCGGCGATCGGGTCCCGGGTCACGCTTGGCGAAGATCGCGAACGGGGTGAGAAAGAGCGTCCGGCAGCCCCTGATCGCCGGAAAGTCGTCTCGGGCGCGAAACCGGGGCGCGGGGGTGAAGCGTGTTCGTCTATGGCATCGCGCCCCCGTGCAGGGGCGCTTAACGATGAAGCGATGCAGAATTTCGGGTGGACGGCAACCGCTGACATCGGTTGTCGTCACGGTCTTGGGTGTCCCACCGGGAACGGTCGGGGCCGGCGGAACGGGTTGGGTGTTTGGTTGGAACCTCGAGAATCACGGCGCGTGTGTCCACACTGGCGCGCGTGATCCTTACTAATGGATTTTTCGCCCGGATGTCAAGACAAAAGGTGGCAAAACTGGAACAATCCCCTGTTGCAATTTTGTATCACATCATGATAGGAAACAACTCGAAGTGAGCTTCGCAATCCCTGTCCTGATCGCCGGGGGCGGAAGGGACGGAACAGGGTGCACGACTGGATGCATTTTTCAGGGATGGACGCATGAGCCGGGATGTCTGGAGCCCCACCCAGGTGGGGTTTGCCGAAACGAAGGATATCAGCATTCACAGTTACGAGGAACTGGCGGCCCTCCATGCCATCGCCCGGATCCTCGTGCGGCCCGGGGAGCTCCACGCCGAGCTCGAGGGGGTGCTCAAGGAAATGAGCCGCCTGCTGGGGATGCAGCGCGGCATGATCTCCCTGATCGACCGGGAGACCGGCGAGGCCTGGCTGGACGTGGCCCATGGCGTCGATATCGGGGGGATGGAGGTCACCTACCGGCCCGGGGAAGGCATCACGGGCAAGGTGGCCCAGACGGGACGGCCCATGGCCGTCGCCAATCTCGGCCAGGAGGCCCTGTTTCTCGACCGCACCGGCGCCCGGCGCTTCCTCAACCGCGCCGAACTCGCCTTCCTCTGCGTGCCCATCGTCTACGACCAGCGGGTCGTCGGCGTCCTGTCCGCGGACAAGGTCGCCCGGCAGGTGGAAAACCTCGAACGGGAACTCGCCGTCCTGGTCGCCGTGGCGGACCTGATCGCCAAGGCCGTCCACACCCGGGCCCTGGAGGAGGACAACCGGCGCCTGCGGCACATGCTGGGCAAATCGTGCAGCCCGTCGGACGAACTCATCGGCACCTCCGGCGTCATGCAGGAGGTCTTCGGCCTGATGGCGCAGGTGGCCGAATCCGACACCACGGTCCTCATCCACGGCGCCACGGGGACGGGCAAGGAACTGGTCGGACGGGCGATCCACCGGAACAGCCCCCGCCGGAAGGGCCCCCTGGTCCTCGTCAACTGCGCCGCCATGCCGGACACCCTGGTCGAGAGCGAACTCTTCGGCCACGAGAAGGGGGCCTTCACCGGCGCCTGGCAGAAGCGGCGCGGCCGGTTCGAGGAGGCGGACAGGGGCACGATCGTCCTGGACGAGGTGGGGGAACTCTCCGCCGCCGCGCAGGCGAAACTCCTGCGCGTTCTGCAGGAACGGCAGTTCCAGCCCTTGGGCGCCTCCCGGACGGTCCAGGTTAACGTCCGGATCATCGCCGCGACGAACCGCAACCTGGAGCAGGACGTCGCCGCCGGCCGTTTCCGGACCGATCTGTACTACCGCCTGAATGTGTTTCCCATCTACCTGCCCCTGCTCAAGGATCGGGGAAGCGACATTATCCTGCTCGCCGATCACTTCGTCGAAAAGTACGCTCGCGCCCTGGGCAAGCCGGTGGAGCGCATCTCCCCGGCCGTCATGGAGATTCTCCTGGCCTACGGATGGCCGGGGAATGTCCGGGAGCTGGAAAACTGCATGGAACGGGCCGTGGTCCTGTGCATGGGGGACACCGTCGAGACCGTCCATCTGCCCCCCTCCCTTCAGACCGGCCGGAACGAGGAGGAGCGGCGGGACCGGGGAAAACTCAAGGTCGAGATCACGGCGCGCGAACGGGCCCTGCTCATGGCGGCCCTGCGGGAAGCCGGCGGCAACCAGACCCGCGCGGCCAAACTGCTCGGCACGACGAAACGGATTGTCCAGTACAAGGTCCACAAGCTCGGGATCGACACCCGCCAGTTCCGTCCGGCGGCGCCCCCGGCCCCTTCGCCCGAGGAGACGTAAGGGCGGGGCGGCGGCCCCGGGGAAGACCCGCTCCGGAAACGCTGACAAATTTGTCGCTCCCCGATCGGTGGGCACAATTATGTATCGTCACGCCGGATTCCTTGTCCACCCGCCGTTTCCGTCCGCCGGCCGGCCGGGGCCGCGAACAATGGGCGCTGTCGCCGCGGGAGCATCGAAGCGCCCCGCTCCCGTCAATCTGGCACGGTTATCGCTTTCCCGTCACAGACGTAACGCCGCCGGCGAAGACCGCCGGGCGTGAAAGGCAAAGGAATCTCCCATGTGTCGCTTATTTGCCATGACGAGCGCCGAACCCCTCTCCCCGATGGTGGCGATCCGTGCCCTCGATGTGATGAAGGAAGGTCACGACGGCTCCGGCGTGGGGCTCTTCCTGACCGATCTGGGGGGGGACTTCGAACAGTTCCGCGGCGGGCCGATCCTCTCGGGGATCTTCTCGAACGCAGGGATCAAGGCCCTGGACCGCTACATGATGGACATGGACTTCATGGTGAAATACAAGCTCTCCATCCGCCCGCCCACCGCGCCGCCGCCGGGGACGCCGAAGCGGGACAACTACCTGATCCGGGTCTATGAATACCCGCCGGAGTGGGAGGCCCTCTCCCAGGCCGAACTGCACCACCGCCTGATGATGACCCGCCTCGAACTGCGGCGGATGGGGGAGGCGGACGGGTCGATGCTGATCTTCAGCTTTTGGCCGGACGTGATCATGATCAAGGAGGTCGGCGACCCCCTGACCGTCTCGGAATACCTGGGCCTGAACCGCCGGGAGCTGCAGGCCCGGGTGATGCTCGCGCAGGGCCGGCAGAACACGAACTACGCGATCGACATCTACGCCTGCCACCCCTTCTTCATCCAGGGAATCGCCACGATGACGAACGGGGAGAACACCGCCTTTGTCCCGATCCGGGAGTTTCTCACCTCCCGGCGGTACGAGGGATACCAGGGCTACCAGTCGGATTCGGAGGTCTTCACCCACATCCTCCACTACACGCGCAACCACCTGGGGCTGGGGCTCGAGATGTACAAGCACATCATCACGCCCCTGAAGGACGACGAGCTGGCCGAACACCCCAACGGCGCGTGGCTCCGGCTGGTCAAGCAGAGCTGCCGGCCGCTGATCGTGGACGGGCCGAACTGCGTCATGGGCTGCCTGCCGGACAAGGGCCTGTTCATGGTCCAGGACAGCAAGAAGCTCCGCCCCGGCGTCGTGGGCGGCAACCCCGGGATGATCGCCTTCTCCTCGGAGATGTGCGGCCTCGACGCCGCCATCCCCGCCCGGGACAAATCGCGGGATTTTCAACCGATGAAGTACGACACGGTCTATGTGGGACCGGACCGTCGCGAGGTCAGACAATGGAGCCAATGGGACGAATTGACCCCTCGACCTTGAGCGTGCGGGACCTCCCCTGGCAGGTTCTCTGGAACCGGGAGACGTGCACCCTCTGCGGGAAGTGCACCGCCGTCTGCCCGGTCCAGGCCGTCGAACTGGCGGTCCACCGCAAGCGCGTCGTGACGGCGGCGGTGGGGCTGGCCGAGAAGCCGTCCCAGGCCGTCGGCCTCTACCACGGTATCCGCCAGCGGACCGACGCCGCGCATGCCTGCGTCGGCTGCGGGATGTGCACCCTCGTCTGCCCCAACGGGGCCATCGCGCCCGCCCACAGCGACGAGGCGGACAAGCTCCGCTTCCACGTCCAGCAGGGCGGCGAGCCCCGGCGGCGCGGCGGCCGGCGCAACGACCCGCGGAGCCTCCTCGACGCGATCAAGTTCGTCCGCATCTCCATGCTCACCGATCCGGCCCTCGACGCGGGGCGCCATGAATTCGAGCTGCGCACCCTCCTCGGTCGGATCCTGCCGCCGGAGGAGATCCTGAAGGTCACGAAGGAGAACGGCTGGGTGCCCCCCGTGCGCGAGATCTACCCGCTCGTCATCGGCAGCATGTCCTTCGGGGCGCTGTCGCCCACCATGTGGGAGGGCCTGCAGATGGGGGTGGCCTACCTGAACGAGGAACTGGGGATGCCCGTCCGGATCTGCACCGGCGAAGGCGGCTGCCCCCCCCGCCTCCTGCGTTCGCGCTTCCTGAAATACGTCATTCTCCAGATCGCGAGCGGTTATTTCGGCTGGGACGAGATCCTCCACGCCCTGCCGGAGATGCAGGAGGACCCCTGTGCCATCGAGATCAAGTACGGACAGGGGGCCAAGCCCGGCGACGGGGGCCTCCTCATGTGGTACAAGGTCAACCGGCTCATCGCCGCCATCCGGGGCGTCCCGGCGGGCGTCAGCCTCCCCAGCCCGCCGACGCACCAGACAAAATACTCGATCGAGGAGGCGGTCGCCAAGATGATCCAGTCCATGGCCATGGCCTGGGGATTCCGGGTGCCCGTCTATCCGAAGATCTCCGCGACCTCGACGACGCTCGCGGTGTTGAACAACCTGACCCGGAACCCCTACGCGGGGGGGCTCGCCATCGACGGCGAGGACGGCGGGACGGGGGCGGCCTACAGCGTTTCCATGGACCACATGGGCCATCCGATCGCGAGCAACGTCCGGGACGCCTACCTGAACCTCGTCAAGGTGGGCAAGCAGAACGAGATCCCGATCTTCGCCGGCGGCGGCGTCGGCAAGAACGGCAACCTGGCCGCCAACGCGGCGGCCCTGATCATGCTCGGGGCGAGCGGCGTCCAGACGGGCAAATACCTCATGCAGGCGGCGGCCGGCTGTCTGGGTTCCGAACACGACCGCTGCAACATCTGCAACGTCGGCCGGTGTCCCAAGGGGATCACGGCCCAGGACCCGCGCCTTTACCGGCGGCTCGATCCGGAGAAGGTGGCCGAGCGACTCGTCGATGTCTTCAAGGGTTTCGACACGGAACTGAAAAAGATCGTGGCGCCGCTGGGGCGGTCCACATCGCTGCCGATCGGCATGTCCGACGCGATCGGCATCGCCGACGGCCATGCGGCCGAACGGCTGAAGATCAAGTATGTGGTGTAGGCGCCGGGCGACAGGCCCGACGCCTGACGGGGAGATGGGATGTGAACGGCGCGAATAAACCGACCCTGGTGATTCCCGGCATGGAGAAGGGCCTCCGGGTGGATTCGCGCGTCCTGGAGGAGCGCATCCAGAAGGCCGTGGCCGACGGGCACCGGTCGCTCGAGATCATCGCCCAGGGGCAGCACGGCATCGGCGGGCGTCTCTGGCGCGCGGGGAACGAAACCGTCCAGATCCGCGTCATGGGCACGTCCGGGCAGCGCCTGGGCGCGATGGGCTTCCCCAACACCGTGATCGACTGCGTCGGTCCGGCGTCCGACGACGTGGGCTGGCTCAACGCCGGGGCGCGGATCGTCGTCCGGGGCAACGCTACGAACGGCGCGGGCAACGCCATGGCGCAGGGGCAGATCTACGTCGCCGGCGACATCGGCGCCCGCGGGATGACGATGACCAAGCACAACCCCCGTTTCGCCCCGCCGGAACTCTGGGTCCTGGGCGGCGTCGGGGACTCGTTTGCCGAATTCATGGCCGGCGGCCATGCGGTCGTCTGCGGCCACGGCGTGGAGCGGGAGCGCTCCACCCTGGGGTATCGCCCCTGCGTCGGGATGGTGGGCGGCAAGATCTTCTTCCGCGGACCCTGTCCGGGCTACAGCGACACCGACGCCGTCCTGGGAGCGGTGGACGACGAAGACTGGCGGTGGCTGACGACCGGTCTCAAGGCCTTCCTCGCCGCGATCGACCGGACGGGCCTCTACAAGACCCTGACCGCCGACCGCACGCAGTGGCAGGTCCTTGCCGCCCGCCGGCCCCACGAGAAGCACCACGGCCCGTCCCGGTCGCTTCCGCAGTTCCTCCGGGAGGTCTGGGAGGCGCAACTGGGGGCGGGCGGCCTGATCGGCGACCTCACCGACCTGGACCGGAGCCCGGTGGACGTGATCCCGACAGGCGATCTGCGCCGCTTTGTCCCCGTCTGGGAGAATGAAAAATACCTCCCTCCCTGCCAGGCGCATTGCCCCTCGGGGATTCCCGTCCAGAAGCGCTGGGCCCTGATCCGGGAGGGAAACCTGTCCGAGGCGGTGGATCTGGCGCTGAAGTACACGCCGTTCCCCGCGACCGTGTGCGGCCATCTGTGCCCGAACCTCTGCATGCAGCATTGCACGCGTCAGACGGCGAACCTGCCCGCGGTGGACGTTACCCTGCTCGGCCGGGCGAGCCTCGAGGCCGTCCCCCCGGAGCCGGACCGGCCGACGGGAAAGAAGATCGCCGTCATCGGCGGCGGGCCGGCGGGCCTCTCCGTCGCCTGGCAGTTGCGCCTGATGGGGCATGAGCCGGTCATCCATGAAACGGGCCCGCGCCTGGGCGGGAAGATCACGGAGACGATTCCGACCAGCCGCATCCCCGATGACGTTCTCGATCACGAGCTCGCCCGCGTGGAGGGCCTCATCCACCATGTCCGGAAGCCGGTGACCCGCAAGGGCTTCGACGAGCTCAAGAAAAAATACGATTTCATCGTGGTCGCCGCCGGCGCCCGGAAGCCCCGGATGATCGACGTTCCCGGCCGGGAGCGGGCGGAGGCGGCGCTCGATTTCCTCCGCCGGAGCAAGGCGGGCAAGGCCCGGGTCGGCCGGACCGTCGTGGTGATCGGGGCCGGCAACGTGGGCTGCGACGCCGCCGCCGAGGTCGCGCGGCTCGGCGCCGAGTCGATCACCCTGATCGACATCCAGGCGCCCGCTTCCTTCGGCAAGGAGCGCGAGCACGCGGAAGCCGCCGGGGCGAAGTTCCTCTGGCCCCGGTTTACGAAAACCATGACGAAGGACGCTGTCGAACTGACAACGGGGGAGGTCCTGCCGGCGGAGACGGTCATCGTCGCCGTCGGCGACCAGCCTGAGCTCGGTTTCCTGCCCGAAGGCGTTGCCCGGGAGCGGGGATTCGTCGCCGTCGACGCGCGCGGGCGGACGAGCGATCCCCAGGTCTTCGCCGTGGGCGACGCGGTGCGTCCGGGCCTCCTGACGGAGGCCATCGGGGCGGGGCGGACGGCGGCCCGGGCCATCGACGCGCTGATCCGCGGCCGGGAGGAGACGTTCGATCAGCTTCCGCCGATCGAGTCGGAGCGGGTCAAGCACGTCTACTTCAACGCCGGGGCGGACGGCTTCGCGTCGGTGACCGCGTGCGCCGCGTCGTGCGCCTCCTGCGGCGCCTGCCGCGACTGCGGCCTGTGCGAGCAGATCTGCCCCGAAGGGGCCATCGCCCGGCGGGACCCGGGGGACGGGACGTTCGCCTATGAAGCGGACGCCGCCCGCTGCATCGGCTGCGGTTTCTGCGCCGGCGCCTGCCCGACGGGGGTCTGGCGATTGGCCGAAAACGACCCGTTGGAATAGCGGTCCTCGAAACCATCGCGTCACGTTTACGAAAAGGTGCATCCCGGCCGACCCAGCCGCCGGATGTCTTGTAACGAGGAGGAATTCATGGAACTCACGGAAGTGTTCGGATCGAATGCGTTCAACGACAGGGTGATGAAAGAGCGTCTGCCCAAGCCGGTGTACCGGATGCTCAGGGAGACCATCGAACAGGATCTGCCGCTCAGGCCCGACGTGGCCGAGGTGGTGGCCAACGCGATGAAGGACTGGGCCCTCGAGAAGGGGGCGACCCACTACACGCACTGGTTCCAGCCGCTGACGGGGATCACGGCGGAAAAGCACGATTCCTTCATCTCCCCCACGGCGGACGGCGGGATCATCGTGGAATTTTCCGGCAAGCAGCTCATCCAGGGCGAACCGGACGCCTCCTCCTTCCCGAGCGGCGGCCTGCGCAGCACCTTCGAGGCGCGGGGGTACACGGCCTGGGACTGCACCTCGCCCGCGATCCTGAAGACCGACGTGGCCGGAAACGTGACCCTGACGATTCCCACGGCCTTCTACTCGTACTACGGCGAAGCCTTGGACAAGAAAACGCCCCTGCTCCGGTCCATGAAGGCGCTCTCGAAGCAGGCCCTGCGGGTGCTCCGGGCCCTCGGCAACACCTCCTCCACGAAGGTCTGCCCCACGGTCGGTCCGGAACAGGAGTACTTCCTGGTGGACAAGCAATTCTACCTGGAGCGGATCGATCTGATGCTGACGGGACGCACGCTCTTCGGCGCGCCGGCGCCCAAAGGTCAGGAGCTGGAAGACCAGTATTTCGGCGCCATCAAGGACCGGGTGTCGGCCTTCATGAGCGATCTCAACGCCGAGCTGTGGAAGATGGGCATCACCGCCAAGACCCAGCACAACGAGGTCGCCCCCGCCCAGTACGAAATGGCCCCGATCTTCGCGACGACGAACATCGCGACCGACCACAACCAGCTCGTCATGGAGACCCTGCAGAAGGTGGCCCTGCGTCGCGACCTGGTCTGCCTGCTCCACGAGAAGCCCTATGCCGGCATCAACGGTTCCGGCAAGCACAACAACTGGTCGCTCTCCACCGACGACGGCGTCAACCTCCTGGAGCCGGGGAACACGCCGGGCGAGAACGTCCAGTTCCTGCTCGTCCTGAGCGCCCTGATCAAGGCCGTGGACACCCACGCGGACATTTTGCGGGCGACCTGCGCCCATGCGGGGAACGATCACCGCCTGGGGGCCAACGAGGCGCCGCCGGCGATCGTCTCCATCTTCATGGGCGACGAGCTGACGGACATCCTGGAGAAGCTGGCCCGGGGGCAGAAGGTCTCCGCGAAGGGCGCGCAGTTCCTCCGGGTCGGCGTCGACACCCTGCCGGCGATCCCCCGGGACAACACGGACCGCAACCGGACCTCGCCCTTCGCCTTCACGGGCAACAAGTTCGAGTTCCGGATGGTGGGTTCGGCACAGTCGATCGCCGGGACCAACGTCGCCCTGAACACGATCGCCGCCGAGGCCCTCGACGAGATCGCCACGCGCCTGGAAAAGTCCAAGGACAAGAACGCCGAGGCGGCGGCGATCATCAAGGAGATCTACAAGAAACACGGCCGCGTGATCTTCAACGGCAACAACTATTCCGAGGCCTGGGCCAAAGAGGCCGCCCGCCGCGGCCTGCCCAATGTCACCAACGCCGTGGACGCCCTGAAGTCCTTCGTGACTGACAAGTCCATCCGGCTCTTCGAAAAATACGGGGTCCTCTCCCACAAGGAGCTCGACTCCCGCTACGAGATCTACGTCGAGATCTACGCGAAGCAGATCAACATCGAGGCCCTGGCCGCCCTCGACATGGTGAAAAAACAGTTTCTGCCGGCCGCGACCGAATACGCCACGTTCCTGGCCGAATCGATCGCGAGCTTCAAGGCGGCGGGGGTTGCGTCCCCCGTCCAGACGGATCTCCTGAAGAAGCTCGGGGCGCTGATGGCGTCGGCCTACCGGAACCTCGAAAAACTGGAGGTCGCGACGGCCCGGGCGCAGAAGATCGACAACACCGTCAGGAGGGCGGAAGCCTATCGGGACAAGGTGATCCCGGCCATGCAGGCCCTGCGCGCCGACATCGACGCCCTGGAGATGTTCGTTCCCAAGGATCTGTGGCCGGTGCCGACCTACACCGATCTCCTGTTCAAGCTTTAACCCGCATGCCAGAGAAAGGGGACACGCCATGTTGGAGACCAAAACGCAAAAGGATGTGTTGAAGGCCGTCAAGGAACACAAGATCAGTTTCATCCAGTTCTGGTTTACCGATGTCCTGGGGATGCAGAAGATCTTCAGCATTACCCCCGACGAGCTCGAGGACGGCCTCCGGGAAGGCATGGGCTTCGACGGCTCCTCCATCCAGGGCTTCTGCCGGATCGAGGAGAGCGACATGATCGCCATGCCGGATCCGACGACCTTCCGGCTGATCCCCTGGCGGCCGACGGACCGGCCCGTCGCCCGGATGTTCTGCGACATCCAAAACCCCGACGGCACCCCCTACGAAGGCGATCCCCGCTACGCCCTGAAGCGGATCCTCAAGAAGGTGGACGACCTGGGGTATCGGTTCCTCGTCGGCCCCGAACTCGAATATTTCTACTTCGTGGACGACACCGTGCCGGAGCCACTCGACCGGGGCGGCTATTTCGACGGCCTGCCGATTGACCGGGCGACGGACCTGAGACGGCAGACGATCTTCGCCCTCCAGGAGATGGGGATCCGCGTGGAGTACTCCCACCACGAGGTCGCCCCGAGCCAGCACGAGATCGACCTGCGCTACGGCGACGCCCTGACGATGGCCGACGCGGTCATGACCTACCGGACGGCGGTCAAGGAGATCGCCCGCCAGAACAACGTCTACGCCACCTTCATGCCCAAACCGATCTTCGGCCAGAACGGGAGCGGCATGCACACGCACCAGTCCCTGTTCAAGGGCGGCAAGAACGCCTTCTACGACGGGCGGGACGCCTACAACCTCTCCAGGATGGCCAAGCACTACATCGCGGGGCTTCTGGTCCACGCCCCGGAGATCACGGCCGTCTGCAACCAGTGGGTGAACTCGTACAAGCGGCTCGTCCCCGGCTACGAGGCGCCGGTGTACGTCTCCTGGGCGCGGCGCAACCGCTCCGCCATGATCCGCGTCCCCATGTACAAACCGGGCAAGGAGAACGCGACCCGCATGGAGTTCCGCTCGCCCGACCCGGCCTGCAATCCCTACCTGGCCTTCGCCGTCATGCTGGCGGCGGGCCTCAAGGGCGTGGAGAAGAAGTACCCCCTGCCCGAACCGGTGGAGGAGGACATCTACGAAATGGACGAGAAGGCCCGCGCGGCCGCGGGGATCACCTCCCTGCCGGGCAGCCTGCACCAGGCGATCAGCCTGGTGGAGAAGAGCGAACTCGTCCGGGAGACCCTGGGCGACCACATCTTCAACAAGTTCGTGGAGAACAAGAGGGTGGAGTGGGACCGTTTCCGGATCCACGTCAGTCAGTTCGAGCTGGAAAGATACCTCCCGATCCTGTAAAGAGGGGCCGGAAAAATGCACGCACCCTGCGGGACGCCATGTCGCTATTGACGAGAAACCGACCGGCCCTCCTGGTCCTCGAAGACGGAGGCCTCTTTGCGGGCTCGGCCTTTGCCGGCCGGGGCGAGGTCCTGGGGGAGGTCGTCTTCAACACGGGGATGACGGGCTATCAGGAGATCCTCACCGACCCCTCCTACACCGGCCAGATCGTCGCGATGACGTACCCGCTGATCGGCAACACGGGGATCAACCCGGAGGACATGGAGTCGTCCGGCGTCCACCTGGAGGGGTTCATCTGCCGGGAGTATCAGGCCGTGCCGAGCAACTGGCGCAGCCGCGAGACCCTCAAGGCGTTTCTCGAGACGCACGACAAGCTCGGCGTGGAGGGGATCGACACGCGGGCGCTCACCCGGCGCCTGCGCCTGGCGGGGGCCATGCGGGGGATCCTCACGACGGAAACGGAGGACCTGGACGGCCTGCTCCAGCGCGTCCGGTCCTACCCGGGCCTCGTCGGCCGGGATCTCGTCAAGGCGGTGACCTGCAACCGGCCGTACCGCTGGCAGGACGGCCGGGCCGTTCCCCTGGACGGCCCGCTGACGGCCGCCGCCCCCGCGGAGGCGGCGCGGCGCCGGGTCGTTGTCCTCGACTGCGGGGTGAAGTACAACATCCTGCGCCACCTGGAGCGCCTGGGGTGCGAGGTCCTCGTCGTGCCCGCCCGGACCGCCGCCCGCGACATCCTGGCCTGCCGCCCCGACGGCGTCCTGCTCTCCAACGGACCGGGGGACCCCGCGGCCCTGCCCGACATCGTCGAGACGGTCCGGCAGCTCGTCGGCAACGTCCCCCTGTTCGGCATCTGCCTGGGCCACCAGATCCTGGGCCAGGCCCTGGGCGGCCGGACCGGCAAGCTCAAGTTCGGCCACCACGGGATCAACCAGCCGGTCCTGAACCGCCGGACGGGGCGGATCGAGATCACCTCCCAGAATCACGGCTTCATGGTCATCCCGGAATCCCTGCCGGCCGGGGTCGAGCGGGTGCAGGACAATCTGAACGACCGGACCTCGGAGGGCATCGCCCTGACGGCCAGGCGCGCCTTCAGCGTCCAGTACCACCCGGAGGCCGCCCCGGGACCCCACGACGCGACGGAGCTGTTCGAGGCGTTCGTCCGGGTGATGGAGGGAGGATAGGCGCTTGATTCTGATCATCGATTTCGGGTCCCAGTACAACCAGCTCATCGCCCGGCGGGTCCGGGAACACCACGTCTACTGCCAGATCGAACCCCCGACGATCCCGCTCGCCGCGATCCGGGACCTGAAGCCCGAGGGGATCATCCTCTCCGGCGGGCCGTCCTCCATCTACGAGCCGAACGCGCCCCAGGCGGACCCGGGGCTCTTCGCCCTCGGCATCCCCGTCCTCGGGATCTGCTACGGCATGCAGTCCATGGTTCACGCCCTGGGCGGCGAGGTCGTCGGCGCCCGGAAGCGGGAATACGGGTTCGCGGAACTTCGGGTCGAGCGCGCCGAAGGGATCTTCGCCGGGATCGCGGGGACGACGCGCTCCTGGATGAGCCACGGTGACGCGATCGGCCGCCTGCCGAAGGGCTTCCGCGTCACGGCCCGGACGGCGAACACGCCCGTGGCGGCCCTGGAGGACCCCCGGCGCCGCCTCTACGGCCTCCAGTTCCACCCCGAGGTCGTCCACACGACCGAAGGGAAGCGGATGATCGAGAACTTCCTGTTTCCCGTCTGCGGCTGCCTGAAGACCTGGACGATGAAATCCTTTATCCGGGACGCCGTCGAGGAGATCCGCGCGGAGGTCGGCGACGGCCGGGTCATCCTCGGGCTCTCCGGCGGCGTCGATTCGTCCGTGGCCGCGGTCCTCCTCCAGCGGGCCATCGGCCGGCAGCTCACTTGCGTCTTCGTGGACAACGGCGTCCTGCGCCTCGACGAGGGGCAGAAGGTCCGGGCGCTCTTTGCGAAACATCTCGAGATGGACGTCCGCTTCGCCCGCGCGGGCCGGCTGTTTCTTTCCGCCTTGAAGGGCGTCGTCGATCCGGAGAAGAAACGCAAGATCATCGGCCGGATCTTCATCGAGGTCTTCGAGGCGGAGGCGAAGAAGATCCGGGGCGTCGCCTTTCTCGCCCAGGGGACCCTCTATCCCGACGTCATCGAGTCGCGGTCGGCCTTCGGCGGCCCCAGCGCCGTGATCAAGTCGCATCACAACGTGGGCGGCCTGCCGAAGCGGATGCGCTTCCGGCTCATCGAACCGCTCAAGCACCTCTTCAAGGACGAGGTCCGCCTCCTGGGCAAGGAGCTCGGGCTTCCGGACGACCTCATCTGGCGGCAGCCCTTTCCCGGTCCGGGATTGGCCGTCCGGATCGTGGGCGAGGTGACGTCGGGACGGCTCACGATCCTGAAGAAGGCCGACGCCCTCCTCCAGGAAGAGGTCCGGGCGGCGGGGCTCTACCGCAGGCTCTGGCAGTCCTTCGCGGTGCTCCTGCCCATCAAGAGCGTCGGGGTCATGGGGGACCAGCGGACCTACGAGCACATCATCGCGCTCCGGGCCGTGACGAGCGACGACGCGATGACGGCGGACTGGGCGCGCCTGCCCCACGACCTGCTGAGTCGCGTGTCCAACCGGATCATCAACGAGGTGCGGGGGGTGAACCGGGTCGTCTACGACATCAGCTCCAAGCCGCCCAGCACGATCGAGTGGGAGTGAGGGGCATGCGGGTCGGACCTGTCATAAGCTCAGAATCTTTTTCCGACCCTGCACATCCTCGCTCCGCTGCCGGAAAAAAACTCGCGCTCACGCGCTCAGACAGTTTTTCCGGCGGGCGCTCCGCTGCGGTGGCAGGGTGCCCCGGAAAAATCTTCGAATCGCTTTGGACAGGTCCGGCCCGCATACCATGAGGATGGATAGGGAAAAAGAAAAATTTCCTATTCACTGCGCCGCATTCCACCCGACGCGGTGAAAAGGCAAGGATGGAAGGAAGGGCACTGCGCCCTTGCCGAAGACACTGCCCAGATTCCAAGGCTGGGGCTGAAGGGAAAAGGAACGCGGAAGGAAGATGCCGAAGCGGACGGACATCCATAAGATCCTGATCATCGGCTCCGGGCCGATCATCATCAGCCAGGCGTGCGAGTTCGACTACTCGGGCACCCAGGCCTGCAAGGCCCTGAAGGAGGAGGGGTACGAGGTCGTCCTCGTCAACTCCAACCCGGCGACGATCATGACCGATCCGGAAACGGCGGACCGGACCTACGTGGAGCCCATCACCCCCGAGGCCGTGGCGAAGATCATTGCCAGGGAGCGCCCGGACGCGCTCCTGCCCACGCTCGGCGGCCAGACGGGCCTGAACACCGCCGTCGCCCTGGCGGAGTCCGGCGTGCTCGCCGCCCACGGGGTCGAGATGATCGGGGCGACGGTGGCGGTCATCCGCAAGGCGGAGGACCGGGAGGAATTCCGGCACGCCATGGGGCGCATCGGTCTGCGTGTCCCCCGCAGCGACTTCGCCCGCACCCTGGACGAGGCCCAGGCCGTGGCGGCCCGGATCGGCTTCCCCATCATCGTCCGTCCGTCCTTCACGCTCGGCGGCACCGGCAGCGGCATCGCCTACAACCGTGAGGAACTGGCCGAGATCGCCCGGGGGGGGCTCGACGCGAGCATGATCCACGAGATCATGCTGGAGGAGTCCGCCCTGGGGTGGAAGGAGTACGAGCTCGAGGTGATGCGCGATCGGGCGGACAACTGCGTCATCATCTGCGCCATCGAAAACATGGACGCGATGGGTGTCCACACGGGCGAGTCGATCACCGTCGCCCCCGCCCAGACACTCACCGACGTCGAGTACCAGCGGATGCGCGACGCCGCCTTCGCCATCATGCGGGAGATCGGCGTGGAGACGGGCGGCTCGAACTGCCAGTTCGCCGTGCATCCGGAGACGGGCGATATGATCGTCATCGAGATGAACCCCCGGGTCTCCCGCTCGTCCGCCCTGGCCTCCAAGGCGACGGGCTTCCCCATCGCCAAGATCGCGGCCAAGCTGGCCGTGGGCTACACCCTGGACGAGATTCCGAACGACATCACCCGCGAGACGATGGCCGCCTTCGAGCCGACCATCGACTACTGCGTCGTCAAGATCCCCCGCTGGACCTTCGAAAAGTTCCCCGAGACGGAGGATGTCCTCACGACCTCCATGAAGTCCGTGGGCGAGACGATGGCGATCGGCCGGACCTTCAAGGAGGCCCTCCAGAAGGCGGTCCGTTCTCTGGAGATCGGGCGCTTCGGCCTCGTGCCGCCCCTGCCGGAAGGGGCGGGGGCGCGCCCGGCGGATTTTTTTGCACCCAAATTGGTGACGCCCAACTCCCAGCGGCTCTTCTGGATCGCCGCCGCCCTGGGCGCCGGGATGGACGTGGAGGAGATCCGGCGCCTCACGGGGATCGACCCCTGGTTCCTCCGGCAGATCGGGGCGATCGTCGAAGCCGAAGCGGAACTCAGGGCCGCCGCGCCCTCGGTCGCGCTCCTGCGCGCGGCGAAGACCTGGGGGTTCTCCGACCGCCGCCTGGGAGAACTCTGGGGACGCGAGGAAGCCGGGATCCGGGAGTGGCGCTTCGCCGAGGGCGTCGGCCCGGTCTACAAGCTCGTCGACACCTGCGCCGCCGAGTTCGAGGCCTACACCCCCTACTACTACTCCACCTACGAGCCGGAGGACGAGGCCCGCCCCTCCGACCGGCCGAAGGTCGCCATCCTGGGCGGAGGGCCGAACCGGATCGGCCAGGGGATCGAGTTCGACTACTGCACAGTCCACGCGGTGATGGCGCTCCGCGAGGAAGAGGGGATCGAGGTCCATATCGTCAACAACAACCCCGAGACGGTCTCGACCGACGCCGATACATCCGACCGGCTCTTCTT
>DDXV01000051.1 GCA_002347815.1 Syntrophaceae bacterium UBA2251
CACTGAACTGACGGCAGGAAACTCATGGCAGGCAGGCTCTGTCGGTACTTGGGAGGGAACGCCGCTCGCCTTCAGCAGCCAGTTGATTGACGGCAGCCTGTATCAGGTCGTTCCCGGCACGGTGGTCGGTGCGGAGTACCTGCAACCCAATTACGAGAGTTCCGGGGGGCCCAATCCCTGGTTCGAGCCGCTGTCTTACGAAATCGACTATTTTGTGCCCGATGGGAAAACCTACGACGCCGCCCGGATGATTGCCTACGAGGACGTGGAGGTGGCGGGTGAAGGTTATGGCTATGACGATGAATATCAATACCTCCCGATCGGCAAATGGATCCTGGTGAGAGAGGGGATGGGCGTAACCCATCCGGCGGGGGTCGGCCTCACGCCGACCGATCTGGACTGGTCCGTTCCCTCGACATGGCCCCATTTCCTCGGAACGGTTGTGACGAATCCCGCCGTTCCGTTCACCGGCAGCGGTCATTACGTCAAGGCCATCGACTGGAACTGGGATACCAACGCGCTCGTTCGAGGCGGCGCGTTCACAGGCCTGCTGGGCGGGCTGCCCGGCCAGTCGCTCTGGAGTTCCGATTCCGGCCACCGGACCGGCCTCGTCCTGATGGGAAGCCATGACGCCTATGCCGGCTCGCAGCTCATCGGCAGCATGATCTCCTACGACGGGTCCGCCGGTGGAAACGGCGCCTATATCGGCGCCCTCACCGGGATCATTCAGGATGCCGATCCGGTCGATGCCTCCGGGGAAAATCGGCTCGAAGGCCTGATCGTCGGCATTTATGTCGATCCTTCCGGAAATGCCGGGATCCTGAAGGGCGACATCGCCGGGACCTCCTACCAGGGAATCAATATGTGGGAGGCGCCCGAGGGTTCGGCAACGCTCTACCGCCATACCGCAAATCTCGCGAGCGGGCTGAGCGCCTCCGCCCTGGCCGAAAACCTCTTCGTAGGTTATCTCGGCGCCGGGGTCAACTCGGGCATCCACGGCACGTTCGGCGGCAGCGGCTCGATCGCTTCGTCCATGGGCATCCTGGGGCTCACGTTCTCCCTCCAGCCGGATTGGGGCATCTTTACCCTGCAGATCGGCATGGACAACAAGTATACGAATACGGGCGCCACCGCCTGGACGGGGACGCTCTTCGGCTCGGGCGTGTTCGGGCAATATGGCACAACGCTACCGTATTATGCCGATCTGGGCTACTGGTTCGCCAAGCTCCCCTCCGGCACATGGGGAGACGGGAAACTGTCCGGGAACTTCGGCGGAGGCGCCTTCTTCTCGGACAGCGCGTTCGTCACGCACAAGAAGGTCGGCACCATCGAAGGGTCGCTCCTGGGCACCTATGACGGCAGCGCTTCCGGCGCATGGCAGGCCGCGGCCACGGGCACCTACGTCAAAACGAAGGACGTCTTTTTCAGCAGCGAAATCGAGGGGAACAGCTACAATCTGGTACAGCAAACCACGGGCGCCCTGAGATATGCGGACGGCAGCGTCTACAACTACTG
The DNA here is from genome assembly GCA_002347815.1 of Syntrophaceae bacterium UBA2251. GTDB lineage: Bacteria > Desulfobacterota > Syntrophia > Syntrophales > UBA2251 > UBA2251. The sequence continues at coordinate 1,516 of DDXV01000051.1, forward strand.
GTACACGAGTTCGGAAGAGTACGGCAACAGCATCTATTACATCGACAACGAGACCGAAAAAACGGAGACGATTACCCGCATGGGCACCGAGGGACCTCCGGGCGCCGAAGCGGGCCACAAAGAGGTGTGGGTGCATAATCTCATGGACAACAACACCTGGACCTATGCAACGGCAGAGTATGGCCCACTGACCGATCTCCGCGACAATCCGCCGATCACGCCCGGCGGAGGCGACACCGTTTACGGGCCGACGACTCAACTGGGATTCTGGGACTCGGACTTCAACGGCATCCTGGCGGGGGTGGACAACCTCTGGAACAATCTGGGAACCGCCACCCCCACGCACGTCTACCTGATGGGGGACATCGACACGTTCGACGGCGACGCCTTGAAACTCTTCAGCGGCACGGCCGTGAGCTTCGATCCGCTGGTTAATCTGAATCCTTACGGTTCCAGCCGATCCCCCATCGGCGGGGCCTACTACGGCTTCCTCGGCGGCACCGTAAACGGCGCCAAGGCCCTGTCGGGTATCTTCCGCGCCCTGTACATGGATGAGGGCCGGAACGTCGGCCTCGTCTTCACCGACGCCGCGCTTGCCGGATCGTTCGATTCGACCGTGGGCATGTGGAAGGCCGAGGGCGATGTCTTCACCTACCCGCTCTTCACGGCCGCGGTCATCGGCCCGAATTTCGATCCGGCCACCTTTGCGGGCCAGTTGAACCAATGGGAGGACCGGATGAGCCTGTCCGTGCCTATCTGGGAAGACGGCCATGTCAGCGGTGAGGGGGTCGCCCTCAGCGCCAGTGCCGAGACTGGGATCTCCCTTCCCCTCTTGTCATTGCCATCGGCCTTCGTGAGCCTCAATTCCACCCTCGTGGGCGGGATACTGAGCGGAAGTGCGCCGCCGTCAAACTGGACCTGGACCGTGCCTCCCGGGGGCCCCATCGTTAATTATGTTGAGCCGGAGGCAGGAGCCCCCTTCTATGTGTACAACCCGGTCCGGACGAACTTTATCGGGGTGAACATCGCGTCGGATACGGTGAACAACACCTTCGCCGGGAGCATGGTCACCGCCTCCGTCGAATGGGGAAACGCCATGACAACCCTCAGCGGCGGACAGATCAAGGGCATCTTCGATCCCAATGCGACTTGGCAGGCCGTGATCTCGGCAACCGGCATGGATACGGCCACGTTCATCAGCAAGGCGACGGCTTTGGAGACGGAAGCGCAGCGGACCGCCTTCTACAAGGCGACCAGCATCCCGTGCTTCCAGGTGGGCGCCACGGACCTGCGCGGGAACGGGGATGTAACCGTGTCAGGCATGCCCGGAAGCACCATCAATCTGGGAAGTGCGGCCGATCACACCCGGGGAATCCTCAATGCGACCTTCTTCGCCCCGTCGACGTACGCAAAACCCCAGGTCTGGGCGTCGGGCCTGGTGAACGGGAGCTATACGGGCAGTCCCACGGGTGGAACCGTCGGTCTCAGCGGTTACGCGCAGGGAAGCCAAGGGCAGTTGACCAATGGCATTACCGCTGCCTTCAACGTCCTGCCGTTCGGAACGACGAACTGGGGCGCCACGATCACGGGCAATGCGCCGGCCGGTTCACTGTCGGGGGCGCAGGGCTTCACCCAAACCAACGGCGTGACCTTCCAGGGCGGGGCCGCGGGTCTCATTACGAAGATGCCGGATGCGACCCCCGGCACGTTTACGGGTACGGCGGCCGGGATCGTCCACTAATTCACGAAAAGGCCGGAGCATTTTTCCGGCCGATACCTAAAGAGCGGGCGCAGGTCTTAACCCCTGCGCCCGCTTGTTTTCGGAAGGGAGAGGGCAGCGGGAAGACGCCGCCCGCAGACCGGGACCATTCGGCGCGCATCGCGATCCGGCCTCAATCCCCTTGACACCCCGGGGGAGACGGGCTAAGAATCACCCGTCCCGGGGGACGGCGCCTCGGCACCCGGGACAGGTCACGGAGCAGGCAATGGGGCCTGGCGCCCCTTTGAATTCATCAAAACGGATCGGGAGGGTAATAAAAATGAAGAAGGGACTGGTTATCCTGACATCGATGCTCATCGCGCTGGTTCTGGCCGCGCCGGCCCTGGCCGCGCCGCCGAAGGCCAAGGGCGAGATCAAGATCGGCGTCTTCGATATGCAGAAGGTCATGCGCGAATCGAAGGCCGCGAAGGCCGCCATCGGCGCCTTCCGGAAGGACCTCGACGCCAAGCGGGCGGTCCTGGCGACCCAGGAGAAGGAAATCCGCGCCATGGAGGAGGAGCTCAAGAACGCCGGCGCCAAAATGCCCGCCGAGGAGCGGCGGCAGAAGGCCGACAAGCTCGCCAAGGAGATCCGGGAGTTCAAGCTCACCAGCGGGGACATGGAGGAGGAGCTCAAGCGCAAGGACCGGGATCTGACCCAGAAGATCGTGGGCGAGGTCATGAAGCTGGTCGGCGCCCATGCCAAGAAGGAGAACTACACCCTGATCTTCGAGCGCTCCATGCTCGTGGCCGTGGACGAGGACGTGGACATCACGGATACGGTCATCAAGCTCTACGACGCGGGGAAATAACGGGTGGGATCATGTGAACCGGGTAGGCGGCGGCCGGGAGGCCGCCGCCTTTTTTTTGACTTCACGGCAGCAGGCGATCCGCCCCGGCAATGGCGACGGTGGTCCGGGCAACCTGGGCCGGCGGGCGGACGAAGACAACCATGAAGGGGATCTGTCCCCCCGGCTCGATCTTCTCGTTGGACACGTCGCTCCCGCGGGGATGGGCCAGCTCCAGTTGAATCTCGGCCTCCGGCAGGGTCCCCAGCTCCTCCTCCGTCAGGAAGTTCCCGCAGAAGGCGGTCTGCTCGGCCAGGACCGCACCGGCCGCGTCGTAGTGGCGGGCCCGCACCCGGATCTCCGTCGCGGCGTGCGGCGCGCGGTTGACGACGCTTCCCTCCACGATCCGGATATCCCCGACCAGCCAGTTGTTCACGATGCGCTGCCGGACGTCCTGGATCGCCAGCGTCTTCAGGTCCATGCTCTGGTCCTTCGTCGCCGCGCCGGGGAAAAGCCCGGTCACCGGGCGGAGGGCCTTGAGGGCCGCGTCACGGGCCTGCCGGCCCGCCTCCGGGTAGAGCCAGCAGAATGCGCCGCCGCCGAGGGCCAGGATCAGGATGAAGACGAGCGCCCAGATCCAGCCTCTTCTCTTCCGGCGCGGGGGCGCCGCCGGGGCGTCCTCGTCCCCGGGTTCCCCGTCCGTTTCGGACGTGTCCGGCTCGTCCGGGGACTCCCCGTATTCCGGCGCGGACGCGTGCGGGGCGTCGATGTCCTTTTCGATCGGCGGCCCGTTCTCCGCATCGATCGGGACGAGATCGTCCGGACGGGCGTCGATGCCGATATCCGTGTCCTCCGGACCGCCGTCCCGCGGGAATCCCGGCGCCTCCGGCTCCGGGGGGTAGAAGCGCGCCGGCTCCGTTCCGGCCGCTCCGGCCGCCTCCGGATTCTCCTCGAAGAAGACCTGTCGGCAGCGGCTGCAGCGGACCCAGACGCCTTCGCCCGACATCAGGGCGTCGTCGAACCGGAACTTCGTCAGGCAGCGCTGACACTGGATGATCATCGGGACCTCCCTATTCCATTCGCTTCCCAGTGGGTTCGCTCTTCATTCTTTTCGCTCTCTACCCCTCGCCCGTCTCGACGACGTACACGTCCGGCAGGAAACGGGCCTTTTCGTCGAAGTCGAGGCCGTAGCCCACGACAAACCCATCGTCGATGGTGAAGCCCACGTAGTCGGCCTCGAAATCGACCCGGCGGCGCCGGCGCTTGTCGAGGAAGGCGCACACCTTGAGCGAGGCCGGGTTGCGCTCGCGGAACCAGTCGACCAGGAAGGCGAGCGTCAGCCCCGTGTCGACGATGTCCTCGACGATCAGAATGTCGCGGCCCCGGATCGAGGTCTCGATGTCCTTCGTCATCACGACCTTGCCGCTGCTCGCCGCGCCCGCGCCGTAGCTTGCCAGGCGGGCGAAGTCCACGCGGCAGGGGATGGAGAGCGCCCGGACCAGGTCAGCCATGAAGATGAAGGCGCCCTTGAGGACGCCGATCACGATCAGCTCGCGCCCGGCGTAGTCGGCGGAGATCCGCGCGGCCAGCTCGGCGACGCGGCGGCCGATCTGCTCCTTGGTGAAGAGCACCTCCTGGCGCGTAAACTCCATCATCCCTCTATCCCGTTCCATTCGATAACCTGCAAGCGATCCGTCGGCCCGGGGCTTCCGCGCCGTCGCATCCCTCTACTCCGTTCCATGCGGCAACCGGTGCGCTGTCCATCGGTCCGCTGCCTCCACGCCGTTGCAACGCCGCGACAGGACCGAAAGGCCGGATTCCCGTCCGCGCGGAGACGATCTGCGGGCCGTCGTTGACTTCTTAAACATCATCCGGTTGGAATAGGCGTACCGTACTGAAGCGCGGTTCCCAAGTCAAGGAAATTCAGGCCCCGGCGTAGGCCCGGACGAAGGCGTCGATCGTGCCCTGGATCAGGGTCTCCGCCCGGCGGACCTCCCCCGCGTCCCGGAAGGTCGAGGTGAGGCTCAAGAAGATCTTGTCGAAGCGGGAGCGCGCCATCCCCAGGGCGTCGTAGTCGATGTGGCGGATCATGTACTGGGAGCCGTCGAAATAGTACTTGCCCAAGCGGTTCACCGCGTCGTCCCGGAAGGGCCAGTCGAGCTTGAATGCAAAATACGCGCGGGCGATGTCCCGGAGGGGGCCGCTCCGGAACCGCTCCGGGTCGGGCGTTTCGCAGACGGCGTCGCTCACGAAGCGGAACCACTCCTTGACGAGATCGATGTCCGTCAGGCACAGGCCGTAGAGGTACCAGTCGTCGAGCGCGTAGAGCAGGGCGAGCTTCTCCGGGCGGCTGAGGAAATGATAGCTCGGGCAGAAGTGGCCGTCGCAGAGCTCCCGGCCGTAGAAGGAGACGTCCCGCCGGTCTTCCCCCGCGTTCTGCATCGGGTGGAGGAGACAGCCGACGCGGCGCCGGTCGTCGTCGAGGAACCCCAGGTATTCGCAGCAGTGGATCACCTCGTAGCGCTTCGTCATGTCCTCCGTTTCCCGCACCCACGCCGCAAAAGCGGCGAGATCCTCGGGCCGCAGCACGGTGGCGCGATAGCGGGCCGTCCGCCGGGCGAGGCGCGCCGTGAGCGACGCGCGGGAGCTGTCGGCGTAGTTGTACAGGCCGCAGCACGCCCCGCAGGACTTGCCGCCGTCCGGCTGGCACAGATGGATGAAATCGCTTGTTCCGGTCTTCAACGGATTCCCCTTGCGGAAAATAGGGACAGCGCCCTATTTTCTAGAATGGGGAAATAGGGGAAAATAGGGCGCTGTCCCTATTTTTCCCCACCGCCTATAAAATGTCTCCCGTTGCAGGTCAAGGACAAAGATGGTAAAGACAACGCCACGCGAAGGGGAACGGGGGCGCCGGGGCGAAAAAACCCGCCGGCGGAGGGGTCGCCGTTCCCGATGGGGGCATCATGAAAACGTTGGTGGAAACAACCGTTCTGGACAACGGCCTGACGATGGAGATCTGTGACCGCTCGCGGCCGATCGCGGCGGACACGACGAAGGTCGAGCTCTACGTGCGCGTTCCGGTCCGCCTCGAACGGGGCTTCTTCCCGGGCGACGAGGCCTTCGACGTCGTCCGCCGGATCTGGGGCGATCAGATCGTCTTCGAGTACGTCCGCGAGCGCACCTTCGTCGGCAACGACGCGCGGGAGGCGGTCTTCGCCGAGCTGCTCGCGGCCTTCCGGACCCACACCCTGCCCTATCTCGGCCGCCCGGGTTTCGCCCGCGGCGTCGCGCTGGCCCGCTACCGCGAATACCTCGGCAATCCCTGCGCCTACCGGAACCGGCTCCAATGAGAGAAGAGGCCTTCCTCACCCGGGTCGAAAAGCCCGGCCGCTACCTGGGCGGCGAAGTCAACGCCGTCGTCAAGGACCGCGCGGCCTGCCGCCTGAGCGTCGCGCTGGCCTTTCCGGACGTCTACGAGGTCGGCATGTCCCACCTCGGCATTCAGATCCTCTACGGCATCCTCAACGCGGAGCCCGGCGTCGTCGCGGAGCGGTGCTACGCCCCCTGGCCGGACCTCGAGGCCGAGCTCGTCCGCCGCGGCCTGCCGCTCGCCACGCTGGAGTCGCGCACGCCGCTCCGCGACTTCGACCTCGTCGGCTTCTCCCTCCAGTACGAGCTGTCCTACACGAACGTCCTCGCCATGCTGGACCTGGGCGGCATCCCCCTCCGCGCCGCCGCGCGCGGGGAGGACCATCCCCTCGTCATCGCCGGCGGCCCCTGCGCCTTCAACCCCCTGCCCATGTCTCCCTTCATCGACGCCTTCGTGATCGGCGAGGGAGAGGACGTGATCGGCGAGATCGCCCGGGCCCTGATGGCCGCGAAGTCGTGGGGCGAGCGCCGGCCCGCGCGTCTCGCGCGCCTGGCGGAGATCGAGGGAGTCTTCTGCCCCGGTCTCCACACGCACGGGGAGATCATCCGCAAGCGGACCGTCCCGGACCTGAACGCCTGGCACGGACCCGCCTGCCCCGTCGTTCCCCTGGTGAAGACCATCCACGACCGGCTGATCCTGGAGATCGCCCGGGGCTGCACCCGGGGATGCCGGTTCTGCCAGGCCGGCATGGTCTGGCGGCCCGTCCGGGAGCGCGATCCGGACATTCTCATGCAGATGTCGGACCGGATGCTCGCCGCCACGGGGCACGAGGAGCTCTCGCTCCTGTCCCTGAGCGCCGGCGACTATCCCCACATCGAGGCCCTCCTCGGCCTGCTCATGGACCGGCACTACGCCCGCCGCGTCGCCCTGGCGCTCCCCTCCCTGCGCGTGGAGACCCTGACGCCGCGGCTCATGGAGGTCATCCGCCGCGTCCGGAAGACGAGTTTCACCCTCGCCCCGGAGGCGGGCACCCAGCGCCTGCGGGACCGGATCAACAAGGGGAACACGGAGGCCGACCTGATGGCGACCGCCGGCAACGTCTTCGACGCGGGCTGGCGCTCGCTCAAGCTCTACTTCATGATCGGCCTGCCCGGCGAGGGCGAGGCGGACCTCGACGGCATCGTCGACCTCGCCCACAAGACCCTGCCGCGCGGCAAGGCGCCCGGACAGGTCGCCGTGAGCCTCTCGACCTTCGTCCCCAAGCCCCATACGCCCTTCCAGTGGGAGCGCCAGATCAACCTCGCGGAAACGGAGGCGCGTCAGGCGTATTTCCGCAGGCGCCTCCGCCATCCCCGCCTGACGGTCCGCTGGCACGACGGGCGGATGAGCCTCCTCGAGGGGCTGCTTTCCCGGGGGGACGAGCGGATGGGGGACCTCGTGGAGCGGGCCTACGCGCTGGGCTGCCGCTTCGACGGCTGGGGCGACCGCCTCCGTTTCGACCTCTGGGAGGCGGCCATGGCCGGCCTCGGCATCGACCGGGAGGCCGCCCTGGCGGCGCGCCCCCCCGCGGCCGCGCTTCCCTGGGACCGCATCGCCACCGGCGTCAGCGCCGATTTCCTGCGCGAAGAGGCGGCGCGGGCGCTCGACGGACGGCTCACCGAGGACTGCCGGACGGGCCCCTGCCGGAATTGCGGCGTCTGCGACCACGAAACGATCCGGATCGTCCCCGCGGGGCCTCCGCCCGAGGCCGCCGCCCCGCCCCGGCCCGGGACGCCCGCGCCGGCCCGTCCGCCCGTCTATCGCCGCTACCGCCTCCGATTCGTCAAGGAAGGCCGGGCGCGCTTCCTCTCCCACCTCGAGCTGGCCGCCAGCCTGATCCGGGCCGTCCGCTTGGCGGGGCTCGACTTCCGCTACAGCGAGGGCTTCCACCCCCACCCGCGCATGTCCTTCGCCGTGGCCACGTCGGTGGGGATGGAGAGCCGCGAGGAATACGCCGACATCGAGCTGATCGATCCGGGGCTCGACCCGGAGCGCCTGCGCGACGCCGTCAACCGCCGCCTGCCGGCGGGCGTCGCCGTGACGGACGCGGCGCCGATCGACCCCGCCACCCCGTCGCTGGCCGACGCGATCCGCGGCTTCCGCTACGAGATCACCCTGCCCGACGACCTGGACGAAACGGACGGGCGCGCGATCCCGGAGCGCGTCGCCGCCTTTCTCGCGGCGGACGCCTGTCCCGTCGTCCGCGAAGGCAAGGGGAAAACGCAGACCCGGGACATCCGCCCCTATGTCGCCGACCTGCAGTGGGCGCCGGAGGCGCGGCGACTGACGGCCGCGGTCCGGTTCGACGCGCGGGGCGCCGTCCGGCCGTCCGAACTCCTCATCCACGTCCTCAAGCTGCCGGAGGCAACCGCCCGGGAGGCGCGCATCGTCAAGACCGCCGTCCTCGGGAAAGAAGGTTAGGGGCGCCCGCGCGCCCGGCTCAAGATTTATGTTGACAAACGGCCCCGTTTTTTTGTAAGAATGCCGTTCCAAATTTTCGGCAAGGATGACAACCATGTATGCGGTGATCAAGACAGGCGGAAAGCAGCACCGGGTCGTCGAAGGCGAGGTGCTGAGGGTCGAGAAGATCGAGGGAACCCAGGGAGATACGGTCGTCTTCGAGGACGTCCTCCTGGTCGCCCGCGACGAGGACATCCGCGTGGGCGCCCCCCGCGTGGCCGGCGCCCGGGTGACCGGGGAGATCGTGTCGCAGATGAAAGGCCCCAAGATCGCCGTCTTCAAGAAGAAGCGCCGCAAGGGGTTCCACAAGAAGACGGGACACCGCCAACTGCTCACCGAAATGAAGATCAAGGAAATCGCGTTCTAAGCGGAGGTCGTTATGGCACACAAAAAAGGACAGGGCAGCTCCCGCAACGGCCGGGACAGCAACGCCCAGCGACGCGGCGTGAAGGTGTTCGGGGGGCAGTCCATCCGGGCGGGCGGGATCATCATCCGCCAATTGGGCACGCGGATCCACCCGGGCATCAACGTGGGCCTCGGCAGGGACTACACGATCTTCGCCAAGATCGACGGCGTCGTGAAGTTCGAACGCCTGGACAAGCGGCGCAAGAAGGTCAGCGTGTACGCCGCCGCCACGGCATGATGCGGCCTTTCCCCGCGGATCAAAGACCCCAAGGCACTGTCTTCAGTGCCTTTTTTTTTGCACGCACGGAAGAAACGCTGAAAGAATAGGGTTGCAATCGCCCGCGCCGGTCATTACAATGCGTTTCGCTGCGCACCCCTGACGGGAGGAAAATCGTTTCATGGGATTCAGGATCCGGCTGGACCGCTTCTCCATCGAGAACAAGGGCCTCTATTATAAACTCTCCCTGATTTTCGCTCTTTTCTTCGTGGCGCCGGTTCTGGGTTTCCTCTACTTCGCCGTCAAATACGACATCCTCAATGACCGCTATCTCCCCCTGTTCTTCGTCGTCCTGCTCGTCGTTTTTTTTCTCGGCTTCGTGATCCTGCGCCGGATCTTCGACCAGATCCGGGACCTCTCCCGGGACCTCTCCCGGTCCCTCGCCCCCGAGCTGGCCGGCAACCGGGCGACGGCGCCGGCCGACGAGCTCAACGGCATCTTCCACAACTTCCGGACGCTGGAGGGGGAGCTGCGCAAAAGCCTGGGCCATCTCGAAAAGAAGGCGGCGGAGATCTCCACCCTGAAGGAGCTCTCGGAGCTGTGCTACATCACCTTCAATCCCGACGACCTCCTGTACATCACCCTCGAGCGGGCCCTGAAGCTGGCGCGGGCGGACATCGGTTCGATCCTGATCCTTTCGCCCCAGCGGGACGCCTTCCACGTCCAGGCCTCCATCGGCCTGGGGGAGCACATCAAGAAGGACGACCGGATCCCCTTCGAAACGAGCATCGCCAAGTACGCCGTCATCAACAAATCCCCGCTCCTGGTCGAGGACATCGAAACGGACACCCGCTTCGGCCGCTCCTCGCGCTCCCAGTACGCCACCCGGTCCTTCATCTGCATGCCGCTCAAGAGCCTCCAGGACGTCATCGGCGTCCTGAGCCTCTCCCGCAAACGGGAGGACATCCCCTTCACGCAGGCCGACGTCGACATCCTCACCCTGCTCGTCAGCAGCGCCTCCTTCACGTTCGACAACCTCCGCCTGATCGCGGCCGGCCAGGAACGGGACCGGGCCATGGAATCCACGGAACTCTTCGCCCGGACCGTCAACTCCACCCTCCGGGGCACGGAGCTGTTCCACACCCTCCTTCAGGAGCTCCGCCGGCATATCCCCTACGACATCGCCGTCCTCCTCGACTGGGACCGAAGCGCGCCGGGAAAGGTCTCCGTCCTGAACTTCCTCGCCTTCATCCCGACCGCCCTGACCCAGGGGGCGGCCTTTGACGGCAAGGGGTCGATCATCGACCGCGTCATCCGGCAGCAGAGCGCCCTCTTCCTGGACGACCTGAGCGCCCTGGATCTCACCCTGGAGAAGGCGCTGTGCCCACAGGGGGCAAGCGGGACGTGCCTGCTGGCCCCCCTGAAGGTGGAGGGCCGGATCACGGGCGTTCTTTTGCTGTACAACGTGACGCGCGACACGGTCGACAAGCGCGGGCGCCTCCTGTCGATGATGACGGAGGGGCTCTCGCTCGCCGTCGAAAAGGAAAACGTGCTCGCCTCCATCGTGCGGCGCAACCAGGAGCTCGCCACCCTCCGGCAGATCGGCAGCGCCCTGTCCTCCTCGACCTTCGAGATGGACAAGGTCCTCAACTACACGATGGACATGATCCGCGTCACCATGAACGTCGAGGCGGGGTCCCTGCTCCTGCTCGACGGCGACGAACTCAAGTTCAAGGTGGCGTTCAATCTCGACGACGCGCCCCTGAAGCAGTTCCGCATCAGGCTCGGACAGGGCATCGCCGGCTACGTCGCCGCCCGGGGAGAGACGATCGCGGCGCCGGACGTCCGCAGCTCCCCCCACTATTCGCCGGAGATGGACGCCCGGACCGGCTTCCGGACCCGCTCCGTCCTGTGCGTCCCCATGATCTCCCAGGGGAAGGTGATCGGCGTCATCGAGGTCCTGAACAAGATCGACGGCGTCTTCGACAACAGCGACATCCACCTCCTGCAATCGATCGCCACCTCCGTCAGCATCGCCATGGAGAACGCGCGCCTGTACCGGGAGACCCTGAGCATGGCCGAGGCGGAGCGCGGCATCCGCAGCCTGTTCCAGAAGTTCGTCCCCCGGGAGGTGGTGGACAAAATCCTCCTGCGCAGCGACGCGGAACAGCCGCTGGTCGAGGAGTTCCGGAGCCTGACGCTCCTGAACATCGACATCCGCTCCTTCTCCCCCCTGGCCAAGAAGCTCGGCCCGCAGAAAACGGTGGCCATGCTGAACCACTTCTTCGCCCAGATGGGGGAGATCGTCTTCAGAAACCACGGCATCGTGGACAAGTACCTGGGAGACGGATTCCTCGCCCTGTTCGGGGCCCCCGTATCGAGCGCCCGGGACGCGGACAACGCCGTGGCCGCGGCCCTGGAGATGCAGGAGACCCTGCCGCTCTTGAACGCGCATTTCAAGGAGCGGTTCGGGACGACCCTGACCATGGGGATCAGCATCCACACGGGCGAGGTGGTCGTCGGGAACATCGGCTTCGAGAAGAAGATGGACTATACGGTCATCGGCGACGCCGTGAATTTTGTCTTCAAACTGCAGTCCCTCTGCAAGTCCTGGCCGGACAACATCCTCATCAGCGAGAAGGCCTGTTCCTCCGCGCAGTCCCCCCTGAATGCCGAGGAGATCGGCGTCTTCGAGATCGAACCGACCGTCGCGGCCCAGAAGATCTACCGCCTGCTGGGTGTCAGAAAGTAGCCCATGAAATTCATCGACGAAGCCAAGATCTACGTCAAGGGGGGAGACGGGGGGCGCGGTTGCGTCAGCTTCCGTCGGGAAAAATACGTCCCCCGGGGCGGACCCAACGGGGGCGACGGCGGCAAGGGCGGAGACATCGTCCTCGTCGCCTCCAGGAGCCATCAGACCCTCCTCGACCTGAAGTACCGGCAGCACCACATCGCGAAGCACGGCGGCCACGGCGAGGGGAGCGACCGGACGGGGCGGAACTCCGAGGACATCCGCATCCCCGTTCCCGCCGGCACCGTCGTGAAGGACGCGGAGACCGGGGAGGTCCTGGCCGACATGGTCCACGACGGCGAGACGTTCATCGTCGCCCGGGGCGGCATCGGCGGGCGGGGCAACGCCCGCTTCGCGACTCCGACGAACCAGGCGCCCCGCTACGCGCAGCCCGGGATGCCGGGGGAGGAGCGCTGGATCCTCCTGGAGCTGAAGCTCCTGGCGGACGTCGGAATCATCGGCCTCCCCAACGCGGGAAAATCGACGTTCATCTCCCGCGTCTCGGCCGCCCGGCCCAAGATCGCCGACTACCCCTTCACCACCCTGACGCCCAATCTCGGCGTCGTCAAGGTCGGCGACCGCGCCCCGTTCGTCGTGGCCGACATCCCCGGCCTGATCCCCGGGGCGCACCGGGGGCTCGGGATGGGCATCAAGTTTCTCCGCCACGTGGAGCGGACCTCCGTCCTGCTCCACCTGCTCGACCTCTCCGGGGATGCGGCCACGGCCGGCGAGACGATGACGCTGATCAACGCGGAGCTCCATCACTTCAGCCCGGCCCTCGGGGCCAGGCCCCAGGTGGTGGCCATCAGCAAGATCGACCTGACCGACACCCGGGAGCGCCTGGCAGCGGCGGTGGATGCCCTCCTGCGGCAGGGCATCCGGGCGTTCCCCTTCTCCGCCGTGACCGGCGAGGGGCTCCCCGCGCTGCTCCACGCCCTGGCCGACGCCCTCGATGCCGCGCGGGAGAAAAACGAGGAGGAAACCCCATGAATCCCATTCGCCAAACCGTCCTGGCACCGGTCCGGAAGGTCCTCATCAAGGTCGGCAGCGCCGTCCTGACGGGGGCGGACGGCCTCGACCTGACCATCGTCCAGCAGCTCGTCGACGACATCGCCCTCCTGACGCAGTCCGGCCACCAGGTCGTTCTCGTCACCTCCGGGGCCATCGCCTCCGGGAAACACCGGATGGGCATCACGGGCGAACTCAAGAGCATGCCCCAGAAGCAGGCCGCCGCCGCCATCGGCCAGGGGCGGCTCATGCGGGTCTACTCCAACGCCTTCGGGCGCCACGGGCTCTACGTGGCCCAGCTCCTGCTCACCCTGAGCGACCTGACGGACCGCAAGCGCTTCCTCAACATCCGCAACACCCTCTCCACGCTGATGGAGTGGGGCGTCATCGCCGTCATCAACGAGAACGACTCGGTCGCGGTGGACGAGATCAAGTTCGGCGACAACGACCACCTGGCCGCGATGATCGCCAACATCGTCGAGGCCCACCTGCTCGTCAACCTGACGAGCACGGAGGGGCTCTACGACTGCAACCCCGGGGCCTCGCGCGAGGCCAGGCTGATCCCCCTGGTCCGGGAGTTTACGGAGGACATCCTGGAGGCCGCCACGGCGGAGACCTCCGACATCGGCACGGGGGGAATGCGCAGCAAGATCCTGGCCGCGCAGAAGGTCACGGCCTTCGGGATCCCCTACATCATCGCCCCGGGCAAGCGCCCCGGCGTCCTCGGCGCCCTCTTCGCCGGCGAGGCGGTGGGGACCCTCTTCCTGCCCATGCAGAAACACCTGACGAGCCGCAAGCACTGGATCGCCTTCACCCTGCGGGGCAAGGGGAAGCTCGTCATCGACGACGGGGCGAAGCGGGCCCTGCTGGAGCAGGGGAAAAGCCTCCTGCCCTCCGGGGTCGTGGACGTGGAGGGGGATTTCGGGATCGGCGACCCGGTGGTCTGCGTGGATGCGTGCGGGGCGCCGGTCGCCAAGGGCCTCGTGAACTACGCCGCGGACGAGATCCGGAAGATCATGGGGCTCAAGACGGCCCGGATCGCGCAGGTGCTGGGCCACAAGGACTACGACGAGATCATCCACCGGGACAATCTGGCGATCAGGAAGTGAACCGGCATCGCCCCCGGGAAAGGGTGAGACGGACCGCCCGATGGCGTTTATATGAAAATGAAAAATAACC
>DDXV01000014.1 GCA_002347815.1 Syntrophaceae bacterium UBA2251
AAGAGTTATTTTGTGACAATGCCTAAGATGCTCGGGTAGATGCCGCACGTCGGCGCCTTGATCTGAGCAGAGGAACCCGTGATCTTCTTTCGCGCGCGATTCCCAGGAATATGTGACAGGACGCTTCCGTAACCACGCTCCGACAGAAGCAGATCTGATTCTTGCTCGTCCTTATTCCGGGAGATCTCTTTTACTTCTACGATGATCCATTGGCCATCAATCGTGATCTCGTAATCTGGGGTCTTATTGTTCTCCGCTGGAATACGTTGGCACGTGATCCCTGAGTTCGCACAGTAGTCTTCAAACCATTTCTCGGATTGTGTTTTCATTGCTTCTCATGACTTCTGGGTACGGACACCTTACAGATTTCATATAGCTTGGAAATCACCCGTGCCGCCTATTGCAGATTCAGCGCATAATTTGGCTGGTAAATGCCGCTGTCGTGCTCCGGCATTTCGCCATACGTCGCTCCGTCCAAGAGTCTGCCTGATTTCTTCTTATTGACACCCCCCCACTGCTTAAAAAAGAAGGGAACCTTCGCGTCACGACATTGCTGTTGGATGTCGATCACCCAGCTTTTACTCATGGGCCGGGCGCCGGGGCCGCTTTCCCCACCGACGATCACCCAATTGATCTTCGCAAGATCCATATCGGGTATCGGATCTAAGAGTGGTTCAAGCGAAAGAAACCGGACAGACGCCGGAACATTGCGAAGATATTCAAGCCGGTAAAGGTAGGCGGCGCTTTCTACTGTCACACCCATCCAGATATTCTCTGCCCAAATCAGTGATGGAGCAAGGTCGGCAAGGCGTTCTGCCCGCTTGGTCAGGACCTGGAAACGGTGCCAGTAGGACTTTTTCATGACTTCAAAGACCTGCTGAATGAATTGAACGGAAACGTCGTTGTGGAAAAGATCCCCCATGGAATTGACAAAGATCATGTGAGGACGCTTCCATTTCAGAGGAATGTTCAAAGCATGTGGATGAAGGGTCACCTGAAATCCGTTGGCATAGTTCCTCTGCCCCATCGCCTTGAGACGAATGGCCATGCGTTCGGCATAGCAATGGGTGCATCCCTCACTGATCTTGGTGCAGCCGGTGACCGGGTTCCAGGTTGATTCCGTCCATTCAATCGCTGAATTTGCAGCCATTTTCAAACCTTCTTACGGGGAAAGCTTGCAAGTACATCTTCGGCAAATGTCCCCTTTCTTCGTTTCGATCCATCAGATTTTCTCGCTGCGATCTTCTCATTATTCTCGAGATGTATCAACGCCTCTCGGTAATTCGAAGCAATGTATGGGGTATCGACGCTGTGCTCTTCGTATATTTCTCTTCTGGAAAGAGTTCGCCCTGCGTAAGCTTCCAAGAGGCTGTCCTGCAGATCTTCGAGTGGCCTTGACAGTTGAAATAACAGGCTCTGTTTCGGAAGAAAATCCGCAGAACTATATTCGAATGACGGAACACCCTGCTCGGCCCCCGAGCTCTCCTTTGCCATAATCTCTTTCATGATATGGTATGGCCGCCTCCAACGTCCGCGCCTTGGCCTCATCCTTGTCGTTAAAAAGGGTAACGAGACGATCCCGGATATCGGGCTTCTCGATGGCTTTCTGTAGTATCATCAGTGGAGTAGACTGAGAACCGTCTTTATAGCGCCCCGGTCCGGCAAAAAGATCAATGTAGGCGATTTTCTGAGACTGACCGGGATTTCTTTTCTGTATGTTGACGATGACGTTCGTCCATGCATCGAAGTATTTGGCGATAATTGTCGCTTTCACGAGAGATTGATCGGACTGCTCATCGAAGAAACTCTTGGCTGTCATAGATGAATCTCGCATGGTCGAAGAACACGTCACAACTTATGACATGTTCCAACATCAATGCTCAAATACGTAATTTCGCTAGATGAAAAAACCGAGATGGGTGATACATACACCCAACCACAGGAAAGTGCAAAGGTAAATCAGGAGAAAAATAGATTCTTCACAAAGTCTCCCCCGCCTGCTATTTCTCCCGGCGGAGTTTACTGATTTCGGCGATCAGCGGGGTGCGGTCGAAATAGACCTCGTTGCGCCGGATTTTCCCCTGGTCGTCGAACTGGACGAAACACACCCCGACGCAGTCTATGACCTTATCCCCTACGGGGATCCGTGCCAGCCACTTGTTCAGGAAGCCGCCCTCCATCGGGATCGGTTCGATCTGGGTCCACACCCAGTCCGGATTCTGCGCGAGAAGCTTTCGAAAATACGCGATGAGGGCGGCCTTCCCCCGCACCCCCTGCGGGATGACCGGGTCGAGATAAAAGGCGTCATCAGAATAATAATCCGCCAGGGTCTCCGGGTCGTTTCCCGTCCAGGCCGGCAGCCACCGGGAGGCAAACGCCCGCGCTTCTTCCTTCGTCATCATCGGTTTCTCCTCCAATCGGCTGTTCTCTCTCCGGCAGCGTTTGATGCCGGACTGGCACGCGATGCCCCAAAAGGCCGCGGGGGTGCCGGTCGCCACCCATCTCAAACGGCTTTCATGCTCCCGGTACTTCTTTGGCCGATTTTAGCCGCACCGTCAAGGGTCATTCGATAAATTCGCCGCAAGACCTTCACGGCCCGACTTCTTGTTGACATCTTTCAAGTAAATCGGGTAGATTTTGCATACATTCGGACCGGAAGGAGGGAGCGATGAAGTACCTCAAGTACGTCGATGTCGTGCAGTCCATGTTTCCGGATCAACCCCCCTACCAGTGGACGGTCAACGCCTCCGCCCCCTGGACGCCCATCGTCAAGCCCCTGGCGGAGAGCGCCGTCGCGATGATCAGCTCGAGCGGCGTGTACCGCAAGGATCAGGTCCCGTTCAAACCCGACAAGAACGACCTGTCCTTCCGCGAGATCCCCGCGGACACGGCCACGGGCGACCTGGCGATCAGCCACGACTACTACGATCACCGGGACGCGGAGCAAGACGTCAACTGCGTCTTTCCCATCGAGCGGCTGCGGGAGCTCGCCGCCGAGGGGTTCATCGGCGGGCTCACGCCGTTCCACCTGACCTTCATGGGCCGCGTCTTCCGCAAGACCCAGTTCCTCGACGAGATGATCCCGGCGATGCTCGCCCGCATCGAGGCGATGAAGGCCGATCTCGTCCTGCTGGTGCCCGCCTGACCGCTCTGCCATCAATCCGTGGGATTGATCGCCCGGGCCCTCGAAGAGAAAGGCATCCCGACCGTGTCCCTGTCCTCGGCTTACGACCTGACGACGCTCGTTAAGCCGCCGCGGACCTTCTTCGTCAACTACCCGCTCGGCCATACCTCGGGCAAGCCGTTCGACCGTGCGAACCAGACGGCCATCCTGAAGGACGCCCTGGGCGGCGCCGCCGGGATCGCCGCGCCCGGCGCCATCGTCACGCTTCCCTACGCGTGGGACGACCCGTTCTGGCTCGCCGGGGCGTGAGCATTGCCATCCTTAATTCTTGCAGTCACCGGCGGGAAGCCGGAGCCATAAACAACCCAAGGGGGGAAAGCGCTTCATGGAGAACAACAACATCAGTTCCTTTCTCGACCTGAACATCGAAACCTATGGCGAATACGACTACCTGATCTACCTTGGGGTACGAGGGCGAGAAGATCCTGACCAACGTGGAGATCCTCGCCCGCGCCCGTCGCTTTTCCGTGGGGCTGCAAAAGATCGGCGTGCAGCGGGGGGACATCGTGAGCTCGGTCCTGAGCAACGTCCTGGAGATCATCGAGATCATCAACGGCATCAACCGCATGGGCGCCACCTACCTGCCCATCATCTACATGCTCACGGCGGCGGAGATCCGCTACATCCCGCAGGACTCGGGCTGTAAGGTCATCCTCACGGAGGCCAACCTGTTCCCGAAGGTCCTGGAGGCGGCGAAGGGATTGCCGTCCGTCGAGCGGATCGTCCTGATCGGGGAGGGCGAAGGCGACAACATCGTCCCGTACGAAAGCCTCCTGACGGAGGACGACGGCCGCGGCGACGCCGTCGACGTGGATCCCGATCGCGAAATCGCCGTCCTGATGTACACCTCCGGGACCACGGGCTTCCCGAAGGGCGTCCTGCTCAGTCACCGGACGTTCAGGTTCCAGTTCACGAGCGGCCAGCTCGTCTGGGGCGGGAAGGTCGGAGGCCGGGTCCTGACCACCGTTCCCATGAACCACATCTACGGGGTGTTGAGCATCACGGAGGGGAACAAGGGAGGCGGGGTGTGCGTCGTGATGCAGCCCTTCGACCCGCGCCGGGTGCTCGACGTCATCCGCGACTACAAGGCGAATTACGTCTCCGTCGTCCCGACGATGCTCATCTATCTCCTCATGGTCCACAAGCCGGAGATCGACGACCTGTCGTCCCTGGTGCTGCTGATCTGCTCCGGCGGTCCGCTGGCCATGGAAACCCTGAACCAGGCCCAGCAGGCCTTCAAGATGGAGATCACCCAGGGTTACGGCTGCACGGAGGTGGGCGGGTCCATCACCCGCCAGCGTCTGGACCGGCCGCGCAAGCCCGGCAGCGTCGGGGCGGCCCTGCCGGGGATCGCGCTGAAGATCGTGGATTTTCAGGGCAAGGCACTTCCGCCCGGCGAGGAGGGAGAGATCGTCTGCCGGGGGGACTGCCTCATGAACGGCTATCTGAACAAGCCCAAGGAGACCGCCTCGGCCATCATTGACGGCTGACTGCACACGGGCGACCTGGGCCATCTCAACGAGGACGGCGATCTGTTCATCACCGGACGCCTGAAGGACCTGATCATCAAGGGCGGCGAGAACATCGATCCCGGCGTGGCCGAAGGCTGGCTCTACAAGCATCCCGCCATCTGGGAATGCGCCGTCATCGCCATCCCCGATCCCAAATATCACGAGGAGGTGGCGGCCGCCGTCACCCTGAAGCCCGGGATGAAGGCCACGGAGGAGGAGCTGCTGGCCTACCTGGGCGAACACCTCCACCACTTCGTGGCGCCGAAGAAGATCTTCTTCTTCGACACCCTGCCCAAGACGGGGCTGGGGAAGATCTTGAAGCGCGAGATCCGGCGCATCGTTCACGAAAAGATCTGAATGGGAAACGCCCGGGGAAGGAAGGGTTGGGCCGGCACCATGCCGAGACGGCGAAGGTACGCCTCGATGAGCTGGCGGAGGGTCTCCGGGGGCCGGCGTTGCAATCGCCATTGACAATCCCCCCGGGACCGGTTAAGGCAAAAGGCGTCTCATTTGATCTGTTCGCCCCGCGCGACCCGGGGGCATCCTCAATATGTTGAACACGGGTTTCAGACGAAGCCGTTGTTGGAAGACATTCAAAAAAGGGGGGAACACAGCTCATGAGGGATGCCGTTCAAACGTCTCAGAATCTCGCCATCAACACCTTGAAGAAACACCGGGACCGGATCTTCACCGATCGGGAGGGGCTAACCCTGCGCTACGGCGACATCGAGGTCGCCTCGAACCGCGTCGCCAACGGCATCCTCGCCTGCGGCTACGGGCCGGGCGACCACATCGCCGTGGTCCTGCCCAACGGCGCCGATTACGCCGTCGCGGATTTCGGGATCTACAAGTCCGGGGCGGCGCTCGTGCCGATGAACATGATGCTGAGCCCGGCGGACGTCGCGTTCATCCTCAAGGACTCCGGGGCCAGAATGGCCTTCGTCGACGTCTCGCTGGCGGCCAAGGTCCAGTCCATGCAGTGCGACCTGCCGCAGTTGAAGGAGGTCGTCGTGGTCGGCGGCGCCACCGGGGACGAGCTGATCGGCTGGGAGGACTTCAAGGCGAAATACCCGGACAGCGTCGTGGCCCCGACCGCCGCGGAGGACGACGACGGCCTGATCGTCTACACTGGCGGCACGACGGGCAAGCCGAAGGGCGTCGTCCACAGCCAGAAGAGTCTCTTCTTCGACATCCTGGCCCACGTCGTCGAGCTGCCGTTCGTGCCCGACGACAAGCTCCTGATCGTGACGCCCATGTCCCATGCGACGGGCTGGCTCCTCTTCGCCGGCTGCGTCCGGGGCACGAGCTTCTTCATCGAGGCGAGCTTCGATTTGATGCGCATCCTCGATATCATCGAGAAGGAGAAGATCACGATGACGATGATGGTCCCCACGATCATCTATGTCTTCCTCGACATCATCAAGACCAAACCCTGCGACCTCAGCTCCCTGCGCGTCATCGGCTACGGGGCGGCGCCGATCTCGGAGAAGCGCCTGGCCGAGGCGCTCGAGGTTTTCGGCCCGATCTTCTACCAGAAGTACGGCCTCGTCGAATGCCCGAACATGATCACGACCCTGTCCGTCGCCGATCACATCAAGGCCCTGAAGAATCCGGCCATCCTGCAGAGCTGCGGAAGGCCGGACGTCATGGTGTCGCTCAAGATCGTCGACGAGGAGGGCCGGGAGGTCCCGACGGGGCAGGTCGGCGAGATCCTCGTGAAGGCGCCCTACGTGATGAACCGCTACCTGAACCAGCCGGACATCACCGCCGAGACCCTGAAGGACGGGTGGCTCTGCACGGGCGACATGGGCCGGGTGGACGAGGAGGGGTACGTCTACATCCTGGACCGGAAGAAGGACATGATCATCAGCGGCGGCATGAACGTCTTCCCGGTGGAGGTGGAGGAACTGATCCGCAAGCACCCCAGGGTGAAGGAGGTCTCCGTGATCGGGATTCCGGACGACTACTGGGGGGAGGCGGTGACGGCCTGCGTCGTGCCCGACGGCGAGGTGACCGAGGACGAAATCAAGGCGTTCTGCAAGGGCAAGCTCGCCAAGTACGCCCAGCCCAAGAACGTCGTCTTCCAGGACGCGCTCCCGAAGACCCTGATCGGCAAGATCGATAAGAAGGGTCTGAGGGAGCCCTTCTGGGAAGGCAAGGCGCGCCGGGTCTGACGACGAAGGACCCGCCCGGCGCCCTGATCATCCAAGGACGGCCCCGAGCGACCCGCGGGGCCGTCCTTCCAAATCATCTGCATTCATACAATTGTGGGAGGTGTGCGACATCCCGAAGAAACGGGAAGGAGTGCACTCGGCGTTGATGCGCTTCGCTTCCTTCCCCCGGCTGGGGCCGTCGGCCCCATTGACCTGAACGAGGAGGACATCCACGAAGCGTTCCTGATTTTCTTGACACGGGAAACGATTTCGTCTATGTCCCCGCCCCGCCCGGCCGGCCCGTCATACGCCCTGGCCGGCCGGTATTGAGGTGCAGGGTTCCTTTGCCTGGTTGCGCCCCATCGAAAGGCTCATCTTCCGGCGCGACACAAAAGACCTGGCGGATGCCGACAGCCAGACCCTCAAGAAGATTTTCTATTTCCGCACCGTGGTTTTCATTCCCGTCATGCTGTTTGTCACCATTCTGGCATCCCAGCCGCTCAAGCATATCGGATTCAACCGTTACGCACCGTTCAACAGCGTTTTCCCAACGACATACGACCAAAAGCACCCGGCATCGGCGAAGCCGGCCGGACTTGCGCCGGCGGTCATTCCCGATGGCGACCCGAGAAAGGTCAAGGGGCCGCGTTGTGAAATCGGCAAGGGAACGGCCGTTCCGGTTCATCCTGCAGGAGGTGCAAGCCATGTTCAAAAGTAAATTGAATCCGGAAGTCACCGCCGACACCCTGAAGGGGCGTCTGTGGATCGGGGTGTTCATGCTGGCGATCTGGCTGGTCTTCCTCTGGTGGGCCGGCATCACCTTCCAGTTCGTGGGACACGAAACCACCGGGCAGAACATCGTCTATGGGGTGATCGTGGGCCTTCCCTTCCTGGTGCTCATGACCCTCTATATGGCGCTTGTCGTGAAGGACCTCAAAGAGGCGCTTGCGGCCATGAAGGCATTTTCCAGGAAAAACGGGAAATGAGCGAGGAATAGACGGGGTGGATCGACGCGCGTCCGGGGGACAGACGGCCTGGCGCCAGGACTCCGATTCCCGTGTCGCCGGCGAACCGGCGACACGGGATGGAACCTGCGGTAAAGAACATCCTCCCCGTTATGTGGCGGAGTTGATGTAGCGCGTCACGCTCTCGGCGATGGTGCGGACGACCCGCTCGAATTCCTTCTCGTCCTTGTCGAGCAGGGTCATCCGGAATCCCGGCAGGGCGGTGAAGAACGACGTCAGCGGCACGACGCAGATCCCGGTCGCCCCCAGGAGATAATACACGAAGCGCTTGTCGGGCTCGATCCGGTCGTGCACCAGCTTCTCGATGAACTGGCGGATGTCGTCGTGTTCGATGGGCAGGGTCTGGCGGTTGTTCAGGACCGCCTCGTTGAATACCGCCGTCATGTAGAAGGCCCCGTTCGTGCGGTTGACGATCAGGCACGGAACGTCGCGCAGGATGTCGTAGGCGATGTTGGAGAGCTTTTCGTAGTGGCGGACCCGCTCGTTCAGGTAATGGCCGTACTCCGCATGCTCCATGATCCGGGGAATGGCGATCTGCGGCAGCGTCGTCGAGCAGACCTCGGACATCTTCTGGCTCAAGATGGCGCCGATGTAGCGGGAGAACGTCGCATCCTTGTCGGCGTTGTACACCTCGATCCAGCCGCAGCGGGCGCCCGGCCAGGGGAATTCCTTCGAGATCCCCTTCATGCTGAATCCGGGCACGTCCTCGATGATGTCGGACAGCGGCAGCGTCTGCTTGCCGTTGTAGACGATGTTCTGGTAGGTCTCGTCGAAGATGAGGAACAGATCGTACTCCCTGGCGATCCGGACAATCTGCCGGAGGTTCTCCTCCGGATAGACGAAGCCGGTCGGGTTGTCCGGGTTGATGACGAGGATGCCGACGATGGCGTGATGGCTCTTCACCTTGAGCTCCAGCTCCCGGATGTCCGGGCACCAGCCGCTGTAAGGATTCATCCGGTAGGTATTCGGCGGAAAGGAGGCGTGGAGCACCTCCGCGAGCAGGTGCGTGGAGTAGGTCGGCTCCGGCAGGATGACCCGGGCATCGAGGCGGATAGAGCTGTAGGCGCGGGCAATGGCGTCGCCCAGGCCGTTGAAGAAGATGATGTCCTCCGGGGAGATCTGGACCTTGCCCCGCCGGTTGACCTTTTCGGCCAGGTATTCCCGGGTTTCGTTCATGCCCTTCGTCGGCGAATAGCCGTACGACAGGTCTTCCTCGAGAATCTTGATCAGGACCTCTTTCATCCAGGCCGGGATCTGCTCCCCCTTGCTGATCGGATCGCCGATGTTCTCCCAGACGACCTCCCGACCGTAGGATTTCAGTTTATTGGCAACCGCCACGATGTTGCGGATCTCGTAGGTCAGGCCGCTGCCGCTCTTCGCAATATCGAACCTCATACACGCCTCTTCCAACGCTGTCGCCCGCCGCACGCGCCCGCCGACGGAACGGAATCTTTTGACCCGGAACCGGGTTCAGGGCCACGTTTCATAGTATAATTTGAGGGAAATAGCCAGATTTTTTTGAAAACCGGAATCGCTTGACTCGCCGTCCGCTCTTCCCTATACTCGCCCCCCGTGACGCGGATCGAGCCCGATCCGGCTCAACCAACGGCGTTTCCCCGAAGCGTTTCCGCCCAACGGGTCGCGGAAGAATCCTTGACACCGCTTGGCTTCAACGGGATCGGCCCGCCGGGAAGGAGAGGTTTCATGAAGGATGCGGCCGGCCCCATCACCCTGCGGGGCATGACCCGTGCGGCCCTGTTCGGCGCCCTGACGGCCGTGGGAGCCTTCATCTTCCTCCCGATCCCCCCCGTGCCGGTCACCCTCCAGACCCTCTTTCTGTACCTGGCCGCGTCCACGCTGGGCGGCGCCCTGGGGGCCTGGAGCCAGACCGTGTACCTCCTGCTCGGCATCATCGGCCTGCCCGTCTTCGCCGGCGGCAAGGCGGGGCTCGGTGTCCTGATCGGGCCGACGGGCGGGTATCTGCTGGGATTCGTCCCGGCGGCCTGGATCGCCGGCCGCCTGATCGCCCTGAAGGCAAGGCCCGGCTTCGCCTGGGTGGCCTTTTCCCTGGCCGCCGGCACGGCCTGCCTTTATGGGACGGGCGTCGTCCAACTGGCCGTCGTGGGAAAGCTGGGCCTGGCGAAGGCCCTGACCGTCGGCATCCTCCCCTTCCTGCCGGGGGATGTTCTCAAGATCGCCGCGGCGACGGGCATCTTCCTCAAGGTCCGGGACCGCCTGAAACAATGAGGAGCGAGGCGTGATCCAGTTTCAGTCCGTAACCTTTGCTTACGAGGGCGAGCCCCGCTCCGTCCTCAAGGGGGCGACGTTCGCCGTCGCCCCGGGAGAGCACGTCGTCCTGTCCGGTCCGAACGGCTGCGGCAAGACGACGCTTCTGAAGCACCTGAACGCCCTTCTCATCCCCACGACCGGCGAGATTTCGATCGACGGCCTGAACACGCGGGACCGCCGCCACGCCCCGGAGATCCGTCGGCGCGTGGGGATGGTCTTCCAGAACCCCGACCGCCAGATCGTGGGGATGACGGTGGAGGAGGACGTGGCCTTCGGCCCCGGCAACCTCGGTCTGCCGGCGGCAGACATCCGGCGGCGGGTGGATGCGGCCCTCGCGGCCGTCGACCTGGACGCCCTGAGACAGCGTTCCCCCCAGGCGCTCTCGGGCGGTGAGAAGCGCCTGCTCGCCATTGCCGGCGTCCTGGCCATGGAGCCGCGCTACCTGGCCCTGGATGAACCGACGGCCTACCTGGACCCCGTCGGCCGCCGCCGCGTCCTCGACGTCCTCGACCGCCTGCAGCGCGAAGGGATCGCGATTGTCCACGTCACCCACGATCTGGACGCCCTCCTGAACGCCGACCGCCTGCTCTCCCTGGACGGCGGCGTCATCCGCCACGACGGTCCGCCGCGCGCCATCCTGAAGGAACCGGGGGCATGGTCCGGGCTCGGCCTGGAAACGCCCCCCGTCGCCCGATTGCTGGAGCGCCTGCGGCAGGACGGCGTCGATCTCCCCGCGGACGTCCTGACGGTGGAGGAGGCCGCCCGGGCGCTGCAGGGCCTCCTGGCCGGGCGCGACGCCGGCGGGAGAACGGAGGGCGGGCCGCCATGATTCCCTCCGGCCAGTACCTCCCCGGAGACGGGCCGATCCATCGGCTCGATCCGCGCGTGAAGATCCTCTGGGCCGTCGCCTTCAGCATCCTCCTGTTTCAGGCGGGACCCGCGGGCGGCGTCCTCCTGACGGCGCTCCTGGCGGCCGTCGGCGCCATGTCCGGCATCCCGTTCCGCCGCTTTCTGTCCGCCCTGGGCCCGCTGTGGGTCCTCGTCGCCCTCCTGTTTCTCCTGCATGCCTTTTTTTCGAACGGGCCGGTCCTGTTCGCCCTGCCGGGCCTGCCGATCGCCCTCACCTCCACCGGCCTCGCGCGGGGATTCACCGTCGCCTGGCAGTTCCTCTGCCTGGTCTCCGCGGGCCTCTTCCTGACCCTGACCACGCCGCCGGGGCTCCTGGTCCTGGGCCTCGAACGGCTGCTCAAACCGACGGGACGCCTCGGCGTGCCCTACACGGAGCTCGCCTTCACGGTTTCGCTCGCCCTGCGCTTCCTGCCCATGCTCCACGAAACGTTCCTGCAGGTCCGCGATGCCCAGCGCTCCCGGGGCTCCGACACCCAAAGCGGACCGCTTCCCGGGCGCCTCCGGGCCGTCTCCGCCCTCGTTCTCCCCCTGCTCCTGGGGACCTTACGCCAGGCCGACGCCCTGGTCGAGGCCATGGAGGCGCGGGGCTACCGCCCCGGCCCCCGGACGGGCCTGACAACCCTGCGCTTCACGCCGCCGGACGTCGCGGCCTGCGTTCTGCTGGGACTGATCGTCGCCTTGATGGCGCTGCCCCTGGCCTTCCGGCTCTTTTGAGGCCGCCCCGGCGGTCGTGACGGCCATTTTTGTTGACAAGCCCCGCCCTTTTCTCCTACACTCCCACGCGACGCCGGGGATGTGAAACCGTCCCGTCTTCCCGAGAGCGGAAGTTCGCGGCGGCCGGAAAGACGCGCAACCATGAACGGCCCCTGGATATGGATCGACAGCCCCGACAAGCTGCGGGACGCCCGGCAAAAGATTCTTCAAAGCCGCGCCCTGTGCATCGACACGGAGTACGACTCCTTTCGCTACTTCCGGGAGAGGCTTTGCCTGATCCAGATCCGTGACGGGGCGACGACCTACCTGTTCGATCCGCTCGATTCCCTGGATTTCTCGTTTCTCGGCGATCCCTTCGCGGATCCGGCCGTCCTCAAGATTTTCCACGCCGGCGACAACGACATCCGCCTGCTCAAGCGGGATTACGGCTTCCAGTTTTGTCGCCTCTTCGACACGCAGCGGGCGGCGAGCCTGCTCGGAAGCCAGCACCTCGCCCTGTCCACCGTGATCGACGCGTTTCTCAAAATCGATCTGGACAAGACCAAGAAGATGCAGCGTTCCCGGTGGGACCGGCGCCCGCTCTCGGACGCCCAGATTCGCTATGCCATCCGGGACACGCTCTTCCTCTTCCCCCTCTATGAAACCCTATCGGCACTGCTCGCGGAGCGCGGGCTGACCGAACAGGCAGAGGCGGTCTTTGCGGGGATGGCGGCCGTCGTCTGGCAGGAGAAGATCCCGCATCCCCACGCCCACGAGCGGATCCCCGGGTATGAGGTCCTGACCGACGACGAGCGGCTCCGCCTCCGGCGGCTCGTCGAGTGGCGCTTCGCCAAGGCCCGGGAGGTGGACCGGTCGGCATTCATGGTGCTCTCCGATCAGGAACTCCTGCGCCTTTCGCAGAGCCGGACGCCGACACTGGCGTTCTTCCGGAAGGAGGGGCTCCTTCCTCCGGGAAAGATCGACCGCTACGGAACGGAGGTGCTGGCGGTCCTGACGGCGGCCGGCACGTCCCCGGCCGGCTGAGGGGGCGGGGAACGGCCCCCTGTCGTACCGTTGACGTTTTCCCGAATGTGTGCTATCGAGCCGCCCTTTGAACGAACCGTGCTTGCAAATATGAACAGAGGCCGTCCCGAAACCCGATGAACACCTTTCTGACCGACAAGAACCGCGCCGTCCGGCGCGCCGTGCGGGCCTTCTGCGAGCGGGAAATCGCCCCCGTCGCCAGGCAGATCGACCAGGAAGCGAGCTTCCCCTGGGAGGTGGCGGACAAGATGGGACGGCTGGGCTATTTCGGCATCCAGGCGCCGAAGGCCCTGGACGGCGCCGAACTGGATACGGTGAGCTACGTCCTCATTATCGAGGAAATCTCCCGCGCGTCCGGGGGGCTGGGTCTATGCGTCACCGTCCACAACAGCGTCGCCGTCGCCCCGCTCCTCGCCTTCGGAACGGAGGCGCAGAAACAGCGCTGGATCCCGCCCCTGGCGCGCGGCGAAAAGATCGGGGCCTTCTGCCTCACCGAGCCCAACGCCGGCTCCGACGCCTCCGGCATCGAGGCCACGGCGCTGAAGGACGGGGACCATTACTGCGTCAATGCCGGGAAGGTCCTGGTCACGAACGGCGGCATCGCCGACCTCTGTCTCATCTTTGCCCGGACGGATCCCAAGGCGGGCCGGCGAGGGATCAGTGTCATCGTCGCCGAACGGGGGACCCCGGGGTTCTCGGTGGGCGACCTCGAGGACCTCTGCGGGATGCGCGCCAACCCGGTGAGTTCCATCCGGCTGACGGACTGCCGGATACCCGTCGAGAATCGGCTCGGCCGCGAAGGCATGGGCCTCGCCATCGGTCTCGCCGCCCTGGACACGGGCCGGATCGGCATCGCCGCCCAGGCGGTGGGGATCGCCCAGGCCGCCCTCGAAGAATCCGTCCGCTATGCCAAAGCGCGGCGGCAGTTCGGCGTGCCCATCGCCCGACACCAGAGCATCCAGCAGATGATCGCCGACATGGCCACCGATCTCGATGCGGCCCGCCTGATGGTGCTTCGCGCCGCCGTCCGCCGGGACCGGGGAGAGCCGTTTTCCCAGGCCTCGGCGATGGCGAAGCTCCACGCCTCGGAAGCGGCCATGCGGATCACGGATCAAGCGGTCCAGATCCACGGCGGCTACGGCTATTCGAAGGCCTACCCCGTCGAACGCTACTGGCGGGACGCCCGGGTGACCCGGATCTACGAGGGGACCTCGGAGATCCACCGGATGGTCATCGCCCGCGGCGTGCTGGGAGACTGAGCCATGAACATCGTCTGCTGCCTGAAATCGGTCCTCCTCGCCGCGCCGGAAAGGCAGGTCGTGCGCACGGCGGACCTCTCGGACCTGAACCCCTTCGACCGGCCCGTCCTCGAGACGGCCCTGCGCCTGCGGGAGGAGACCGGCGGATGCATCACGGCTCTGTCCATGGGGCCGCCCGCCGCCGCCGACGCCCTCCGCCAGGCCCTGGCCCTGGGTGCGGACCGGGCCGTCCTGCTCTGCGACCGGGCCTTGGCCGGCGCGGATACCCTGGCCACCTCGACCGCGCTCGCCGCGGCCGTCGCTCGCCTCCTGCCGTACGACCTTCTCCTCTTCGGCACCCGGACCTCCGACAGCGACACGGGCCAGGTCGGGCCCCAGACCGCCGTCCGGCTCGGGCTGCCGCTCGTGACGTGGGTGCATGCCCTGGAGCGGACGGCGTCGGGATTCGTCGCGGAGCGCCGGGCGGACGGCTTTCGGGAACGGTTTGCGGTGACGCTGCCCGCCGCCATGACCATCCATCCGGCCGCGGTCACGCCCCGGGACGAAACCCTGGGCGGCATCGATGCCGCCTACGAGCACGGCGTCATCGAGACCTGGGGACTCGAAGCCCTCGGGTGCGATCCCGCCGAGGTCGGCGAAGCCGGCTCGCCCACGCGGGTCGTCTCCCTCGCGAAGAAAACCCGGGACCGGAAATGCGAACTCCTGACCGGCGCTGGCGAGGAGGTCGCGGAGGCCCTCGTCCGGACACTCGCCGACCGGGGATTGATCGGATAGAACGATGCCCATGCAATCGCACACGGAAATCTGGGTGGTGGCCGATCTGAGGAGCGAGCGGCTCTTCGGCTACACCCTGAACCTTCTGGCCAAGGCGCGGGAACTCGCCCAAGCGGTCTCGGGCCGGGCGGCGGTCGTCGTTCTCGAGCCCCCGCCTCCGGCGCCCGCGGAGCCGGCGGGACTGCCTCCGAACGAGGCGGTTGCGCGCAGTCTGGCGCACGGGGCGGATCTCGTCTACCGGCTCGCGGACCCCCTCCTGGCCGCGCCGCGGGCGGATTGTTTCGCCCTGGCCCTCGCGTCCGCCGTCCGTCGCCGCGCCCCGCGCCTCGTCCTGTGCGCGCTGACGGACTTCGGACGCGAACTGGCCGCGCGCACGGCCCGTTTGCACGATGCGGGCCTGATCGCCGACTGCGCGGATCTCCGCTGGCAGGCCGGCGGCATCGTCGCCTCCTGCCCGTCCTGGGGAGGGGAAATCACCGCCGAAATCACCTATGCCGATCCGGACCGGACGGGCTTCGCGACGGTCCATCCCCACATCCGCACGTCCGTCGCCGCCGCTGGCACGCCCGGCGTCGAGGAGCGCCTCGCCATCGGCGACCTGACGCCGCCGACGGGGCTCGCCCTGCTCTCCCGCGAACCGGAACCGGAAGGCCGGAGGCGCCTGGAGGACGCGGAGACCGTCGTCGTCGGCGGGGGCGGCCTGGGCAGCGCGGACGGATTTCACCTGCTGAGGGAACTCGCCGTCGCCCTCGGCGCGGAGGTCGGCGCAACCCGGCCGCCTGTGGCCCAGCACTGGGTGGACGAAGACCGCCTCATCGGCCAGACGGGCAAGACGGTCCACCCCCGGCTCCTCGTGTCGGTCGGAACATCGGGCGCAATCCAGTACACGGCCGGCATCGCGGAATCCGAAACGATCGTCGCCGTCAACCGGGACGCCGAGGCCCCGATTTTCGCCCTCGCCGATATCGGCGTCGTGGCCGATGCCCGAACCTTCCTGCCCCTCCTCACGGCGAAGGTGAAGCAGACCGTCATGCGCGGCCTGGCCGATCTGATCTGGGACGAGCACGAGAAGGACGGAGCGGAATCCTTCGGGGCCCGGATCCGGAAGATCCGCGAGGCCCGCGACTGGACACCCGCCGCGCTTGCCGAGGCCACCGGGCAGACCCCGGAGTTCGTCGCCCAGGTCGAGCGCGAAGAGGTCGCGCCGCCGGTCGCCTTCCTGCTGCGCCTGGCGGCGGCCCTGGGCGTGGATCCCTCGACCTTCCTCAGCCGGGAAGAAAAGACGCACCTCCGGGACCAGCGGGCCCAGGCCTATATCAAACGCACCCAGAACTACTCGTATCAGAATCTGACCCCGGAGGCGGCGCACGACCATCTGAAGGCCTTTCTCATCACCATCGATCCGAAGCAGGCGCACAAGCCGGTGGCCTACAAGCACGAGGGCGAGGAGTTCATTTTTGTGATGGCGGGCGAACTGGAGCTCACCCTGGGCAGCAAGGCCCATCACCTCCATCCCGGGGAGTCGATCCATTTCAACTCCGACACCCCCCACAAGCTCAAAAGCCTCTCCAGCGTGGAGACCCGCTGCCTTGTCGTCCTGTACACAATATGATACACGGGACGGAAGCGAAGGGTCCCGCCGACGGCGCGGCCCTTCTGTCCGGAGGATCAAGCAATGGAAAAACTCAAGGAACTCTTTCAGACGTATGCGGAACGGATCATGGACTGGTACAACGGCCTGGAGCAACTGTACCAGTACGGCGTCTCCTTCCTGGTCATCGTCGTCGGGCTTTTGATCTTCGCCTTTTTCCTCCTGAGACGAATCACGAGATAGCCCGCCCGAGACGATCGCACGGAACCTCCCCCCTGCCTCGTCCGCGCGGCAAGGCCCTGCGGACCGGGCGCCTCGCGCCCGGACGAGAAAAACAGATTGACTGGTCAGTCAGACTCTGATACAGAACCCCCGTCGGAGTGTCTGAAGCATCCCGCGGCCCCAACCGTCAGGGTTGCCTTTGCCCGTACATCAAAAATCCCAGGAGGTGCAGCGTGGAGAACAACATCAGCCGGTTTCTGGACGACAATGTAACCATCTTCGGCGAATACGAGCAGTTCATTTATCTCGGGGCCGACGGGGAGAAACGGTTCACGAACACGGAGATCCGCCGCCGGGCCCGCGCCCTGTCCACGGGGCTGCAGAAGATCGGGGTGAAAAAGGGCGACATCGTGGGCGTCGTCGTCGGCAACATCCCCGAGGTCATGGAGATCATCAACGGCATCAACCGCGGCGGCGCCGTTTATCTCCCGATCATCTTCATGCTGACGGCCCCGGAAATCCGCTACATCCTCGAAGACTCCAAGTGCAAGGTGGTCATCACGGAAGACAGCCTCTTGGCCAAGGTCCGGGAGGCCGCCCAGGGCGTCGCCACGATCGAGAAGATCATCGTCATCGGAAAGGAAACCGGCGCGGACGTCACCCCCTACGCGGACCTGCTGACGGAGATCGACAACCGCGGAGACGTTGTGCCGGTGGACCCCGACGACATGGCCATCCTGATGTACACGTCCGGGACGACGGGCTTCCCGAAGGGCGTCATGCTCTCCCACCGCAACATGGAATCCCAGATGCGTGTGGGGCAAACGGTCTGGGGCGGCAAGAAAGGCCAGATCATGCTGACGACGGTGCCGATGAACCACATCTACGGCGTCATCAGCTGCCTCGAACTGTACTCCCTGGGCTGCGTCAGCCTGTTGATGCCCCCCTTCGACCCCCGCAAGGTGCTCGACGCCATCCGGGACTACAAGGTGAGCTTCATCCCCGTGGTCCCCACCATGCTCATCTACCTCATGATGGTCTACAGCCCCGAGAAGGACGACATCTCCTCGCTCGACCTCCTCATCTGCTCCGGCGGCCCACTCGCGCTCGATACGCTGGAAAATGCCCAGAAGATGTTCGGCAAGGAGATCACCCAGGGCTACGGCTGCACCGAGGTCGGCGGCTCCATCGCGCGGCAGCGCCGCGACTGGCCGCGCAAACCGGGCAGCGTCGGCTTCCCCCTGCCCGGGCTGGCCCTGAAGCTCGTCGACCTGAACGGCAAGGACGTTCCCCGCGGCGAAGAGGGCGAGGTCATCTGCAAGGGCCCCATCGTCATGAAGGGCTATCTCAACAAGCCCAAGGAAACGTCGCTGGCCCTCATCGACGGCTGGCTGCACACGGGCGACCTGGGAAAACTGGACGACGACGGGGAACTCTACATCACGGGCCGCGTGAAGGACCTCATCATCAAGGGCGGAGAGAACATCGATCCGGGCGTCGCCGAAGGCTGGCTCTACAAGCATCCCGCCGTCTGGGAGTGCGCCGTGATCGCCATTCCGGACGAAAAGTACGGCGAGGAGGTCGCCGCCGTGGTCACCATCAAGCCCGGCCAGAAGGCCACCGAGGAGGAACTCCTGGCCTACCTGAACCAGCATCTGCACCACTTCGTGGCCCCGAAGAAGATCTTCATCTTCGACGCCCTGCCCAAGACCGGACTTGGCAAGATCCTGAAGCGGGAGATCCGGAAGATCGTCAACGAAAAGCTCTAACGGGCGGGGCCGGGGCAGCGGATGCCTTCCCTCCTGCGTCCCGCCCCGGCCCCAACCGACATCCCATCGAACGACAAGGAGATAGTCTCATGTCACGCAAAGTCATTGTTGCCTGCGCCCTGGTCGGCTCCTCGACCCGGAAGAACCAGAACCCCAACGTCCCCTACTCGCCCCAGGAGCTGGCCGAGGCGGCGGCGCTCGCCCACAAGGCCGGGGCCGCCATGGTCCACGTCCACGGCATCGAGGACGACGGCGCGAACACGACGCGGGTCGAGCGGATCCGCGAGGGTCACGACGCCATCAAGCAGAAATGTCCCGACCTGATCGTCAACCTGACCTCGGCCCTGGGACCCGGCGCCACGCCCGAACAGCGCATCGGCCAGATCGTCGCCGTCAAGCCGGAGATGGCCTCCCTCAACATGGGGACCATGAACTTCGCGGCGGTCAACCGGAAGACCGGCGAGGTCGTCGTGGACTACACCTTCGAGAACAGCCTGATCGTCATCAGCGACTTCGTCCGGCAGATGAAGGAAAACGGCGTCAAGCCGGAGATGGAGTGCTACACCTCATCCCACATCGACAACTTCTACGCCATTTCGGGATCGGGCCACTTCACCGCGCCCTTGAATTTCAATTTCGTCTGGGGCGTCTGCGGCGGCCAGTCCTTCCGGCCCGCCATGTTCACGAGCATGGTCCAGGCCCTGCCGGCGGGCGCGAACTTCACGGCCTGCGGCGTGGGGAACGAGGAATGGCCCGTCATCACCCAGTCCATCCTGTGCGGCGGACACGTGCGGGTGGGGCTCGAGGACAACATCCGGATGCCCAACGGCGAGCTGGCGAAAGGAAACTACGAACTGGTGGAGGCCGCCGTCCGGATCATCGATGGCCTCGGCCTGGAGCCGGCCACCCCGGACGAGGCCCGTCAGATCATGGGACTCACCCGGCGCTGAGTCTGCCCCCGGTCCCCTGGAAACCGCCGCCGGACGGATTCGTCCTGCCGGGATCGGAAGCCGCGCATCCGTTTCCTCCTGAGAGAAGAAAGCCGACGAAACCCTTCGTTTCCGAGGCTTTTTTTCTTTTGGGGCGTCTCAAGACCGATCCGATCTTCCCCCGGTTCAGCCTTCCAGCCTCTTGCATCCCGCCCCGGCGGGGGCCTCGCCGCCTTGTTTGTGGCGAACGACGGCGGATTGTGCGCGGGGGATCCCGAATGGAACAATCTGATCAGGGTTCCCGCGGATGAGCCGCGGAGGGTTGGACCGACGTCAGGCGGTCGATCGCCGTGGAGTGGGCGCGGTGCTCCCGCCAGTTCGCCAGGTAGACCCGGGCCAGTTCGGCGGAACGGATGATGACGAGGTTTTCGGCGTTGCTCTCTTCCGCCGCCTTCGTGAAGTTGAACGATCCGGAAATCACGCGCTCGCCATCGATGATCATGACCTTGTTGTGCTCGATGGCGTGCTGGCCGTCGATATACGTGGGGATGCCGGCGTTGACCAGAAACGTGGCCGATGAATACCGCCGGGCCTGCTGGCTCTTGTCCAGGATGGCCTCGACCCGGACGCCGCGGCGGTGCGCCTGGAGCAGGGCTTTCGCGATCAGCGCGGAGGTGAAGACGTAGGCCTGCACGAGGACCTCCGAACGGGCCTGGTCGATCTCCGCAACGACGGCATCCGTGCAGCCGCCGGAGGGGCTGAAGAACACCTTCACCGGCGCGCGGTTCAGTTGCAGGTCGGCGGCCCGCAAAGCGGAAGGGAACGGGAGACAGCAAAGAACCAAAACGAGGATGAGCAATAACCGCGATTTTTTCATGCAACGATCATGTCGCGGGGCAGGCCGCGCACTGTTTCATGATCCCCTTTCATTCGTTTCTTTCACGCCCGGGCGCATCTCGCCGCCGCCGGACGTGGGCGCTATTAGCGCATTGCCGGCATTTTGGCAAGCGGAGAATGCCGCCGGGGGCAGACCTCTTTCTTTTCGTTTACAGGTAGCTGTGCAGGCTGGGCAGGTAGTTGACGCCAAGGTAGGTGAACAGCATGGCGGCAAAACCGACGACGGAAAGAAGCGCGATCCGGTTGCCGCGCCAGCCCCGGACAAATCGGGCGTGGAGCAGGGCGGCATAGATGAGCCACGTGATGAGGGACCAGGTCTCCTTGGGGTCCCAGCTCCAGTACGACCCCCAGGCATAGTGGGCCCAGACGGACCCCGTCATGATCCCCAGGGTGAGCAGGACGAACCCCAGGACGACGCTCTGGTACATCAGTTCGTCCAGGATCGCCGCCTCCGGAATCAGGTCGAGAAAGCGGGCGGGGCGGCCGAGGCGCTTGAGGAAGAACATGGTCCCCAATCCGAAGGCCGCGGTGAAGGCGGCATACCCCAGGAAACAGGTGAAGACGTGGACGGTGAGCCAGTTGCTCTGCAGGGCGGGGATGAGCGGCTGGATCCGGTCGCTGACGCCCGGAGACAGCGACGCGAAGGCCATCAGGAGGAAGACCACGGGCAGGACAAACGTCCCGAGGCTGCGGTTGCGCGTCCGCCACTCGACGATCAGGTAGAACAGCGCCGTCGCCCAGGCGAAAAAGATGAGCGACTCGTAAAAGTTGGACAGCGGCGCGTGGCCGATGCCCAGCGCATGGGACTCGCGCCAGCGGATCAGCAGGCCCGCCGTATGGGCGACCCACCCCAGCACCGCCGCGCCCGACGCCCCGACGCCCCAGAATTCCCGGCCGTTCACCATGCGCAGCAGGTAGAGCAGAAAGGCCCCCAGATAGACGAAGGTCACCCAGCTCAGGATCTCGGTGTTGATCATCCGGCGCCCCCTTCCCGGAAGCCCTTGAGCAGGGACGCGATCTCCCGCTCGAGGCCGACCCGGTCGCGGTTCGTCTTTCCGGTGACGGCGATCTCGACGGCCCCGTTCTCCGCCGTCACGCGCACCCAGACCTGGCGGTGGGCGTAGAAGAAGACGAAGAGGAAACCGACGACAAGGAGGACCGCCCCCGCCGCCACGACCGGCGCCCCGGGATCGCGGGCGACCTGCAGCCCCGTGTAGTAGCGGGGAGAGAGCCGCGCAAGGGCGAATTCGTACGGCGCAAACCCGGCGGGGTTCAGCATTGGCATCATCTGAAACAGGTTCGGCTGTTCCTTCAGGATCGTCTCCAGGTACTGGAAGACCCAGAGGGGCCGCTCCTCGCCCGGCGTCCGGATCAGGAGCTTGACCGCCGGCCCCATGTGCATCAGGTTCTCTTCGATCCGCTGGACCTCCACCCGCCCCTCCCCGCCGGGGAGGTCGAAGCCGGCGCCCACGCCGACCTCGACGGATCCCATCGCCCGACCGTTTCGGCGGAGGGCCAGGGTCGCGCCGCCGCCCGGGATCGTGCCGTAGCTCGCCTGGTAGAACCGGTAGCCGCCGAAGGTCACCGGGTGATTCACGAGAACCGGTGTCCGGCTGAGGACCTTTTCCCCCTTCAGGAACGTCAGATCGGAGCGGTAGGTCTTCGGCATCCCGCCCGCGTAGTGCTCCAGGACGAACCGGTCGCAGCGGACGGTGAAATCCAGCCTCTGGACGCCCCCTGCCTTCGTCCTCACGGCATCCGCCGCCTCCCCTTCGCCCAGTTGGAGAGACCCTTCGAATCCCAGAAAGAATCCGAGGACGACCCCGGCGATGACAACGAGGACGCCCAGGTGGACGAGATACACGCCGAAATGGGACGCGGCGCCCTTCTGTGCGGAGAGCACGGTCGCATCCCGTCCCGGAGCGGTCCGGACCGGTCCGAAGCGTTTGCGCAGCCGTGTCTCCACCGCCGCCACAACCGCCGGAACCTCCCCGGTGACAAGGATCCGATTCCCGGGAGAGAGCCGGTCGAAGGCGCCCTCCGGCGCCGGCGCGGGCGAGCGGGCCTGCCGCCAACGGGCCAGGGAAGCGGGAAAGCGGCTCCACGAGCAGACGACCAGGTTGACGGTCAACAAAAGGATCAGGACCAGAAACCAGAGGGAATGGAAGACATCGAAAAGCTGAAGCTTCTGCAGGAGGGCGGCCATGCCCGGGGTGAGGCGGGCGGCGAACTCCGGGGCGGCGCTCCCCTGGGGGATCACGGTGCCGGCGATCGCCGCGAGCGCTATCGCAATCAGGAGAAACAGGGCCAGCTTCACGGAGGAGAAGAAGGAACGGAGGGGAGACTTCGGATCGGTCACGCGGGCGCTGCCTTTCAGGAGAAATCACCGCACCGTGCCCCGGCACGGTGCGGAAAGATAAAACAATCCCGGTCGCTTGTCAAGTTCGTCCCGGGAATCGGTCCCGGCCCCGTCGGGCGATGCGCACCCGGCGTTCTTCCGACGCCTCTTCATTCCTTTCAACGCCGTTGAACGTTTCATGAAAGCGGAAGGCTCCGGAGGGGTCGAACGGACCGTCGACCGAAATGCCGGAAATCATTTTTGCATTAATAAATCCAATAGTTGCATGAATTATTACCGGCGCCGATCGCTGTGGCACGCTTTTCTCATAAGAATAGGTCAAACGAAAGAAACCCTTCAAGGAGGACATAGACCATGAAAAAGACCGTTTCCACCCTCATCGTGACGATCGCAGTCGTACTCCTCACGGCCACCTTCAGCTTCGCCGAATACGCCGCCGGGGCGGGAGACGCCTTCCCCTACTTCCAGCTCGGCTGCCTCATCGTCGGCGGGCTCATCATCGTCTCCCTCAAGCACAAGTACGAAAAGATCTACCTGGGAGAGGCCGTCGGCGCCTTCGCCCTCTACACCGTCCTCGTCGCCCTCTTCACCTCCCCCGTCGTCAATGTGGTGAAGACGCTGGTGAGTTAGTCAACCGTCCCTGACCGGACGCGGAAACCGTTGGAAAGGAGGAACGAAACATGACCGCCACCACGCAAAAAACCGGAACGAACCTCAACAGCCTGCACGGCATCATGACCATCAGCGCCTGGGGATTCGTCATCGTGATCGCCTCGTTCCTCTTCCTCTACCTGGGCTATCGCCTGGACCAGTGGCTCGGCACGGCCCCCAACTTCATGCTCGGCCTGTTCTTCCTCGCCATCGTGACGACGATCGGCCGCCTCTACCGGGAGGCTTGGGTGAGGAAGGAGCAGAAATAGGCGGTCCGTCGGTTCACCGCCCGTCTCGTCTCGCTCGGCCCCCGGCAGGATCGCTGCCGGGGGCTTTTTTGTCCGGCCGAAGCGACGGGGGTACAGGCGCCGCGGGGCGGAAAGACGCCCATCGCGATTCTCGTTTTATTTTCTCCCGGTTTGTGACATAGGAGAGTCGAAAAGGGAAAAAAGGGGGATGCGGCCTCAAGTCAACCTGTTTGAAAAACGTTTTTTTTGAGTGGAGGTGTCCTTTATGAAAGAAAAGGCAAAAGCAGTTTCAAGGCGTGACTTCCTGAAGGTCACAGGCGGCGCCGCGGCGGGGATCGCGGTCACCGGGATGGCTTGGCGACCGGGCGAGGCGGAAGCCGCCGCGATGCCGAAAAAATGGAACGAAACGTTCGACATCGTGGTCGTCGGCAGCGGTTTTGCGGGGCTCGCCGCCGCCTACGAAGCCAAGAAGGCCGGCGCCTCGGTCGTGGTCCTGGAAAAGATGCGGACCCCCGGCGGCAATTCCATCATCAACGGCGGCGTCGTCTCCGCCGCCGGCTCGCCCATGGAGGCCCGGGACGGCATCAAGGATTCGCCGGAGCTGCTGCTCAAGGACATGCTCACGGCGGGTCTCAACCTGAATCACATCGAACTGGCCCGGCTGGTCGCGTATGAATCCAACAACACCGTCCAGTGGACCATCAACGAACTCGGCGTCAAGTACAAGGATTCCCTGTCGCAGGAGGGCGGGCATTCGGTCCCGCGCATGTACAGCACCTACAACCAGAGCGGTTCGGCCATCGTAACGCAGCAGTTGGAAAAACTGAAGGAAATCGGCGTCGTCCCCCGGACCCAGGTCCTCCTCAAGCGCCTCCTGCGGGACACCGACGGCCGGGTCAAGGGCGTCGAGATCCGCGAAAAGTACGTTTTCCCGAAGGAGAACAGCGGCGCGACAAAGTTCATCAAGGCGAAGAAGGCGGTTATCCTGGCCACGGGCGGCTTCGGCAACGACATCGCGCTCCGGACCATCCAGGATCCCCGGCTGACGGCCGGACTCGAATCCACGAATCACCCCGGCGCCACGGGCGAGGCCCTTCGCGAGGCCTTCCGGATCGGCTGCACCCCGGTGCAGCTCTCCTGGATCCAGCTCGGCCCCTGGGGCAGCCCGGACGAGAAGGGGATGGGGCTGAATCCCTTCTTCGCCCAGTTGTGCTGCGCCATGTACGGACTGTGGGTCGATACCCAGACCGGCAAGCGTTTCGTCAACGAGCTGGCCGACCGGAAGATCCGCGCCGACGCCATCATCCGGGTCGGCAACAAATGCATCGCCTTCACCGACGCCAACGGTTTCGCTATCGGCCAGAAGATGCTGGGCGACATCATGGCCAAGATCATGGAGCGGGGCGTCGTCAAGCGCTACGATTCGCTGGAGGCGATGGCGGCGGCCTATAACTGCCCGATCGCCCCCCTGAGGGAGAGTATCGCCAACTTCAACAAGGGGGTCGCGTCCGGCAAGGACGAGGAATGGGGCCGGTACCTGCAGAAAAACCAGCGCGCCATCGACACCGCCCCCTACTACGCCTCGCGGCTGATGCCCAAGGTGCACCACACGATGGGCGGCGTCAACATCAACGTGGAGGCGCAGGCCCTCAATGTCGAGGACGACAAGCCCATTCCCGGCCTCTACTGCGCCGGCGAGGTGACGGGAGGCGTTCACGGCGCCGTCCGTCTCGGGAGCTGCGCCACTCTGGACTGCCTGACGTTCGGGCGTATCGCCGGACGGAACGCGGCCAGGGACAAGACCTGGGGTTAAAAGATGCCGGTCAGGGAGGGCGGCGCGCCTCGGGGCCGCGGCCCTTCCCTCCGGACCGGTCACCACCGTTTTGGAGGAACAAGGTGAAAGCGGCCAAACCTACGGATCGGCAGACGGCGCTGAGGATTTTCTTCCTGATGGCCCTGGTTCTCGTGTTCGCCGCAACGTCCGGCGGATCGCTCCTCGCGGCCCCCAAGAAGCTGGCAACGGCCAAGGCGGGAGACTGTGCCGCCTGTCACGGCGCGGACAAGGTCCTGCCGGACGGCCACGCCCCGACCGCCGCGATGAACGGCGAGGCCTGCCTGGGCTGCCACCAGAAGGGGAGTCCGCTCGCGCTCTACACGAAAATGCCCCTGAGCCACTTCCATCAGCTCAAGGGCATCACCTGCCAGGCATGCCACGCGGACCTGAAGGCGCCCCAGGCGCTCTCCACGGAGCAGTGCCTGGCCTGCCACGGCAGCTTCGAGAAGGTGGCGGCCAGGACGGCCAACGTCAAGCCCCACAACCCCCACTCGTCGCCCCACGGCAATCCCTATACCGCCTGCGACCTCTGCCATCATCAGCACGCGAAGTCCGAGAACTTCTGCGCCCAGTGTCACGCCTTCAAATTCGTCGTGCCGTGACCCGGGGTCGCCCCGCTTTGGAATAAAAAAGGCCCGTTCCGTCGAACGGGCCTTTTTTTGCCGCGGCGTGTTTTCACGCCGATACCGCCCAATCGCGCCCCTCCGGCGCGACCGGTTTCGCCGGCGCCGCTAAGGCGCCATCGGGGCGTTGGCGTCCTTCGCCCATTCCTGCATGGACCCGTCGTAGCCCCGGACATTGTCGTATCCCAGGACTTCATGGAGGAGGAACCACCACACGGCGCAGTTCTTGCCGGTGTCGCAGTAAACGATGATCTCCTTCTTCAGGTCCGTGCCGACCACCGGGGCCGCCAGCGCCGCCAGGGCTTCCTTGCCCTTGATCGTACCGTCGGCGTTGAAAGGCAGGGATACCGGCAGATTCACCGCCCAGGGGATGCGCCCGGCCCGCGCCACGAAATCGAGCTTCTTCTGTCCCGCGAAGAACTCCGGGGCCCGGACGTCCACGAGCGTCGCGATGTCCTTGCGACCGATGACGTAGGCCTTGCTGGCGAGAAACTCCCGGTTGAACCAGCCGTCATAGGATGTCGCCTTCGGCTTCACGGCGTCCGTGGAGACGGCCTTCTTGTCGGCGATCCATTTGTCGTATCCCCCATCCAGGACCGCGACGTTCTCGACGCCCGCGAATCGCAGCGTCCAGGCCACCCGGACGATATCGGCGCGGTTGGAGGGCGTGTCCGTCTTGCCGATCACCACCACCCAGGAATCGGGGTCGATGCCGGCGCCGCCGATGACATCCCGGAGGTCGTCATCGGCCGGAAGCTCCTGTCCGAGGCCGTCCTTCGCAATCGCCCAGGCCCCGTAGAAGGCGTTGACCGCTCCCGGGATATGGCCGGCCTTGTAATCCTCGACCTTGCGGATGTCGATGGCCACCAGTTTGGCCTGAACAAGATTCTTTTGCAGCCAGTCCGTGGATGCCACGGGATCGATGCCGCGCGCCAGGACGGTGAGCGGCAGGAACAGCAGCAGTCCCAAAACAATGGCCAAAATCCTCGTTCTCTTCATGCGGGTCCTCCTTCTTTACGGTTGAATGGGTTTGGGTGTGGCGATCAGGTCCCGATTGACCGAAGCGCCTCCTTCCACCAGTTTTCCCCGCGTGAGGAAATATTTTCCCTCGACGTGGCACGTCTCGCAGGACCGGGTGCGGTCCGTCCGCTTGCGGATCGTGTGGGCGGGCGTGTTCCAGTAGTTGGGCAGGGCGTCGAAATGCGTCATGGCGATGCCCAGCGGGGCCAGCATGTCCCGCACCGCCGGGACGAGGCGGAGCGTCGTAAGCTCCTTCGGGTTGCGGGGATTCCTCCCCAGGAGGAAGCCCGGCTTGGCGGTCGCCCCCTGACCCGCGTGGCAGCCGGAACAGTTCCGGTACTCCCCGGTGGCATGGCAGCCGTAGCAGCTCACCTTGCCGTCATGCCGGGCGTGCGCCGTCTGCGCTATCGGCGTCTTCTCGCCGCCGGGGGTGTGGCACTGGCGGCAGGTCGGGCGGTCCTTCACGGCCTGCTTGTCCGGATACGCGTTCCCGTCGCCGTGGAATTCGACCTTTTTGTGGCAGTCCATGCACATCATGCCCTTCTGGTAATGGACGTCCGCGGACCCGCCGTACTCCCCGGTGAACTCCGGATAGACGCGGCCGCCATGGCAGAAGGCGCAGGTCTTGCCCTCGTCCTTTTTGACGAAGCGATGGCCGGCGACCAGCCCGATCGTGATCCCGCCCACCGGGGGCCCCTTCACGTGGCAGTCCCCGCAGGAGGCGTGGCAGCTTCGGCAGGACGTCTCGAACACCTTCTCGTTGAAGGCCTCGAACTCCTCGGCGGAGAAGCGCCCCTTGACGCCGTTGCGCTGACCCGCGGTCGTGTAGTGCAGGGATTTTTCGTACCGTTTCGCGATATCGCCGTGACAGCGCCCGCAGATCTTGAGATCGTCGGAGGGCCGCTTGACGAGGCCCTTGTGGGCGGCCTCCTTCTTCATGCCGGCCTCGTCACCGCCGTGGCAGAAGGCGCACCCCATCCTGAAGTGGACGTCTTTCTCGACCAGTCCCTTGTCGACGAGGTAGCCGCGGTAGTACGCTTCCGCCCGGACCGGCGGAGGCGCCCCCGCTCACCCCTCGCCCTCGCCGCCGATCTCCGGCGGCCTCACCATCATCTTCATGACCGCGTCGTTGCCGTGACACATCAGGCAGTTGCCGCCCCCGGCCGCATCGGCGAACGACGGCAGCACGAGCGCAAGCGCGACGATCAGGCCCCAGACGGTCATCCTCATCCCTCTCTCCGTTGCGTTTGAATTCGCCGGCCGGCGGCAACGGGCCGCGCTACGCGACGGCCTGCGCCTCCGCGGACATGTCCAGCGCCGCCAACGCCGCCGGCGTCGGGATGCCCCGGACGGGGTCGATGTCCATCAGTTCGTAGAAACGCGACTTCATCGCCTCCAGATCCACCTGGGACCCTTCCGCCTCGCCGTCCTTCCCCGGTTCCAGCATGCGGGGCGTCAGGGCGTCGTCCGCCGCCGTCAGGCCGTAGCGGTAATTGATCAGGCGTTTGAGGAAAAACACGCGCCGCCCCGCCGCGAGCATGTCCTCGGCCTCCCAGTTGTAGCCCGCCACCGTGTTGAACAGGGCGAGCCAGTCGGGAATCGTCACCTCCGCGTCGGCGAACTGGCAGAAGCAGGCGCTGTTCTCGATCGCCCCCAGGGCGACCGACGTCACCGCCGCCTCGGCCTTGTTCTCGCCGGTCTTCGGCTCCAGGATAAAATCGAAGCCGATTTCCGGGTAGTACCGGGCCCCCATTTCCACGAAGAGCATCGGATCGGCCACGTGGCACGCCCCGCGCGGGCTCACCGCGTAGGTCAGCGCCATCCCGTGCCCCCCGCCCCGGGGGTCGTGCATCGGCGCCTCCAGGCCCTTGCTGTGGACCGTATAGTCCAGGCCCCTGCCCATCTTCTTCGCGGCTGCCACGCTGCCGTCCGCCAGCAGGTCTCCCAGCTTCCCCTCGCGACGGGCGATCAACGGGAGGATCCGGTTGATCACCGTGTCCATGTCCCCCCAGTTCAGGGCGATCCCGCCCGTATCCTCCAGCGTCAGGTCCCCCCGCTCGAAGGCCTCCATCGCCCACGCGATCGTCCCGCCCGCGGAGGACGCTGCCGCCGCCCAGGGCGATCATGCAGTCGGCGCCCTTTTCCCGGTAGAACTTCGCCCCGGCATTGATGATGTCGATCCGGGCATCCTGGACAATGCCGTCAAACACCCCGGCCAGCTCCAGGTCGGAATTCCGGACGGCCTCGACGATCATGTCCGCCACCCCGGCATCGACCAGTCCCTTGTCGGTAAAAATGGCCACCCTCTTACCCCCCAGCTGCGCCATCTCGTAGCCCACTTCGCTGCGCAAACCCGGAGCATACATGACCCGGGGCCGGCAAACCCAACTGAAAAACGGCTCAAACGAGATTTCTGGATATTTCATGGCAATCTCTTTTTGATAGACGTCCCCGATCCAGGGACGTTAAACGCCGGTACGATTAACGGGGAAGCACTCAAAGGGCCTGCCCCGTCTTTAATCGGGGGACGGGGATGGGGGACATCTCTCGGGTTCATCGGTTCTGCCCGTCGCCGGTTCAAGCACCCGCAACGTGGATCCGTTTTGCCTGGAAACGCTGAATAGAGGACTACGGGGCGAAATTTAACACAAGGCCCGGACGGGTGCAATCATTTTTCAAGGATCCGCCTTCAGGAGCGGTCACGCGCGCCGCTCAGCCCCCAGAGGGGGAGGGGCGCGAACGGCTCGGGGTTCCAGACGTCCCCCTCGTAGAGCACCTGTTCCAGATACAGGCCCGAAGGGGGCG
Source organism: Syntrophaceae bacterium UBA2251 (assembly GCA_002347815.1). Classification (GTDB taxonomy): domain Bacteria; phylum Desulfobacterota; class Syntrophia; order Syntrophales; family UBA2251; genus UBA2251. The sequence continues at coordinate 29,790 of DDXV01000014.1, forward strand.
CCGTCCAGGCCGCCGGGGCTTCCGAGACGCGGTTCAGGAGGGTCTTCATCTCCCGGGGCGGCAGGCTTCCCCGTCCGATTTCCACCAGGGTTCCCACCAGACGCCGGACCATCTTCCAGAGGAAATGGGATCCGGCGATGCGGAAAACGATCAGTTCGCCCCGCTCGAACAGCTCCGCCCGCTCGACCTGCACCCGGGTCGAGCGCCCCTTTTCGAGGCGGCGGTCCGCAAACGACGCGAAATCGTGAAAGCCCGCAATGTCCGCGGCGGCCGACTGCATGGCCTTCACATCGAACCGGTCCCGCACCCACCAGACATAGCGCTTGCCGAAAGCGGTCCGCTGCCTCGAGATCAGATAGACATAGCTCCGGGCGCGGGCGTGGTGGCGGGCGTGAAAGTCCGGGGGCGCGTCTTCGACCCGGAGGACATGGATGCCGGCCGGGAGCAGATCGTTCAATCCTTCCTGAAGCTTCCGGACCGGTATGCGGACGGGGGCGTCCAGGTGGGCCACCTGCCCCAGGGCATGGACGCCGGCGTCCGTCCGGCCGGCCCCCTGCAGATCGACCGCCGCCCCCAAAAGGGTCCGGGCCGCCTCCCGCACGGTCCCCTGGACGCTGCGGGCATTCTGCTGGGTCTGCCAGCCCCGGTAACCGGTGCCGTCGTATTCGAGCGTGAGCTTGTAGCGGGTCATGAAATCCTGCCGGTCGGGGCGGAGAAGCCCCACGGGACGCGCTTCATGGAGTCAGGTTCCTGCGCACACGGGCCAGGAGAACATCCTTCCTGACCGGTTTTTTGAGATGATCTGCAGGATATCGGAATCGTCGAAGACGCTTAAAATCAGTGCAGGTTCAGTCCGGCTGTTCATAGGCGATATCGATGCGGTCGAGGTAGCCGGCGAGGTCCTGGCGGCGCTTGTCGAGATAACCGGGGATGAGATCGGCCAGGTCCGGATCGATCAAAACGGGGATTCTGCCCGGGCTGGATGGGGATGTCGAAGTCATGGCATTTGCTCCGTTGGCGACAGTGTCAGCGATCCCGCCATGCCGATGGGCATCAGGCTAACAAAGATCGATGGATTTCACAACCCTTAATCATGCTGTGGATTGCTGCACCGATGATGGGGAGGATCTCCCTCGTCGATTTTCGGGATTAATCATGCCCAATGATCCCTAAAACTTGAAATTGCCGAAGTTGGATTCCCTGATCGGCTGCAGGAGTGCCACTTCGAAGGCCAGCGCCAGGGCATCGCGGCAGTCTTTGAGTGGCAGTGTTCCATCATTGAAGAGCCGCGATTCCATATAGAAAGGATGGGCCTCTCGGTTGTACTTGTCTATCATCATCTGACGGAATTTTGCCGCCGCCTCTTCATCCATTTCCTCGCCCCGCTTCTTCCGGTTCACGCGTTCCAGACTGGTAAGGATGAAGCCCGCCGTATCCCCCGACATGACCGAGGTTCTTGCCCTCATGGTGGCAAAGATGAAGAGGGGATCGAAGGTGCGCCCGCACATGCCGAAGTTCGCAGCGCCGTGATCTGGCCCGATGATCCACTGAACCCGGGGGACTTCCGCGCAGGCGCAGGCCCGAACCATACCTGAGCCGTACTTACCGATGCCGGCGTATTCCTCCGCAGTGCCTACCATGTAGCCCGGGGAGTTCTGGATGTAAAGGATGGGTATCTTCATCGTGCAGCAGCGGATGACCCACTCGATCGCCTTGCGGGCGGAATCGACGAAGATGACTCCGTTGTTGTTGCTGGCGATGATCCCAACGGGAATCCCCTTCAGGAAGATCTTGCCGCAGACGATGTTGTCTCCCCGGCCGGGGTTGTAGTTACGCTTGTATTCGCTGAAGTAGCTGTCGTCGGCAATGGCGGCAAGGACTTCCCGGACGTTAATCCCTTTGGAAGTCTCCTTCGGCAGGACCCGGTAGAGATGATCGGCTGGAACTTTCGGATCGGCAGGCTTGCGCCGGTCTACGTACAGAGTCTGCTTCGGATCGAAAGACAGCAGTTCCCGCAGCTTTTCGATACCCTCGTCCTGTGACTTCACAAAGTGGTCGGCCCCGCCCGAGATTTGGGTGTGAACCTTCGCGCCACCCAGGTCTTCCATGGTAACGGTCTCGCCTATGGCCGATTTCACCATGGGGGGTCCCCCGAGAAAGGAATAGGACATTCCCTCGATCATGATGGACTCACAGGCCAGATAAACGATGTAAGCCCCCCCCGCCGTGTTGCCCCCCGTGCTCAGGGTGTACTGCTTCAGGCCCCGGGCTGACATCCGGCACATGTTGTAGAAGAAATGACCAAACTGGTTTCGCCCCGGAAAGATCCTGTCCTGCAGAGGAAGGTAGGCCCCCGCCGAATCGGCGATGTAGACGAAGTTCAGGCCGCACTTTTCGGCGATCTCCTGCGCTCTAAGGTGCTTCTTGCAGCTGATGGGATAGTAAGCCCCTGCGGTTACGCGGCTGTCGTTAGCGAGCATCATGACCCAGTTGCCATGGATCTTGCCGATCCCCGTCACGAGGCCTGCGGACGGCACGTCCTCGACGCCTTCGTAGCCGATACCAAACCCTGCCCCCCGGCTCAACTCGAAAAACTCCGTTCCCGGATCGATGAGCTGCCGGATGAGTTGCCGCGGGGGCTTCTTGCCCTGTTTTGCCAGACGCTGGTTCTGAACATCGCCACCCGGGTTGTAGGCCTTCTCCCAGAGGGCTTGAATCTTCCGCTCCTCCTCCATCCAGTGTCGGTGGTTCTCCTCGTACTCCGCCTCCTTCTTCTGTGTCCGGGACATCTTCTTTTCGGGTTTATCGGCCATCGATCCTTCTCCTATCCATGATCGTCTGTACGGTGTTGGGCGGTCTTACCCCGATCCGCACGCCACGTTCGCCGGGTTTCCTTCCGCAAAACCGTTTCATCCCGAAGGAGACCCCGTTTCCCTGCTTCTGATTTTTAAACGGGTTGGGGAGGGCGAGGATTCCCTTATCGTTTCCCTTGTGTGTTATTTCGACAACCTCCACTTTAGCGATGGATGGTATCGCCGATCCGGGTCGGCGCCGCGAAGCACACCTTTTCCATTCCGTAAAAAGGCGATTTTTTTGATTTTGTTTCACGACTGTCCGGTTAAACTTTTCTGAGCACCATGTAATATGTTGATATTGGGTAGCAAATGAACCATTTTAATTTTTTCCGATTTGAATTTACATTGCGCATTCTGGCCTGTACCTTCTCTCCAACAATGGGAGGGAGGGTTGCCGATGAATGCA
>DDXV01000069.1 GCA_002347815.1 Syntrophaceae bacterium UBA2251
GGGGCTACCTGAGTAGTTACGTTTATCTCACGATAAATACCTGGGGCTGGGATTAGTCTGACGAATAGGGGGTGAAAGAGGTTGGTGCGGACGATACACGGAAAGACGTGTGCGGTTGTTTGTTTAGCCGCCCTGTTTGTCGCATTGGCGGTTTTCCACCCCATCCCCGCTTACGGTGCCGCCTCGGTGAGGACGGACCGGGCCGTTTNNCCGCCCGGTATGCCTTTTCGGTGGTTGGTCGGGACCAGCCTGGGAGTGTCAATATCTCTTCAGAAAAGAAGGTGGACCCGGGTATTGACCAAGAACGTCTGCAGACGGGAGGCCTGCCGGTGAGGACGGACCGGGCCGTTTACCGCCCCGGTGAATCGATCCGGGTTATTTTCTCCGGTGCGCCCGGTGATGGCGCGGACTGGATCTGCATCGTACCGGCTTCCTCTCCCGATACGGATGCCGGAGACTACAAGTATATGTCCCGGGGACTGAGTCAGGGGGCCCTTTCTTTCGATGCGCCGCAACCGGGGAAGTACGAGGTGAGGGCCTATTACAATTATCGGCGTCAGGGGTATGTGGTGTCCGCCCGGTATGCCTTTTCGGTGGCCGATCGGGACCAGGCTGGGAGTCCCGATCGGCCACCTGAAGAAGAGGGCAGGCCCCCAATCGCCGCTACCCCTCCGCCGGAGGCCGACGCGGGGTTGGTCGCTGCACCTCCGCAGTCGGATCAGCCGGACTTGACCGCTAATGCCCCGGAGACGAAGAGCGAACCGGAGATCGTTTGTCAGGACGTTCCACCCAGCGGATACACCCTGGAGTACGTGCCGGTCATTTCCCACATGACGGCGGGTTCGTTTGAGGCCGCCCTGGACGTTGCGGACAAGATTTATCAGCAATCCATCGGGGCGGGAGGGGCCAAGCAGGACAAACATTTGAAGCTTCTGGAGCGAGGCAAGCTTGCACTGGCTTCTCGGCAATACGAACAATGCATTACCGATCTGCAGGAGGCCGAGAGCCGGTTTCTCACCATTGAAGGGACCTTCAGCATTGCGGAGGGACTGGGTTCGCTGGTTACGGACGATACCGTTCAGGAATACGAACCGGAAATGCACGAAAAGTTGATGATCCCCCCCTATCTCGTCCTCGCCTATTTGAGGAAGGGGGATCTGGAAGGGGCGCGGGTGGAAAGGAACAAGACCATCAACAGGATCCACCAGTATATAGAGGAAAATCCGGAACGGGCCTATCTTGAAAATCCCTTCGCCAGGTTCTTGAGCGCGGTCGTTTATGAGATGGAGGGGAAACCTGACGATGCGAAGATAGAGTATCGCAAGATGAAGTTAGATGATGAAGTCGCCCGTCTCGAAAGGAGTCAGGGAAGTGCGACGGATTTGATTGTTGTTGTCGATGTGGGGATGGCTCCACGGAAATATGAAGTGAAATATGGTCCCGCCACTGTCATCGCAGCGGGCGGATCGGTAACTTTGGGATTCGCCTATGCCGCGTACAATGCGGTGGCGTCGGCGATAGCGGATTGCACGATCAAGATCGACGGCAAGCCTATCGGGAAGACAAATCGGCTGTACGATGTCGAGAAGACGATTTTCAGCCAGTACGAGCAAAACAAGTCCGCCATGATGGGGAAGCTGATTGCCCGGATGACCGGAAAGGCTGCTGTCCAGGTAGGGGCACAAATGGCCGCTGAGCAACTATTGAAGAATATTCCGTTCGGGGGGCTGTTTGCGAAAGCGGCGATCGGTGTGGTAAGCTCACAGTGGATAGCGGCGGAAAAGGCGGATTTGCGAAGTTGGATATCGCTTCCCCGGCAGATCCAGTACATCAGGGTCCATGAACTCATGCCGGGCGAGCATTCCATCGGCATCGAATATAACGGTGGCTCCCAGGTTCAGAAAGTGATCCTGGAAGAGGGGAGAATCCGCGTCGCATATTTTTCCGTGACAAAGTAACGAGACCCCGTTCAGATCGAATGCCATCGCTTCGATCCGGGCATCTGTTTCCCTGGCCGCCATCACGCTGATCGTTCTTATTGCGGGAGGTTTTATCATGAAAGTGAGCGTGTTAAGGGTGCTCTCTCCAATTCTGCTCTTTTTAATCCTGGTCTGCTACGGTTGCGGTCCTTCGATCCGATATTCCATTGCCGATGAGGAAACGGTTACCGGTTCAGACTGGTCCGCTAAAGACCTAAAAGACGTGAGCGATTATATGGTTGATTCGATCAAGAAAGGCGCCTATAGGAACCGTCCGCGATATACAGTTGAGAAACCGCGATGGATACTGGCGAGACAACTCAAGAATGAAACAGACGAACACGTCAATACACGCACGATCATGGAGAGAATCAGGACGAGATTGATCAACGAAGGGACGGCAAATTTCATCGACGATCAGGCGACGGAGGATATCCTGAACCAGATGAAATTACAACAATCGGGATTGTTTGACCATAAGACGGTTGTGCAGGTGGGAAAATTGGTGGGAGCCCAGCTCATTTTGAGAGGCATGATATCCAGCATTCGTAAGCGAAGCGACCGGACGGACATCATTTATTACAACATTACCCTTCAGCTGGTTGATATCAAAACAGGTGAAATCGTTTGGACGGATGAAAAGGAAGTTCAGAGACTGACAAGAAAATCGTTCTTCCGGTAATTGAGGCTGCTTGATCGCTGCAGTCGTACGGAAAACAAAAGATGTCGAGAATCCCCTCCAGCCGCTAGGTCATGGCGGTGCGACCATCCGGTCGAAATCGTCCCGGAGCGGGCCGGCCAACCGTTTTCGGACCCGGTCGGGATCGTGGACGATATCGTGGATGATTTTCTTCGTGTCGTTGAGGTTGCTCGTGAAACGGCGGTCGATGTGACGCAGGAGCAGCGCGGAGAAGAGGCGCATCGCCAACCGTGAAATCCCGTTGCTGCCCCGCATGAAGATCTTCGCCTCTCCGGTGAGCCCGCCCCCCTCCGGTTTGCACTCAAAAGAGACCACGCCCTCGGCGCTGAAAAACGACGGGATCGCCCAGTGGTGGAATGACCCGGCCCCGTAGAACGCCCGGGAGGCGTCGGAAGGGGGGAGCGGCCGGAGGTCGCCGGTGATGCCGGAAGGATCCACCACATGGAGGTCCGCTCCGGACCGGGTCACCCGGTAGGCGGGCTGAAACCGGTAGTGGGCCCAGAGCTGGGTCATCAGGTAGGGATGATCCAGGATCCGGTTCCAGGCCTCCGGCGGCACCTCGACGCGGAATGCCTTGCGGTAGGCGAGGGTCGGGTCGCTGACGACCCGCGCGGCCGGGTCGTCGTCCGCCCGGACCGGTGCGGCGGCCAGAAGAAAGAACGCGGCCAGCGCCGCCGTCAGATACCTCTGGATCATCGGGGTCCCCCGGCCGTTCAATCCGGAATCCGCGGCAGGGTCACGGTCTTCCCTTCCGCGTTGCGCAGCCGGCAGGATCGGGCGGTGCGGCCGGCGCGGGACCGGCGCTCACGCACCTGAATCGGGATCTTGCCGATATTCGTCGAGACGACGTAGTGGGGCTGGGCCAGGCCGGTGATCTGCCCCTGGAGGGCGTCCCGGATCAGCTCCGCCCCCTTTTCGAGCGGCGTCCGGAAATGATCGATCCCGGGGGCGAAATCGCAGTAGAACAGGTAATAGGGCCTGACCCGGATGGTCAGGAGTCGCCGGTGGAGTTCGCGGAACGTCTCCACGTCGTCGTTGATCCCGCGCAGCAGGACCGCCTGATTCCCCACGCTCACCCCGCAGGACAGAAGATCGTAGACGGCGCGGGCCATCGGTTCGGTGATCTCCCGGGGGTGGTTGCACTGCAGGTTGATCCAGATCGGGACCCGGTGGTAGCCGCGGAGGATCTTCATCAGCCCCGGCGTGATGCGCTGCGGCAGGACGACGGGGGTGCGCGTGCCGATCCGGATCAGGGTGATGTGGGGGATCTCCCGCAGTTTGCGGACCAGGTGGTCGATTTCCGCGTCCGCGAGGAGGAACGGGTCGCCGCCGGAGACGAGCACATCCCGGATTTCCGTGTGCTCGCGGAGCCAGCGCAGGCCCTCTTCGCGCTCCAGGCGCGGGCGGCGCCCCGGGCACAGGATCAGGTCCCGGCGGAAGCAGTGGCGGCAGTAGCTCGCGCAGCGATCGGAGGCGAGGAAAACGACGCGGTCCGGATATGCCTTGAGGATGCAGGCGGGCGTGGCCTCGGCCCCCTGTTCCACCCAGGCGAGGAAGTCGGGCCGTCCGTAGCGGTTCTCCCGCTCCGCCAGGGAAGGGATAACCTGGCGGCGGATCGGGCAGGCGGGGTCGCGGGGGTCCATGAGGGAGGCGAAATGGGGCGTCGTCCCCCAGACCGTCTTCAGGGTCGCGATCGCCTCCCGTTCGTCGGGTGTCGTTTCGATGAACTGTTCGAGTCGCTGCAGGGTGTTGACCGGGTGCCTGAGCTGTTCCGTCCAGGATTGCACAACCGTCTTCCCCAGGGCTCGCGCCCGCGGCGCCGGTGGGGCGTGTCGTTGCCGGCTCAACTTTTCCGGCTGGTCTTGGCCGTGAAGCTGGAAATCTGCTGGCGGACCTTCCTGCTCTTGCATTTCGGGCAGACGATCTTTCCCCGGTCCCGCTCGGAGATGGAGAGGGTCAGCGAAAACTTGCGATGGCAGGCCTCGCAGCGATATTCGTACGTGGGCATGGTCAAACCTCCTGAATCCCTTGTTCTTCCGGAATCCCTCGAGACGCTCCTTCATGCGGAAGACCTGATTCGGATTCTAACCAAAAGGGGCGGGGGCGGTCAACCCCTTTTTGCCGCGACGGTCCGCGCGTAGATCGCGTCCTCCGGAGAGCGCGGTTCCGGGGGGGCTGATCCGTTTTCAGTGGAGACGGACGCCTGCGCCGGGCAGAACGGGGGTGACTTCCGGGCGAAGAATCGTGTATAACGGATGCGGACGAAACCCGGACGGGAGGAGGCGCCGATGGCGAACATACTGGTCGTTTATCATTCGCAGACGGGTCGTACGGAGGCCATGGCCCGGGCGGTGGCCGAAGGGGGCCGCTGAAATCGAGCATGCCCGCGTGATCATGAAGCGGGCCGGGGAGGCCGGCCTCCAGGACCTGCTCGACGCCGACGGAATCGCCATCGGGACCCCGGAGAATTTCGGCTACATGTCGGGCATGGTCAAGGACTTCTTCGACCGGACCTTCTCCGCCGCGCAGGACAAGGTCTTCCGGAAACCCTACGTCGTCTTCATCAGCGCGGGGAACGACGGCCGCGGCGCGCTCCAGGGCATCGAGCGGATCGCCCTGGGCTACAAGTTCCGGAAGGTCTACGACCCGGTCATCGCCCGGGGGGACCTGACCGAAGACGTCCTGGCGCAGTGCCGCGAACTCGGGGGCGTCCTGTCCGGCGGGTGCGAGGCCGGGATCTACTGAGTCCCGGGGAAGGCGCCGCGCGCCGACCGGCCGCACGTTCAATAGGTCCAGCCCCAGACGCCCAGCGCGAGGATGTTCATGACGACTGGGACGGCGTAGATCACCCCCACGATCGTCAGTTTGGCCCGCATCGTCTTCCGGGTGATGACCAGGATGGCGTAGCAGAAAACTGGAAGTAGCCGACGAGGAAGATCAGCCAGATCCCCTTGAACGACAGGAACCAGAAGGGGTATTCCCAGACCAGGTGTCCGCCGACGTTCAGCACGCATTCGATGAACACGCAGAAGACGCTGTAGCCGATCGCCCAGAACCACGTTTCGGGCAGGCCCAGGATCCGCTCCTTGCGGCTGTCCGACAGGGTGTGGGTGTAGATGATCCCGAGGAGCAGGAACATGAACATGATCTCGATGTTCCAGCCGACCGTCGTCCGCAGGGCGGTGTCCCCGGGCGTTGTCCAGAAGGCGGAGCGCTGGGTGAAGTGCAGGACCCAGCCGTTCCAGGTTTCGTTGAAAAAGTCGGCGCCGAAGACCGTCAGGCCGGCGAGGATGGCATTCCAGTCCCCGGTCTTTTTTGCCTCCCTGATTTCACGGGTGTAGACGTAGAAGACGATGGCCATCAGGGGGATCACGTACCATTTGAACATGGAGAGATCACGCAGGCCGCTTAACGCTTGCTGGGTCGCTTCCGTCATCTCGAACCTCCTTGATCCGGTTGAAGGTTAGAGGCCCGGCGCACCGGGGGTTCCCGTCCGGGCGGTGCAAAGGGTTGTCCCTCAAGCCATAGGGCAAAGCCCAGCCCGTGTCAATCGAAGATCGGGCGCGCGTTCTGTTTGAAGGTGGAGATTCGGGACGCGGTCTTCAGGAGGGGTCTTCCGGCTTCCAGCCCAGGTACAGGTAGCAGATGCCGAACATCAGGGGGTGGCGGGCGACCCGGACGAGCCCCGCCTCCGCCATGAGGCCGGCAAAGGCCGCGGGCGCCGGGAAATGGAGGATGGAATCGCCCAGGTAATGATAGGCCGCCGGGTTGCGGGAGACCAGGCCCGCCGCCCGGGGCAGCAGGAGATTGAGATAGACGTGGCAGAAGGGCTGTAGAAGCCGGTGCTGAGGGAAATGCATTTCGAGGACGAGAACCTGGCCGCCGGGGCGGACGACCCGTGTCATCTCCCGGAGGGCCCGGAGGCGGTCCGGCATGTTCCGGATCCCGAAGGCGCACCCCGCCACATCGAAGGCGTGGTCGGGGAAGGGCAGGTTCAGGGCGTCCCCCTGGATCAGCCGGATGCGCTCCGTGAGTCGCAGCTTCCGGAATTTGGCGACGCCGACCGCCATCATCTCGCGGGCGAAGTCGAGGCCCGTGACCCGGACGTCCGGATGCTGCCGGGCCGCCTCCAGGGCCAGATCGGCCGTGCCCGTCGCGACGTCGAGAAAGCGTCTCGTCGGGCCGAAGCGCATCTTCCCGACGGCGAACCGGCGCCAGGCGACGTCCCGGCGCAGGCTGAAGATGCGATTCAGGATGTCGTAGTGCGACGGGATCGTGGCGAAGACCTCGCGCACCATGCCGACCCGCTCGGCGGCGGTCATCTCCTCGACGGGGGGGTAGTGCTTTTTGATCCGCGGGGTCATGTCCCGGCTCTCCTCGCCATGCTGCGCTGGCGGAGGTACTCGAACACCCCCGGCAGGACCGACAGGACGATGATCGCGATGACGATCAGGGTGAAGTTCTGTTTGACGAACGGGAGATTGCCGAAAAAGTAGCCGCCGAAGAGAAACAGCGCGACCCAGGCCACGCCGCCGATCACGTTGAAGGCCAGGAAGCGGGGATAGGTCATGCTGCCGATGCCCGCGACGAACGGGGCAAAGGTCCGGATGATGGGGATGAAGCGCGCGATGATGATCGTCTTGCCCCCGTGCCGCTCGTAGAATTCATGGGTCCGGACGAGGTGCTCCTTTTTGAAGAAGCGGATCTTGTCCCGATCGAAGATGCGGGGGCCGATGTAGTTCCCGATGGCGTAGTTGACGGAGTCCCCCAGGATGGCGGCGAGGCACAGGAGCGGGAACATCCACGCCATGTCGAGGGCGCCGATGGCGGCCAGGGCGCCCAGTCCGAACAGCAGGGAGTCGCCGGGGAGAATGGGCGTGATCACCAGGCCGGTTTCGCAGAAGATGACGAGAAACAGGATCACGTAGGTCCAGACCCCGAACAGCTCGACGACGGTCTTCAGGTGCTGATCGAGGTGGATCACGATGTCGATCAGGGTGAGCAGGAGGTCCATGTCCGTCCTGGATGTCGCGTCCCGGCGGGAGAGATTTCACGGTCGCGGCGCCGCCCGCGGCCATGCCCTTCGGATCAGCGTCCTTAAACGATTTCCGCTGCCAAGTCAAGCGGCATCGCCGCCGGGCGCCGCATGACCGCCCCCGTGAAACCGGCGGACAAACTCCTTGATCTTTTGGAACGAACGTCGTAAGCCCATCCTGACGCCCTCTCCGGCGTGCACCCCACATCCACGACACAGGGGGGTATCAGACGCCATGCCCGAGGAATCCTACGGTCCGCTGACCCTGATCCGCGGCGAGAACCGGGGCCGCTACCCCTACTGCCATTCCGTCTTCATCCCCGGCGCCGGCATTCTCATCGATCCGTCGTCCGATCGCGAACGGCTGATCCGCCTGCGCGACGAGGGCGCGGTCAAAACGGTCTGGCTGTCGCACTGGCACGAGGACCATCTGATGCACCTGGATCTGTTCGACGACCTCCCCCTGTGGATGGCGGAGGAGGACGCCCCGCCCCTGGCGGATATCGAAGTGTTTCTGGACTGGTACCGGCTCGACCGGCCGGACGAGCGGACCTATTGGCGGAGGATTCTTCAGAAGCAGTTTCACGTCCATCCCCGACGTCCGGCGCGGTTCATGAGGGACGGCGAGGTCATCGACCTGGGCGGGATGACGGTCGAGGTCCTGCGGACGCCGGGTCACAGCCCGGGGCATCTGGCCTTCTTCTTCCGCGAGCCTAAAACCCTCTTTCTGGGCGACTACGATCTGACGCCGATCGGGCCGTGGTACGGCGATCTTTTCTCCAGTATCGAGGACACGCTGGCCTCGATCCGCCGCCTCAGGGCGATTCCGGCCGAGCGTTGCCTGTCCTGCCACGAGACCGGCGTCTTCGACGGGCCGGTCGAGGCGCTGTGGGCCCGTTACGAGGAAACGGTCTTCGAACGGGAGAGGCGGTATCTCGACCTGCTGGACGCACCGAAGACCCTCGCGGAGATCATGGGCGCCTGGGTCTTCTACGGCCGGCCGAGAGAGCCGAGGGATTTTTATGAATTCGGCGAGCGCCTCCATGCGGGCAAGCACCTCGACTGGCTGAGGGCCAAGGGGCTCCTGGCCGAGCGGGACGGAAAATTCGTGAGAAAATCCTCAGAGCTGTGACCCGTACGCCAGGGCGGCGCGGTCCAGGGTCAGGCGAAGGCTCTCGTGGAGGAGCTCGCTGCGGCCGACGAGGAAGGGGTGATAGATGAGGCGGGCCTCCTCCACCGTGACGCGGATCTCCTTCAGGAGAGGGAGAGCCTGCCGTTTATTGGGAACCAGGTTCGCCAGGGTGACCCGGATGCTCTCCCCTGCCTCGGACAGGGGCAGCGTGACGGGATGCCGGGAGGCCTCGGGGAATTTTGCGGCGCCCTCCCCGTCCGGCTGGGCGGCGGTCAGCTGGCGCGCCCAGCGGAGAAATTGCGCGGGGTTGATCTTGAAGGCGGGCGACCAGAAGTGCACGGGCGCCGCGGCGAAGGCAGGCGTGACCACCCGGGGGAGGTTGGCGAACCGGATCAGGTCCGCGAAGGTCCGCATCTCAAGGCCGTCCAGCCGCGCCTGCATCCGCCAGAAGGGCAGGTAGAAGACCGGGGCGGCGGCGGTCGGCAGGACGCGGAAGGCCACCTCTTCCCAGCCGTCGTCCCGGCCGGCCCAGGCCGACTGGCAGTTCCGGCACGTCAGAACCAGGCTGTCCCGTTCCCCTTCCAGGTCCCAGCCGCAGCGGGGGCACTGGGCGGGCAGGAACCGGACGGCGGCGGTCGGATGCGCCGGCGCGTCGAGCAGCGCGGCCAGCGCACCGGCCCGGTCGGCGGGAAGGGGCAGCGGTCGTTTCAGGATCGCGTCGCAGAGGGCGTTCTTGTCGAAATACACGGGGGTGTGGATGAGGCTCACCGTCTCGCCGATGAACTCCTGGGGCCCGTCGCCCCCCGCGGCCTGGGCGGCGGCGGTGCGGACTACCTCACGGCAGGGCGCCCCGGGTTCCAGGAACCGGCCCGCCTGGCCGGCGGCGCGGAACTTCAGCTTCATCGCCTGCGGTCGGACGCCGAGGCTCCGCGGCAGGCCGGTGGCGTTCAGGGCGAGGGTGCTGGTGTCGACGAAGCGGCTGACGATTCCGGACGACCGGCAATCGTACGAGGTCCCTTTCAGGCGCCAGTAGGGGAGAAAGAGGAGTTCCCGGGCCGTCGTGTCGGCGGGCGGCGGCAGAACGTAGCGAAACCCCTCCGGGGCCGTCAGGAACAGGCGCGTCCGGCAGAATTTGCAGTCCAGCAGCCGGTCCGTCTCGTCCAGGAGAACCGGCGCCCCGCACTGGGGGCATTGATGTTCGATCTGCCAGGCGTTCATGGGGTCTCAATTCTTTGGGCCGGGGGGGTGTGGCGCCGCAGCGGCGCCCCGCGGGGCCACTATGCCGCCGGATGCGGGGATTAGCAAGCGGGAAGTGATTTGCGGCGGGTCGCGGTCGGAATGGGGTCATAGATTCAGATATAGGGATTGGCAGAATATGCTTGCATCCGCGCCCCGTCCTTGTTATAAATTTTTTCTTAGGCATTGTCACAAAATAACTCTTGCAATTTAGTGTATCCGTGATATAATGGG
>DDXV01000001.1 GCA_002347815.1 Syntrophaceae bacterium UBA2251
ACTGGTGTAGAAGAAAAGTCTAACGGAGGATAAACTCACCGATATCGCACTGGTGCGATTACTTATGTGTTTCGTGTGTTTTTCGTGCGTTTCCGTGTGTAATATGTCCCGCGGCTTTCGCCGTACTTTTCCAACTCACCATCATCATACATCTTTTTCAAAAGATGGTATGCCTTGGGTCTTGTGATCTTGCACAAATCGGCGACTCCTTCCCGTGTGATTCTTCCATCTGTTGCCGTCTCCAGGACCGTCAGCACCATCTGTTTTTGCTGAATTTTGTCGAAGCCCCGGGTCCGTACATATCCGGGAAGGTTATCGAAATGTTCATAGAGCATCGCGCTTAGATGATAAACCCGTCCCCGTTTTTCCCCCTTGGCTTCAACCAGGCTCTTCTCCGTCAACCGCTCCAGGACAGCCCGTGCTTCCCCTTCCGGTTTCTGGAGGAATTCCGCTGCGGCATGGGTGTTGATGCGCCGTTCGATTTCCAGTTGGTTTAGGATCAACAGTTCATCGAGCGGTAGAGGGGGAACCGGCCTTGTCCTGTTCATAGACGATCCTGAACGAATATAGCCGGCTCACGACTCTTTTTAAGATTGTTCAGTGGGGCAGCGACCACAATCCGGGAGCCGGTAGTATGATAATTATAGCTTGAATATTGTGCGGGGTGGTGGTAGTTAGCACAACGAAAAAAATGGCGGCAACTTTTATTTTGGGGGTATTTTCGGGGGTATCGTGAAATATTACCTAAAGTAAAATAGCATGATATCGAGTGGTTGGTTTGTTAATTCGAATCCTGCTCCCGGCCAGAGAATTTTGCATGCAGCGGAGAGATGGCTGAGTGGCCGAAAGCGATCGCCTGCTAAGCGATTGTACGCCGATAAAAGGTGTACCGCGGGTTCGAATCCCGCTCTCTCCGCCANNGCAGGTTCGAATCCTGCTGGGCGCACCAATAGAGACGGGGGGTCACCCATCGGAGTTGCCCCCCTTTCTTTATGACCCGAAGCAAGATCCCCCCGGTGAGCCTCAGGAAACGTTTCCACGTTCCGGATGGCCCGTTGCATTTGTCTGCCGGAAAAAAGAGGGGACAGGGTTCGAAGGGGTTGATTGCGGAGAAAGCCGCGCGCCCGCATCACGGGCGCGCGGCGTCATACCGAAGCCAGGGGAAAAAGCCGTTCCTCGATCGAAGAACGGCCTCTCGAGCAAAAGATGGTCTTTCGACTATTTCTTGACGGTAATCTTGTTTTTGACGGATTTGACGCCGGTCACGGCCTTGGCAATCGCGGCCGCCGTTTCCTTCGCCTTCGGGGTCTTCACGGTTCCCGACAGGCTCACCACGCCTTCTTTGGTTTGCACCTTGATTTTTGAACCCTTCAAGGACGCATCCGCGAAGAGATTGGCCTTGACCTCTGCCGTAATCGAGCTGTCATCGACCGCGGCATTCGCGGCGTCCTTGGCGACGGTGGTCGCCTTGTCTCTGGCTGCGGACGTGACCTCTTTCAGGATCTGGCCATAGGCAACCGAAGCCAGGGCCAGACAAAGAATCCCCGCGACGATGAATCGTTTCATATCTCCCTCCTCAAGGTACTTGTCATCCGCATCATGGACCCGAAGCGTTCTGTCAAGGGGTTGCCATCGGTCGTCGTGCCGGCCTCATTTCTTGACGGCGTTCATCTCGAACGGTCAGGAAACCATTTCCGCCACGATCGCCTTGACCGGCTTGATCTCCTGGATCAGCGCCGCGATTTGTCCCGCGCCCGCCGGGAAGAGATCGAAGTCTCCCGTCGTCCAAGCCTTCGGGGCATTGGCAAACGGGAATGCCTTGGAGACATCCGCGGCGGGATCGGCCAGCAGATCCTGCATTTTCTGATTCACGATCACTCGCATCTTCGTGTTCATCTCCCTCAAGGGAAGCAGGGTCGTCCCGCCGTCCCGGCAGGCCACGATGGCTTCCTTCCATGCCTGGGGGGCCGGACTCTCTTCCGAAGCAATCAATCGCGTCCCTATCTGGACGCCCTGCGCCCCGAGTGCAAGGGCCGCGCGATAGCCGCGCGCGTCGGCGATTCCCCCGGCCGCGACGATCGGAACGGCGACGTGATCGGCAACGAGCGGGATGAGAACCATGGTGGATGATTCGGAGGCGACCGAGCGAATCCCGCCGGATTCCGCTCCCGAGACCACCAGTCCGTCCACGCCATCCCTCGATGCCTTGACGGCGTGGGGAAACGAAAGGACAACATGAAGGCCGTGCATGCCCAACGCATGGATGAGGGGATAGATTTTCGATGGCGCCCCCACCGAGGTCGTCACCATCGTGACGCCGGCGTCTTTCAGGATCTCGAGAATCTCCGCGTTCGATGGATTCATGATCATCAGGTTCGCCCCGAACGGCTTGTCCGTCAGGCCTCTAACCTCGCCCGCCAATTTTTTTGTCTCCTCGGGGCCGGAGAACCCGAGGGCAAGCATCCCGAAGGCGCCTGCCTCCGAAATCGCGGCCACCAGCCGGGGACTGTTCAGGGCGCCTATGGGCCCCTGCATGATCGGATACTCGCACCTCAACATCTCCCGTAAACCAGCCATTCTCGCCCTCCTTTTCCCGTCACGTGTTTGAGAAAAAACCACCCCGATGCCGAATCTACATGACGACCCAAGCGCCGTCAACAAGTTTGAGGGTGCCCGCGGACACGGTAGAATCTTTCCTCTTTCAACTTTACCGGAAATCGCATAGATAAATTTACGGAAAAATCGGATTGCGGGGGCCGTTGCAGGAGGAAATGGCGTTGCTGACAGAAGACTATTTCGAGGCCCGGGAGCTCTCCGCGGACATTGCCCGAGCGGTGGGATCGCCGCGCTTCTACATCGAACGACGGGCCGAAATCGATCGATCCCTGGCCCTGTTTGCCGGCGCACCGCTGGTGGAGAGGGCGCTGCGCCTTGCCGAGGGCTACGGGGACTGCCTCGGCCACGGCCAGGTGCATACCCGGAAGGTCGCCATCGACACGGGGGCGCTCGTCCTGATCGAGAGGGCGGGCGACCCGGATTTGCCGCGGCTTGTCCTGCTGGCCCACCTGGCCGGCCTTCTCCACGACATCAGGCGCTCGGAAAAGGACCACGCCCGTCGCGGGGCCGAAGAGGCGGCGCGCATCCTGGAAGCCTTTCCCCTGAGCCCCGGGGAAGGCCGGGCCATCAGCCAGGCCATCGGCAACCACGAGGCCTTCCAGGCCTACGCGACCCTGAACGACCCGCAGGCGGAGCTGCTGTCCAACGCCCTCTACGACGCGGACAAGTTCCGCTGGGGACCGGATAATTTCACGGAAACCGTGTGGGCCATGGTGGTCCCCCGACGGATCCCCTTGCCGGTCCTGTTGGCCCATTTTCTCCCCGGTCTGGAGGGCATCCGCAAAATCCGGGAGACCTTCCGCACCCCCACCGGCCGGCAGTACGGACCGGATTTCATCGATCGGGGCCTCGAGATCGGCCTGAGGCTGCACGAAGCGCTCATGCAGAAATTCGGCGATGCGGCCGGCGGGGCGCGGCAGCCGGCCGGGCCGGAAGAAAAAAAGGCGTAGGGAACCATGCACCGATTCAGCCTCCGGACCGCTTCCCGCGGCGAAATGATCGACATCACCGACCGGATCAACGCCCTGATCCGGGAAAGCGGGGTCCAGAACGGCAGCGCATGGGTGTTCGTCCCCCATACAACCGCGGCGGTGACGATCAACGAGAACGCCGACCCCGACGTGCCCCGGGACATCCTGGCCTCCCTGGACCGGGTGATCCCCCTGACGGATCGTTACCGCCATCGCGAGGGAAATTCGGCGGCCCATATCAAGGCCTCGCTCGTGGGTAACTCGGAAGTCGTCCTGATCGTGGAGGGCCGGATGGCCCTGGGAACCTGGCAATCGGTCTTCTTCTGCGAATTCGACGGCCCGCGGACACGCGAGGTCTGGGTCCGCCTGGCGCCAGGCGGCTGACGGCGGGATCGTGGCCGCACCCGCATCGAAGGGAAACCCCGTTGCCCGACCCCACCGGGCTCGGGCAACGGGGAAATCATCAGCCCGTCGCGAAGTGTTTACGAGG
Organism: Syntrophaceae bacterium UBA2251; assembly: GCA_002347815.1. Lineage (GTDB taxonomy): Bacteria > Desulfobacterota > Syntrophia > Syntrophales > UBA2251 > UBA2251. The sequence goes on from DDXV01000001.1 coordinate 4,078, forward strand.
ATTTGACGGGAATCTTCCGGCCCGTTTGTTTGGCCTCCTCCGTTTTCGGAAGGGTAACGCTGAGCAGGCCGTTTTTGAATGCGGCCTCGGCCTTCTGGAGGTCGATACCCGCCGGCAAGGGAATCTCGCGATGGAAGGAGCCGTAGGACCGCTCCATCCGATAGTACCCCTTGCCCTTGTCTTCCCTCTCCTCCTTCTTTTCGCCTTTGATGGTCAGGGCATGCTCGCTCAGAACCACGTCGATGTCCTTCTCGTCGATCCCGGGCAGTTCCGCCTTGACCACCACATCCTTGTCATCCTCCTTGACGTCCACGATGGGGGTGAACCCCATCAGCCGCCCCTCCATGGCGCCGATGGGCGCCGCATCGAACCCGCGGAAGAAACCGTCGAACAGTCGGTTCATCTCCTGCTGCAAGGCGTCAAAAGGATGTTCCGGCTCCCGTCGCGCCGGGGCGCTGCCGCGCCAGAGAGACGGGACTAAGTTTCTGATCGGCATCGTCTTATCCTCCTTTCGCAAAATATCCGGCGTTTTCTTACGCCGCCTTGATGGCAATCTTCCTCGCCTTCACGGCCTCGGCCTTGTACAGAACGACCCTGAGAACCCCGCTTTTGACCGTGGCCTCGATCCGGTCCCGATCCACTTCATCGGAAATCGTGAAGGCGCGCTCATAGTCGCCGGCGTCGTACTCGGCATAGGCCAGACTGTAGCCCGGCCGGGCCCCATTGGCGGTCTGGCCGACGAGGGTCAGAACGTTCTTTTCGAGGGTGATGTCCACCCCCGTCTCATCCACACCGGGCATGTCCGCCAAAAGGACGATCGCCTCCGAGGTCTCGTATATGTCCACCCGCGGGACGAAGACGCGCCTGGCGCGGGTGCGTTCCGTTCCGGCCGGGGTTGCCGCCGGCTGCTTGACCATGTCTTTCTTGTCTTCTGCCATGATCCGTTATCTCCTTTCCTCAAGACTTGATCGATATCTTCTTCGGTTTCTCGGCCTCGGAGCGGGGGAGAACCACGTTCAGGATCCCCCGCTCGTAGGTCGCCGCGACCTTGACCGCATCGACATGAAAGGGGAGCTGAATGGTCCGCGTGAAGCGGCCGCAGCTCCGCTCCTGCCGGTGGTAACTCTCCCCGGCCTTCAGGGCCTCCGCTTCCCGGTTCCCGCTGATCGTGAGGCTGTCCCCCACCACGGAAATATCCAGTTTCTCCGGATCCGCACCGGGAAGTTCCGCGGTCACCACCATGCCCTCTTCCCCGGCCCAGGCGTTGATCGCGGGAAACTCGTGGCCGTAGGGCTGTGATGCACTCGAAAAAATGCGGTTCATCTCCTGCTGCAGGCGCTGGATTTCCGGCCAGGGATCCATGGCGCGTCCGAATCTCCATAAAACAGGTCCGTACATCGTTGCACCTCCTTGAAAAAGAAGTTTATTCCCGTTTGAGGCGGTTCGCGGGCACACGCGCCCCGCGACATTCCTCTACATAACCTTCCGATATTGTTTGTTCATTCCCGATTCGGCCCTAATATAGTCACCAAATATCCGTTGTCAAGGGTGGGGCGGTGAACCGGCGATGCGGCCTTTTCAGACGTCTCGCCGCGGGCCGGGAAGAAGAATCGGACGGGTTCAGGCCTGTCTCAGGAGATCCAGCAGGGCGGGGTGAATCGTGCCGTTGGAGGCGAGGATGTGCGGGGCATAGAGGTGATAGGGACCGCCGTCGAGGTTGGTGACGCGTCCGCCCGCTTCCTCGACGAGAAGCCATCCGGCCGCCGTATCCCAGGGCGCCAGTTTGAGCTCCCAGAAGCCGTCGAACCGGCCGGCCGCCACGTAGGCGAGATCGAGCGCCGCCGAGCCGGCCCGCCGGATGGCCTGGGCCTTGAGCGCCAACGTCTTGAAATGATCCAGGTTGTTGTCCAGGCTCTCCCGGATATCGTAGGGGAACCCCGTTGCCAGGAGGCTGCGGGTCAGGGCGTCCGTCCGGGAGACGGACAGGGATCGGCCGTTTAGAAAGGCGCCTCCGCCCCTGAGCGAGGAGAAGCATTCGTCCAGCATGGGGTTATAAACCGCCCCCAGGACGATCTGCCCCCGGTGCTCCAGGGCCACCGACACGCAGAAGACGGGATAGCCGTGCGCGTAATTGGTCGTTCCGTCCAACGGATCGACGACCCAGCGATACTCGGCGCCGGTGCCCGCATCGGCGGATTCCTCGGCCATGAGGTCATGATCGGGGAATCTTGCCCGGATGCGTTCCCGCAGATGATTCTCCGCCATCAGATCGGCTTCCGTAACGATGTTGATGTCGCCCTTGTACGTGATCCGGTGGGGGGTCGCGAACGCATCCTTCAAGAGGCTTCCCGCCTCCCGGGCAATGGTTACGGCAAAGCTCAGCACATCCTTCATCGGCGGCGCCCCTCTTCGATGCGTCTGCCCCGTGTCCCCCGCGGCGCATCCTCTATACCACATCTCCCCGAAGACGCAATCCCCCGAGGTTTTTATTGCGCGGACGGGGGAATCATGATAATTTTTCCGGCGTAAGGTTTCGGCGACGGGATGACGCAGGTCGGACAGGAGACGGATGTGGAAGAAGCCGGCGACAGGAGCGGGGCGGGCGCCCTCGACCTAAAAGCCCTCCGGGAATCTCGGGGTCTCACCCTGGAGAACGTTCACCAGCGGACGCGGATCAGCATGACCAACCTGGAAGCCCTGGAGGCGTTCCGGTTCGAGGCGCTGCCGATCCCCATCTATACCCGGGGTTTCCTCAGACTCTACGCCCAGGCCGTGGGGATCGATCCCGCGCCGTTTCTGGAGCACTACCGGCAGTATCTGGACACGATCAGCACCTCCGCGCCCACGGAGGTTCCCGAAGGCGGCCCGTTGAAGCGCCTCCCCGGAAAAACGGTCAAACGCCTCGTCTGGTCCGCGGCGCTGATCGTGCTTGTCGGGGTGCTGTTCTTTGCCCTGACCGCGGAACAGCGCACCCCCGGCCTTGCCGGGAAGACCGTCGAACGATCCGCCACCCTTTCTCCGGACGCCGGGAGGAACGCCGCCGCGCCGGGAACGCGGAAAGACCCGCAGGAAGCGGGAATGATCAATCCGGTCATGCCCGAGAACCGCGTCTCGACCCCGACGGCGCCGGCGGACCCGAGACCACCAGCCGCGGCAGTCACCGGACAGGCGCTTTCCCCCGATGACCCCGCCCGCGTCGTCAAGGGCCAAGGCCCCCCTTACCGGCTGGCCATGGAGGCCCGGGAACTGACCTGGATCCGGATCACCCAGGATCAGGAGCAGCCCTATCAGATTTTACTGAACCCCGGCGACCGGGTGGAGCGGGTCGCCTCACAGGGGTTTACCCTGGATATCGGAAACGCCGGTGGCGTATCCGTCGTGTTCCAGGGCAGGTCCCTGGGGGATCTCGGCGATCCGGGAGAGGTGGTGCACCTGAGACTTCCCGCCGCTCCCTGAGACCCGACCGGCCGTTGCATCCCCCCCGGGGCCGGATTTCTTCGCTGTTGACAAAAGCGGAGCAGATGTTTTAAAGTTGAATGCATCCGTAAAGGCGGCGCGCTTTTCTGAGGAAGCGGCCGACCGGGTGCGGCGGGTCATCAATTGTCCATGAAGGAGACGTGAACCATGTTCGGAATCGGCATGCCCGAATTACTGATTATACTCGTCATCATCCTGATCATCTTCGGGGCCGGCAAACTCCCGGAAATCGGCGGCGCGATCGGCAAGGGCATCAAGAATTTCAAGAAGGCCTCCCGGGAGCCGGAAGAGATCAACGTCACACCGGACGCCAAGAAGATCGACGAGAAGAAATCGTCCGCTAATCCTTAAAAGGGGACATCCTCATCCGGAGCGGGGCCGAACGCCGAGGCCGGCGCGGAGGCCTCCTCGCCGCTCTCCGGTCCCTTGCCCATGCCCTTGGAATCCAGCATCCGCATGTCCGAGGCGATGATCTCCGTCGTGTAGCGCTTCACGCCCTCCTTGTCCTCCCAGGCGTTGGTCCGGATCCGGCCCTCGACATAGACCATCTTCCCCTTGGCCAGGTAGTTCCCGCAGATTTCCGCCAGTTTGCCGAAGGTCACGATGCGATGCCATTCGGTGACCTTGACCCGGTCGCCGTTTTTATCCTTCCGCTGCTCATCCGTCGCCAGGCGGAAATTGGTTATATTCATTCCATCCGGCGTATACCGCACCTCCGGATCCGCGCCCAATCTCCCCACCAGAATCACCTTGTTGACCATCGCCTTCCTCCTTTCATCCGTTTGGCGAACGACGCGTCGCGTCGCGAGGCGGACGCGCCGGCCGTTCTGCGCTCAAACGCCTTCCTGATACACAAGTTTTGCGGGATTGGCAATGCTTATTTGCACAAAACATGCTTGACTAATGCGCCGATTCAATATAGCTAATGCGACTTTGTACGCAGGGGGCAAATTTTCCATGGAAGACAGCGAACTACTGCGGAAGCGCCGGGAAAAGATCGACGCCCTGAAGGCGGACGGCGTGGACCTCTATCCCAACGACGTCCGGGTGGACCATACGACGGCGGAGATCCAGGACCGTTTCGGCCACCTGGACGAAGCGGCCCTCCAGGACGTCACGGAAAAGGTTTCCCTGGCCGGACGCATCATAGCGATCCGGAATTTCGGAAAGGCGGCCTTCGCCGTTCTCCAGGATCGCACGGGCCGCCTTCAGGTCTACATCGCCAAGAACATCCTCGGTGACGCCCCCTACACCCTTTTCAAGCGCCTGGATATCGGCGATATCGTCTTCGTCGCCGGTAGGGTGTTCCGCACCCGGACCGGAGAGTTGACCGTGGAGGCGAACGCGCTGCGCCTGCTCGCGAAGTCCCTGCACCCCCTGCCCGAAAAATGGCACGGCCTCACCGACGTGGAAATCCGCTACCGGCAGCGGCATCTGGACCTGATCGTCAACCCAAAGGTGCGCGACGTCTTTTACCGGCGCAGCCGGATCATCCAACTGATCCGCCGCTTCATGGAGGACCGGGACTTCCTGGAGGTGGAAACCCCCATGATGCAGCCCAAGGCCGGGGGCGCCGTCGCCCGCCCCTTCAAGACGTTCCACAACGCCCTGGGGATGGACTTCTATCTCCGGATCGCGCCGGAGCTCTATCTCAAGCGCCTGATCACCGGCGGCCTCGAGCGGGTCTTCGAGATCAACCGGAACTTCCGGAACGAGGGGATGTCCTCCTTCCACAATCCGGAATTCACCATGATGGAATTCTATCAGGCCTACGCGACCTTCCTCGATCTGATGACCCTGACGGAAGACCTCTTCACCCATATCGCCCGCGACCTCTTCGGAGGCCTGACCTTTACCTACCAGGGAACCGAGATCGATCTGACCCCCCCCTGGACGCGCCTCACGGTGCAGGAGGCCATCCTGCACTACACGGAGCTGCCGCCGGAGGTCCTGCAGGATCCGGCCCGGGCGGTGGCCCAGGCCCGCGCCCTGGGCCTGGACGTCAAGGACGACGACCCTTGGGGCAAGGTCATCATGACGATTTTCGAGGGAACGGTGGAAAGCCGGCTCATCCAACCCCACTTCATCACCCACTACCCGGTCGAGGTCTCCCCGTTGTCCAGGCGCAGCGCCGACAGCCCCGGCCTGACCGACCGGTTCGAGCTGTACATCTGCGGCCGGGAGATCGCCAACGCCTTCTCCGAGCTGAACGATCCGGCGGACCAGCGGGAACGCTTTCTCATGCAGGCGAAGGATCGGGAAGCCGGGGACGACGAGGCCCACGTCATGGACGAGGACTACGTCCGGGTCCTGGAATACGGCATGCCCCCCACCGCCGGCGAGGGGATCGGCATCGACCGCCTCGTCATGCTCTTCACCGACGCGACATCAATCCGGGACGTGATCCTGTTCCCCCACATGCGGATCAAGGAAGACGCATAACATGTCCTACGAGCTCTTCATCGGCCGGCGGTACCTGCGGGCGAGGCGCAAGCAGGTTTTCGTCTCCGTCATCACCCTCCTGTCCATCGCCGGAATTCTTCTGGGCGTGGCCGCCCTGATCATCGTCCTCGCCGTCATGAACGGCTTCGAGACGGATCTGCGGGACAAGATCCTCGGGATCAACTCCCACATCGTGCTCATGGAGTACAGCGGCGTCATGCGCGATCCCGACCGCATCCTGGAGCGGGTCCGCCGGACGGAGGGCGTCGTCGCCGCGACCCCCTTCGTCTATGCCCAGGCCATGCTGAAGAGCGGCCCGCGCGTCAGCGGGGTCGTCCTGAGGGGGATGGACACCGCCACCGCCTCCCGGGTCATCAGCCTGGGACGGATGCGCGAGGGAAAGCTCGCGTATCTCGACGCGCCCCCGCCCCCCGCATCCGGGCTGTCCGGGGACCTCCGGGGGGTGCCGGGAATCGTCGTTGGAAAGGAACTGGCCAAGAACCTGGGACTCTTTCTGTTCGAACCCCTTTACGTCATCTCGCCGGCGGGAACGGCGACGCCGATGGGCATGGCGCCCCGGATGAAGAAGTTCGTCGTCGTCGGCATCTTCGACTCGGGATTCTATGAATACGACTCCACGCTGGCCTATCTGTCGCTCCGGGACAGCCAGGAGCTTCTCCAGATGGGCGGGAGCGTCACGGGGATCGAGATCAAGGTCCGGGACCTGTACCGCGCCGACGCCGCGGCCAAGCGGCTGGAGCAGGCGCTGGGATATCCCTACTGGGCCCGGCACTGGATGGAGATGAACAAAAACCTCTTTTCCGCCCTCAAGCTGGAAAAGCGCGTCATGTTCATCATCCTGTCGCTCATCGTGCTGGTCGCGGCCTTCAACATCATCACGACGCTCATCATGGTCGTGATGGAAAAGACGAAGGACATCGCCGTGCTGAAATCCATGGGGGCCACCTCGCGGAGCATCATGCGCATCTTCGTCTTTCAGGGACTCATCATCGGGGCCGTCGGAACGCTGCTTGGATGCGCCACGGGCCTGGCCGTCGCCTTCAACCTCGAGAAAATCTCCACGACCATCGAGACCCTTTTCGGATTCAAAATCCTGCCCGGCGACGTCTACTACCTGAGCGCCCTTCCCTCCCAGGTGAACTACGGAGACGTGGCCGTCATCGTGGCGGGCAGCCTGCTCATCAGCCTTCTCTCCACCCTTTACCCGTCCTATCGCGCCGGAAGGCTCGACCCGGCGGAAACGCTCCGATACGAGTAGGATATGGCGATCGCGATTCAAAACCTGTGGAAAACCTTTATCAAGGACGGCAACCGGATCGACGCCCTCAAGGGCATCGACCTCGACATCGCCTCCGCCGAATCGCTGGCCTTGGTCGGCGTCTCGGGCGCCGGCAAGAGCACCCTGGTCCACATTCTGGGGACGCTGGATCACCCCACCCAGGGACGGGTTCTCTATAACGGCGTCGACGTTTTCACCTGGCCCGAGAAGCGGCTGGCCGCCTTCCGCAACACCCGGATCGGGTTCGTCTTCCAGTTTCATCACCTCCTGCCGGAGTTTTCCGGCCTGGAGAATGTCATGCTGCCCGCCCTGATCAACAGGCTCGCGAAGCGGGAGGCCCGGAAAAAGGCGGAAGGCCTCTTGAAGGATGTGGGACTTGGTGATAGGATGACGCACAAACCCGGCGAGCTCTCCGGCGGCGAGCAGCAGCGCGTCGCGGTCGCCCGGGCGCTGATCATGGCGCCGGATATTCTCCTGGCCGATGAACCGACAGGCAATCTCGATACGGAAACGGGCAAAATCATTGAGGACCTGCTCATCGATCTCCACAGAGAACGGAACGTCACGCTCATCGTGGTCACCCACAACCAATCCCTGGCCCAGCGGATGTCGAAAAGCGTCGGCCTGCGCGACGGGAGGATCGATCCCCGTGCCTGAGAAACCCCACCCCCTCGCTCCGGCCTGCCGTCTGCTGTTATTCCTCCTGGCGCTTCTCTGTCTCTGGCCGGCGGAGACGTCGGCGCAGGAAAGCGGGAAACCGGGTCCGAAGAAGGCGGCCCTCCTGCCCTTCGCCGTCCACAGCCGGTCGGACGCCGCCGGGCTCCAGACGGCAATCGGGGAGGCCCTGAAAGACGAACTGCGCAAATCCTCCCGCTACCTCGAACTCATCCCCGGGTCGGCCTTCGCCCCGGAGATCGAGGGGAAGCCCCTCGATGACGCCCTGGCCCTCCGCGTGGGGCAGACCGCCGGCGCCGATGTCGTGCTCCGGGGCAGCCTCACGGAGTTCGGCGAATCGGTGAGTGTCGATGTCAGCCTGCTTTTCGTCCGGTCCGGCAAATCCGTCTCCGGCATCTCCGCCCAGGGGAAGGGCCGCGAAGACATCCCGCGGATGGCCGCCCAACTGGCGGCGGAAATCCTCATCCGGACGTCGGCTGCCGCTCGCCTCGCCAAAATCGACATCCAGGGAAACCGGCGCATCGAGAGCGACGCCATCCGTCAGGTGGTCAAGAGCACGGCGGGGCAACTGCTCTTCGACGAAACGCTCTCCAGGGACCTCAAGGCCATCTACCGGATGGGCTATTTCGAAGATGTCCAGGCCAGCGTGGCCGACGGGCCGGAAGGGAAGGTTCTCACCTTCACGGTCCGGGAGAGGCCCATGATCACGGAGGTTCGGATCAAGGGCAACAAGGCGATCGATACCGGCGATATCGAGGCCGTGCTCGGCGTGAAGACCCGGCAGATCGTCAACCGCGAAAGGGTCAAGGAGGATGTGGAAAAGATCCGGGCCCTCTATGTCGGCAAGGGCTACTACAACGTCGAGATTGCGGATGCCGTGGAGCGCGAGGGGGACAAGGAGGTGCGTGTCGTCTTCACGATCACCGAAAACAAGCGGCTCTTCATCAAGGCCATCCGCTTCGAAGGGAACCAGGCCTTCACGGAAAAACAGCTCCGGAACATGATGGCGACCGACGAGTGGGGCCTACTTCATTTCTTCACCGATTCCGGGGTGCTGAAGACGGACGTCCTCAAGCAGGACATCGGCAAACTGAATGCATTCTATCTGAACAACGGCTATATCAACGCCCAGATCGGCGAGCCGGAAGTCACCCACGACGCCAAAGGGATCTACGTCAAGATCCGCGTGATCGAGGGGAAACCCTTCAAGGTCGGCAATGTGGAGATTCAGGGAGACCCCCTGCAGACGTCCCGCGAAACGCTCCGGGAGAATCTCGCCATCCTGGGCAAGACGTACTACAACCGGGAGGCCATCGTCCGGGACATCGACACCCTGACCCGGGTTTGCAACGACGAAGGCTACGCCTATGCCGACGTCACCCCCCGGACGAAGGCGCAGGAAAAGACCCAGACCGTCGACATCGTCTACGAGATCGCCAAGGGCAAGCAGGTCTACTTCAACCGGATTTCGATCGTCGGCAACACCCGCACGCGCGACAAGGTCCTCCGCCGCCAGCTCAACATCGTGGAAGGAGACCTCTACAACAGCAGCAAGATGAAGCAGAGCTACATGGCCCTCAACCGCCTGCGCTATTTCGAGGAGGTGGACTTCCAGTCGGAAAAAGGTCCCGACGACACCCTGACGAACGTCACCATCCGCGTCAAGGAAAAGCCCACGGGCATGTTCAGCATCGGCGCCGGCTACAGCGCCCAGGAGGCGGCGATGGTCATGGGGCAGATCTCGCAGCAGAACCTCTTCGGCCGGGGCCAGATCCTTTCCCTCAAGGCCAACATCGGGTCGGAAACGGCGATGTACGAACTCTCCTTCACCGAACCGTGGCTCTTCGACATCCCCCTGTGGAGCCAGTTCAGCCTCTGGAATTTCACGCGGGAATACGACACGTACGACCTCGATTCCACCGGCGTCGGCGCGACGCTGGGGTATCCCCTGTGGGAGCGCATCACCGGCTATCTCGGCTACCGGCTGTCCATCGACGACGTCTACAATATCGACGAAACCGACGCCTCGTACTACGTCCAGGAGCAGGCGGGGAAGGCGACGACGAGCAGCGCTTCGCTCACCCTCTCCCGGGACACGACCGACGACACCCTGTTCCCCAGCAGTGGAACGCGGGTCTCCGCATCCATCAATTATGCGGGCGGCCCGCTGGGGGGCGACCACGACTTCACCAAATACGGGGCGACCGCCGCCTGGTTCTACCCGCTGCCCCTGGACATGGTCTTCAACATCCGGGGCCGGATCGGCTATCTCCAGCGAAACGGAGACACCCAGCTCCCCATCTATGAACGGTACGTGCTGGGCGGCATCAGCACCCTTCGGGGGCTGCGCGACGTGGGCCCCATGGATGAGAGGACGGGCGACATCATCGGCGGCACGACGATGCTCTGCGGGAGCGTCGAGATCATCTTCCCCCTGATCCGGAACGCCGGCATGAAGGGGGTCGTCTTTTACGATACGGGAAATACCTGGGAGAGCGGCTACTCGTTGAGCGACCTTCGGCAGACGGCCGGCGTGGGGATCCGCTGGTATTCCCCCATCGGCCCCCTCCGCCTGGAATGGGGCTATGTCCTGGACAAGAAGGATGACGAAGACGCCAGCCGCTTCGAATTTACGATCGGGATGTTCATGTAAGGGGTGGGCGAAGGGCCGGGGGCGAGGGGAATCGATTCCTTCCGCCTTGAACCGTCAGCCCTCAGCCCCAAATAAACAGGCGAAAGGCAACCGGCCGGAGGCAAGGGGAACAGATTCCCTCCGCCCTTGACCGTTGGCCTTCCGCCCATTAAAAGGGGGTATTGGAAAAATGAAAAGATCTTTGCTCTTCTCGGTAGGAGGCATGCTGTGTCTCGCTCTGCTGATCTGCGTCCCGGGGGTTCAGGCGGCGGAGAAGACCGGTTTCATCGACATGCGCGAAGTCATGCTCAATTCCGAAGCCGGCAAAAAGGCGACCGAGGAATTCAAGAAGATTTACGAACGCGACAAGGTCTCGATCCAGGAGAAGGAGACGGATCTCAGGAAACTCAAGGACGATCTCGAAAAGCAGCGGTCCATCCTCAAGGAAGAGGCCTACCGGGAAAAGGAGTCCGCGTATCAGAAGAAGTTCCGTGACTACCAGCTCCTGGTCAAGGATTCGAACGAGGACCTCCAGGCCCGCGATCAGGAGCTCTCCCGGACCCTGATCCCCGAAATCCTGAAGGTCGTGGGCGCCATCGGGGAAAAGGAAAATTACACCCTTGTCCTCGACATCGGGACGGTACCGGTGGCCTATTTCAACAAGGAAAGCGATCTGACCAAGCGGGTGATCGAAGCGTTCAACAAGACCTACAAACCGAAGACGCCGTAGTGCGGAAAGGATTCCTCAACCCTTGCCAACCCTGAAAGAGATCGCAGCCTTCCTGGACGGTCGGGTGATCGGCGATCCGGAGATCGTCATCGAACGGGTCTGCGGCATCGACGAGGCCGGCCGTGGCGACATGACCTTCGTGGCCAACCCGAAATACCGGTCCCGCCTGGCGACGACCGGCGCATCCGCCGTTCTCGTGGCGCCGGGCACGGAGGCCGCCGGCAAGAACCTGGTCTGGGTCGCGGATCCCTATGTCGCCTTCGGCCAGGCCCTCGGGTTTCTCCACCCGGAGGAGAAGGCCGCGGCCGGCATCCATCCGCGGGCCATGGTGGAGGCGGAGGCGGTCGTTTCTCCCGAGGCCACCGTTTATCCGGGCGTTTATGTGGGTCAACGGGCCCGGATCGACCGGGGAGCGGTCCTCTTCCCCGGCGTCTTTATCGGTCCGGACGCCGTCATCGGCGAGGACAGCGTTCTGCATCCCGGGGTCACGGTGTACCGCCGCTGTCTCATCGGCCGGCGGGTCACGCTGCACGCCGGCGTCGTGGTGGGCGGCGACGGGTTCGGCTTTGCCCGGCCGGGATGGGAAAACCGGAAGATTCCCCAGGTGGGCATCGTGCAGATCGACGACGACGTCGAAATCGGCGCCAACACGACCATCGACCGGGGCACCCTCGGACGGACCTGGATCCAGCGGGGGGTGAAGATCGACAACCTCGTCCAGATCGCCCACAACGTGGTCGTCGGCGAAAACAGCATCATCGTCTCGCAGGCGGGAATCTCCGGCAGCACGACCCTCGGGAAGAGCGTCATTCTGGGGGGGCAGGCCGGCGTCGTCGGCCACATCCGGGTCGGGGATCATGTCATGGCCGCCGCGCGCACGGGCATCCACAAGGACGTCCCGCCGGATCAGATCATCTCAGGCGCCCCCCACCGGCCCCACCGGGAATGGCTGCGGCAGGAGGCCTGCCTGTCGAAACTCCCGGAGTTGAGACAGACGATCAAGACCCTGCAGCGCCAGGTGGCCGCCCTGGAGCTTGAGGCAGCAAAAAAATCACTTTGAAGGAACGTGCCATGAAGATTCATCCCACCGCCATCATCTCTCCCGAGGCCCGGCTCGCCGAGTCGGTGGAAGTCGGACCCTACTCGATCATCGGGCCGGACGTCCAGATCGGCGCCGGCACCGTCATCGGGCCGCACGTGGTCATCGAAAAATACACCGACATCGGCGAGGGGTGCCACATCCACCAGTTTGCCTCCATCGGCGCCGACCCCCAGGACCTGAAATATCAGGGAGAGCCCACGCGCGTCGCGATCGGCAACTTCAACACGATCCGCGAGTGCGCGACGATCCACCGCGCCACGACGGCCGACATCGGCGTCACGATGATCGGCGACTACAACCTCCTGATGGCCTACACCCACGTCGCGCACAACTGCAAGATCGGCAACCGCGTCATCATGTCCAACGCCGTAAACCTGGCGGGCCACATCCACGTCGAGGATTTCGCCATCATCGGCGGCATGACCGGCATCCACCAGTTCACGCGCATCGGCGCCCACAGCTTCATCGGGGGCGCCTCGGCCGTGCCCCGGGACGTCCCGCCGTACGTCCTGGCCTCGGGCAACACCGCCAAACCGTACGGCCTGAACCTGGTCGGGCTCAAGCGCCGGGGATTCTCCGAGGACACCCTTCAGGCCCTGAAGCACGCGTACCGCCTGGTCTTCCGTTCCTCCCTGCGGCTTGCGGTCGCCCTCGACCGGGTCGAGCAAGAGGTGCCGGACCTCCCGGAGATCCGGCAGTTTGTCGAGTTCATCCGGCATTCCGCCCGGGGCATCTGTCGGTAGGGACGCATCATGGCCAAGATCCGCATCGGCGTCGTGGGCATCGGGCATCTGGGGACGTACCACCTGCAGAAATTCCGGATGATGGATCCCTGCGCCATTGCGGCCGTGTCCGACAGCGACGGGGCAAAGGCCGCGAAGGCGGCGGCGGAATACGGATGCGCGGCCTTCGAGGACTACCGCGATCTCATCCCCCACGTGGACGCCGTCAGCATCGCGGTCCCGACGGCCGCCCACCCCGAGGTCGCCGGCGCCTTCCTCGCGGCCGGAATCGACGTCTTTCTGGAAAAGCCCCTGGCCCCCACCCTCGCCGAAGCCCAAGCCCTGGTGGCGCTGGCCGAGGCCAACGGCAGGATCTTTCAGGCCGGATTCATCGAGCGGTTCAATCCCGCCATTGTCGCCCTGAAGTCGCTTCTCAAGGCGCCCCTGTTCGTCGAGGCGCATCGCCTCCACCCCTTCTTCGAGCGGGGCACGGACGTCGACGTCATTCTCGATCTCATGATCCACGATCTGGATATCCTGGCCTGGTTCGTTCCGGCGCCGCTCGCGCACGTCGAGGCCGTCGGGGTCCGGGTTCTGTCGGAGAACGTGGACATCGCCAACGCCCGCCTGACCTTCGAGAACGGCTGCGTCGCAAACGTCACGGCAAGCCGCGTCACCGGAAAAACCCTGCAGAAGATCCGGTTCTTCGGTCTGGAGGGCTATCACGCCGTGGATTTCGCCCAGCGGGAGCTGGTTTCCCTCAAGCGCGTCAGACAGGCCGACGGCAAGATCGACATCGTCGACAACCGGGCCGACGTCGTTCCGCAGGACCCGCTCGAGGCGGAGATCCGCGCCTTCGTCGAGGCCGTCCTCCGGCGCACGCCGCCGCCGGTCACGGGGCGGGACGCCCTGGCCGCCCAGGAGATGGCCGGCCTCATCGGCGAACGGATCCAGGCGGTGGAGGCGCGGTGGGCGTGATGTCCGGAATGCTTTTCCAGGCCCGCCGCCGGCATGGCCGGGTCGCGTGCCGCGAGAGATCCCCCGGGGAGGTCCGCCGATGCCGGACAGGCGCGTGATGATTGTCGCGGGCGAGGCCTCGGGCGACCTCCACGGCGCCCGTCTGGTCCAGGCGATGCATGACCTCGATCCCGCGCTTGACTTTTGCGGGATCGGGGGGCGGAACCTGCGCCAGGCCGGCGTGCAGTGTCTGGCCGATGTGGCGGATATGGGCGTCGTGGGGTTGACCGAGGTGACCCGGAAGCTGGGCACCATTCTCCGGGCGAGGCGGGACCTGCGCCGGATTCTGGCCGACGCGCCTCCCGATCTCCTGATCCTCATCGACTACCCCGACTTCAACCTCCCCCTGGCCAGGATCGCCAGGGCGCGCGGCATCCCCGTCCTGTATTACATCAGCCCCCAGATCTGGGCCTGGCGCAAGGGCCGGGTGAACGTGATCCGGAAGTGCGTCGATCACATGGCCGTGATTCTCCCGTTCGAGAAACCCCTGTACGACCGGGCCGGCGTCCCCGCCACCTTCGTCGGCCACCCCCTGCTCGATGCCCTGGGGGACACCCCCGCCCAGCCGGAGGCCCGCCGGATGTTCCAGCTGGCGGAAGGCGTCACCACCGTCGCGCTCCTGCCGGGCAGCCGCGAGGGAGAGGCAAGAAAGCTCCTGCCGGAGATGCTCGGCGCCGCGCGGATCATCGCCCGGGAACTGCCGCCGGTCCAGTTTGTCCTGCCCCTGGCCGACAGCCTCGACCCGGAGGTCGTGGAAGGCATCGTCCGGCGGCAGGATATCGCGGTCCGGATCGTCCGGAACCGGATCTACGACGTCCTGACCGCCGCCGACGTCGCCCTGGTGGCCTCGGGGACGGCCACGCTGGAGACGGCCCTCATGAACCTCCCCATGGTCGTGGTCTATAAAGTCTCGCCCCTGTCCTACTGGGCCGGCCGGGCGTTCATCCATGTGGACCACATCAGCCTGGTCAACATCATCGCCGGCAAGACGGTCGTGCCGGAGCTCATCCAGGGCGAGGCGCACGCGAACCGGATGGCCGTGGAGGTGATCGACATCCTGAGCCGCAAGTCGCGGAAGCTCCGGATGCACGAAGAATTGTCGCAAATCCGCGCCCGCCTGGGCGAGCCGGGCGCCGCCGCGAAGACGGCGGCTCTGGCGATGGACCTTCTGAACACGTGACCGACGGCGCGCTTCGAAACGCACCCGGCCGCCGCGGACAAGGAAAACCGATGAAACCACAACCCACACCGCCTCGCCCCCCCGGGAAGGAATCCGGCGGGGACATTTACATCCGCCTTCTGAAGCTGGTCCGGCCCCATGCGCCGAAGTTCGTTCTCGCCATGCTCTGCATGCTCGTCGTCGGAGCGCTGACCTCGGCCCTGGCCTTTCTCGTCAAGCCGGCCATGGACGACATCTTCCTCAAAAAAGACACCCGCATGCTCATGCTCATCCCCGTCGCCGTCGTCCTGATCTACCTCATCAAGGGCGCGTGCCACTACGCCCAGTCGGTCATCATGAACTTCATCGGTCAGCGCGTGATCGCCGATCTCCGCTACCGGCTGTACGAAAAGATCCAGGAACAGTCCCTGGCCTTCTTCACCCAGAACCCGACGGGCGTTCTGATCTCGCGCATCACCAACGACGTCAATTTCATGAAAGAGGCCGTCTCGGAAGCCGTCACCAACCTGTTCAAGGATTCCTTCACCATCTTCTGCCTCATTTTCGTGATCTTTTACCGCGACTGGAAGCTGGCCATCATCGCCATGGTCGTCTTCCCGCTGACGATTTACCCCATCGCCACCTTCGGGCGGAAGATGCGGAAGGTGGCCACCCGCACGCAGGTCACCATGGGCACCCTGACGAGCCTCTTGCAGGAAACGATCTCCGGGACCCGGATCGTCAAGGCCTTCGGCATGGAAAAACACGAAAACGAGCGCTTCGCCGGCGAAAACGAGCTGCTGTTCCGGCTGACCATGAAATCGGTGGCCATCTCCGCCATTTCCAGCCCCTTCATGGAGTTCCTGGGCGGCATCGGCATCGCCGTCATCGTCTTCTACGGCGGCTACCAGGTCATCCAGGGCCACTCCACGCCGGGAACGTTCTTCTCCTTTTTGACGGCGCTCATCATGCTCTACGAACCGATCAAGCGCCTGACCAACGTCAACAACAAGATTCAGCAGGGCATCTCCGCCGCGATCCGTGTCTTCGGGATCATCGACACGACACCGGACATCCTCGATGCGCCCGACGCCGTGGAACTGCCGCGGATCACGCAGGGCATCGCCCTGGAGGACGTCTCCTTCCGTTACGAGGAGACGCCGGTGCTGAAGAATATCGCGCTCCGGATCACGGCCGGCGAGGTGCTGGCCTTCGTCGGGATGAGCGGGGGCGGGAAGACAACCCTGGTCAACCTGATCCCCCGGTTCTACGACGTTACCTCCGGCCGGATCCTGATCGACGGGCGCGACATCCGCACCGCCACGATCGCGTCGCTCCGGAAACAGATCGGCATGGTGACCCAGCAGACGATCCTGTTCAACGACACCGTCCGCAACAACATCGCGTACGGGAGCTTCGAAAAACCGGAAGCCGAGATCATCCGGGCCGCCCGGGCCGCCAACGCCCACGACTTCATCACCCGTCTCCCGCAGGGATACGACACCCGGATCGGAGAGCAGGGGACCAAGCTCTCCGGCGGCGAGCGGCAGCGCATCTCGATCGCGCGGGCCATCCTGAAGGACGCCCCCATCCTGATCCTGGACGAGGCGACCTCCTCGCTGGACACGGAAGCGGAAATCGAGGTCCAGGGCGCCCTGGAGAACCTGATGCAGGGGCGGACAACCCTGGTCATCGCCCACCGCCTCTCGACCGTCCGCAATGCCGACCGGATCGTCGTCCTCGTCGACGGCCGGATCATTGAGGAGGGGACCCACGACGAACTGCTCGCCCGACAGGGGGAGTACGCGAAGCTCTACGCCATGCAGTTCAAGGAAGAGAACGGCAACGGCGTGCGCAACCGGACCCCGTCCCCTTCCGGTTCCGCGGCGATGGGGGAGGCGTGATGCATCCGCAGGCGGCCCTCGAAGGGATCTGGTATCGGCCCGGGGCACAGGCCCGCCGGCATCCCCTCTTCTGGCCGCTCTACGCGCTGTCCCTGCCCTACGGGGCGGCGATCGGTCTGCGCAACCGCCTGTACGACGGAGGCGGCCTTCCCCGGACGAAACTCCCCTGCCCCGTCATCAGCGTGGGGAACCTCACCGTGGGAGGAACGGGGAAGACCCCGCTGGTCATGCTCCTCGCGGAGCTGATGCAGGAGGCGGGCTGGCGCCCGGCCATCCTCAGCCGGGGTTTCGGCGGCCGCTCGTCCCGGGGGGTTCACGTCGTCTCGGACGGCCGACGCCTGCTCGCCACACCCGAGACGGCGGGGGACGAGCCCGTCCTGATGGCCCGCACCCTCCCGTCGGTTCCGGTGCTGACGGGACCGGACCGCGTCCGGACGGGCAAGGCGGCGCTCGACCGCTTCGGGGCGAAGCTCCTGATCCTCGACGACGCCTTCCAGCATCGGCGCCTCGCCCGCGATCTGGACATCGTCCTGACGGATCTCACCCTGCCCTTCGGCAACGGCTGCCTCCTCCCGGCGGGCCCGCTGCGCGAACCCGTCCAGGCCCTCAAGCGGGCCCGGATCGTGATCCGGACCGGATCCGAAGCGGAGGTCCGCACCTCCCCCGCGTCGACGGACGCCGGCGGTCTGCGGGGATTTCACCGTCCCTGCGAGCTCGTTCGCGGCGATGGCGCCGAACGACACCCCCCCGCGATGCTCGCCGGGAAGCGCCTCCTGGCGTTCGCCGGCCTCGGCCGGCCCGACGCCTTCCGGAAGACCCTCGCGGCGCTGGGCGCCGATGTGGCCGATTTTCTCCCCTTCCCGGATCATCACGCCTACCGCCGCTCGGACATCGAGGGCATCCGTCAGCGGGCGGTCGCGGCATCGGCCGAATTCATCGTCACGACGGAGAAGGACGCGGTCCGTCTGGCCCCCTACGCCGACTTCCTCGGAGAGGTCCTCCAACTCCGAATCGTCATGGACATCCTGCCCGCGCGGGAGACGCTGGCGGCGATGGTGCTCGAGAGGATCGCCCCATGAGGGACGCAGGACATGCCGCCGTCTTCCTGGACCGGGACGGCACGATCAACGAGGAGGTGGGCTACCTGGACCGCATCGACAAGCTCCGTCTGCTTCCCGGCGCGGCCGAGGGCATCCGCCTGCTCAACGCCTCGGGCTTCAAGGTGGTGGTCGTGACCAACCAGTCCGGGGTGGCGCGGGGCCTGTTCACGGAGGCCTTCGTCGTCGAGGTCCATCGGACGCTGGCGGAGATCCTCGGGCGCCAGGGGGCCCGGATCGACCGTTTCGACTACTGCCCGCACCACCCGACCGAGGGGGCCGATCGGTACCGCCGGGCGTGCCCGTGCCGGAAGCCCGAACCGGGGATGCTGCTCGAGGCCGCGGCGGCCCTCGCCATCGATCTCGGCCGGTCTTACGTCGTGGGGGACACGCCCAGGGACCTGGAGACGGCCCGGCGCGTCGGCGCGCGGGGAATTCTCGTCCGCACGGGCTACGGCGCGGAACACCTGAAAACCGCGTCCGCCGGCGAGATGACCGCCGCGCATGTCGCCGCCGATCTGCTCGCGGCCGTCCACTGGATCCTCGCCAAGGCGGACCGGCAGGGTCCGGATCCCCGCGACCGGAGGCGGCCATGAACCTCCTGATCGTCAAATTGAGCGCCATCGGGGACGTGATCCACACCCTGCCCTCCCTGGCCGCCCTGCGCCGTCACTTCCCCGCCGCCCACATCACCTGGGTCGTCGAGGAGGCCGCGAGCGACCTGCTCGCGGATCATCCCCACCTCGATCGTGTCCTCATCTCCCGCCGCAGACGCTGGCAGGACGACCTGAAGCGGGGGCGTGTCCGGCAGCCGCTGCGGGCGATCGCCGCGTTTATCGGGGACCTGCGCTCCCGCCCCTACGACCTCGTCATCGACTTCCACGGCCTGTTCAAAAGCGCGCTCCTGGTCTGTCTGAGCGGGGGGCGGAGGAAACTGGGCTATGACAGCCTGCAGGAGGGCAGCGGCCTGTTCTACACGGAGAAGATCCCGGAGGACCTGACGCGCCACGCCGTGGACCGGTATCTCGACTTTGCGCGTCACCTCGGGATCGAACCCGGAAAGGCGGAATTCCTGATCCCGGACACGGAGGACCAGCGGGGAAAAATCGATTCGCTCCTTCAGGGCCTCGGCATCGCCCCGCGGGAGCCGTTCATCGCCCTCAGCCCCGTCGCCTTCTGGGAAACGAAACTCTGGGAAGAGGCGCGGTTCTCCCGCCTGGGCGACCGCATCCACCGCGAACTCGGCCTGCCGGTCGTGCTGACGGACGGCGCGTCCGATTGCACGGCACGGATCGCCCGGGGCATGACGGAGGCCGCCGTCGACCTGGGCGGCCGGACCACGCTCCGGGAGTTGGCCGCCCTCTACCGGCGGGCGGCCCTGCTGGTTACGACCGACTCCGGACCCATGCACCTCGCGGCCGCGGTGGGTTGTCCCGTGGTGGCCCTGTTCGGCCCCACCGACCCCCGCCGGACCGGACCTTACGGACCGGGACACACCGTCCTGACGAGTCCCGTCGACTGCCGCCCCTGTTTCCGCAAGACCTGCGAGACGCGCCAGTGCATGCGGGACATCGCGGTCGATGCCGTGTTCGAGGCGGTGCGGGAGAACCTGGCGGACAGACAACAGAAAATGCATGCAGAAAAAACGCTCGAATAAGGAGAACCCCATGACCCTCAACAAGGACCTGCTCGACATCCTGGCCTGCCCCAAGTGCAAGGGAGAGATCCATTTAAACGAAGCCGAAGACGGGCTCATCTGCGACGCCTGCCGGCTCAGGTACGAGATCCGGGACGACATCCCCATCATGCTCATTGAAGAGGCCCGATCCCTGGATGAGGGGCCATGATCTACGCCAAGCTGTTCCTGACGGCCCTCTTCTGGGGAGGCGCCTTCGTCGCCGCCCGCGTCGTCACGCAAGAGCTCCCGCCCTTCAGTGCGTCCCTGTGGCGCTTCGTCATCGCTTCGACGGTCCTGACGGCCCTGGTCGTCCTCCACGAGGGGGGCCTGCCCCGTCTTCGGCGGCGGCAGGTCGTGCCGGTCGTCCTCCTCGGCCTGACGGGCGTCTTCGCCTACAACGTCTTTTTCTTTCTCGGCCTCAAGACCATCACGGCCGGACGCGCCGCGCTGATCGTCGCCAACAACCCCGTCTTCATCGCCCTGTTCTCCGCCCTGATCTTCAGGGAGCGCCTCTCGATCGCCAACGGGATCGGCATTCTCGTGTGTCTGGCCGGGGCCGTCATCGTCATCTCCCGGGGGAATCCCGACCTCCTCCTGTCGGGCGGCATCGGGCGGGGCGAGCTTTTCATCCTGGGCTGCGTCGCGAGCTGGGTGTCCTATTTCCCTCATCGGCAAGGTCATCCTGCGCGACCTCTCGCCGCTGGCGGCCGTGACCTGGTCCTGCCTGATCGGCGCGGCGGCCCTGCTGCCCTTCGCCTGGCGGGAAGGCCTCGTCCGGCAGACGGGCCTCGCCTCGCCGGCGGCCTGGGCCGGTCTGCTCTTTCTGGGCGTGCTGGGGACGGCCGTCGGGTTCCTGTGGTATTACGAAGGCATCCGCGCCATCGGCCCTTCCCGCGCCGCGGTGTTCATCAATTTCGTTCCCGTGAGCGGCGTCCTGTTCGGCTGGCTGATCCTTTCCGAAACGCTGACGCGCACCCTCCTGACGGGCGCCGCGCTTGTCGTCGTCGGCGTCTTTTTGACCAACCGGCCGAACGGGCGGAAAAGCCTTGAAACATAGCGGAAATCGTGCTACGGCTCCCCATGCGTTCACGACGCGCGCCCCGGCGGCCCGGCGCCGTTTCCGCGGGGAGGGGACCCATCTTGAATCCGTTCACGATCGCGACCTACAACGTCAATTCCATCCGTTCCCGGCTGCACATCCTCCTCCCCTGGCTCGAAACGTACCGGCCCGACGTTTTCTGCATGCAGGAAACCAAGGTCGATGACGGCCGGTTTCCCGCGGACGCCTTGACAAACCTCGGCTATCACTGCATATTCCGCGGCGCAAAACAGTACAACGGGGTCGCCATCGCCTCCCTCGCCGCGCCGGAAGCGGTCCGCTACGGACTTTCCGACGGCGGCGCCCCCGACGACGACCGGCTGCTGTGCGGCGTTTTCGACGGCATCGCGGTCGTCAACGCCTACGTGCCCCAGGGGCGGGACCGCGAGAGCGAACACTTCGCCTACAAGCTCGCGTGGTTTCAGCGTCTGAAAACATTCCTCGCCGCCCATTACTCCCCCGCCCAGCCGCTGGTCTGCTGCGGCGACCTGAACTGCGCCCGGGAGGCGATCGACGTCCACGACCCCAAGCGCCTCCAGGGACACGTCTGTTTCACGCCGGAGGTCTGGAACGCCTTCGACGCGCTCAAGGCCTGGGGGCTGGAGGACCTCCTCCGGCGCCACCACCCGGGCGAAGCGAACCTCTACACCTTCTTCGATTACCGGGTCCCCCGCTCCCTGGAACGGGGCCTGGGATGGCGGATCGACCACCTGCTCGTCACCGCGCCGCTGGCGGAACGGTCCCTGGGCTGCCGTATCGATCTGGAACCGCGCCGGGCGGAAAAGCCCTCCGATCACACGATCCTGATCGGTGAATTCCGGCGCTGAGGAGCGCGAGGGGCATGGACGAAATCCAGGAAACGCTGCGATGGAATGAAGACGTGGCCCGGAAACTCGCGGAGATCGAACGGGAGATCGCCGACAGTCCCGATCCCACGGATCTCTTCGAGCACCTGATGCTGCGCATGGAGACCGCCTTCGGGATCCCCTTCGTCTGGCTCTCGCTGGTCCGGACCCCGCAGGCCGACGCCCTCCGGAGCACCCTCGCCGTCTCCGCCCTGCTCGGCGACCGGCTGAACCTGATCGATGGCGACGCCTTCGCGGCCCTTCTGGACGGCCGGACCGAACCGCTCCTGGTCAACGGGGATCTGCGCTCCTTCTACCGGCTGCTCCCGCCGGCGAAGAAGTTCCTCTTCCGGTCGCTGGCCCTGGTCCCCTTCACCCTGGACGGAACGGTCGTCGGCAGCCTCAATCACGGCGACCCGTCCCCGCAGCGCTACCATCCGGACCTGGCGACGGATCTTCTCGCGCAGCTCGGCGCCCGCGTCTCCGCCCGCCTCGGCGCGCTGTCGTCAAAGGCCGTTCCGCTGCCCGCCTCGCCCTGACAGGGCGCCCCGGTTCCAAGCCTGCCTCCGGAAAGCGTTGCCCGGCATCCGGGAAACGGTCCCTTCCGGGTTTCATCCCTTGACAAACGTTCCGTACATCCGTATATTCAGTAATGCCTGATTGTGCTGATCGCGCATGATCCGCGGGGCATCGAACGGGAGGGGGTGGGGTTATGGTCAAGGCCGATCCGAAGGCGTCCTGCTGTACGCCCGGGAACCGGACACCGGGCGGTTGCCACATCGAATCGCTGGTCAGCGTCGACGAGCGCGGGCAGATGGTGCTCCCCAAGGACCTGCGCGACAAGGCCGGGATCAAGGCCGGCGACAAGCTGGCCCTCGTCAGCCTGAAAAAGGACGGGGAGATCTGCTGCCTGGCGTTGATCAAGGTCGACCAGCTGGCCGATCAGGTCAAGGAATTTCTCGGACCGGTGATGCGCGATGCGGTTACCGGCTGATCGTGGCGGCGGATCTCCGTTGCGGGAGCGGATCCCATGAAATGGCTTCAGAACGATTCATCGAATAAGGCGGTCCTGTTTCCCATGGCATCGCCGCAGGCCCTGGCCGCCGCGGATATCGCGCTTCCGATGCGGCCGGCCGGCCTGGATCAGCCGTTCGTGAACGGCGCGGTGGAAGGCCCGGCGGGAAAGATTCCCCGGGTCTCGTCGGCGCTCACCTGGCAGGACCGCTGGGGTTCGATCAAGGCCCGCTGGGGCGTCGGCCGGATGCACTATGCCGTCGATCCGGGTCTATACGCGCTCGGGTCGCCCGATGCGGGGTCCCCCGTGCTCGTCACGGCCAACTACAAGATGAGCTTCGACCGCCTCCGGGAGGCGCTGCCGGGGCGGAATGCCTGGATCCTCGTCCTCAACACGGAGGGAATCAACGTCTGGTGCGCCGCCGGCAAGGGGACGTTCGGAACGGGGGAACTCGTCCGCTGCATCGCCGCCAGCGGCCTGAAGGATTGCGTCGGACACCGGGAGCTGATTCTGCCGCAGTTGGGGGCCCCCGGCGTTTCCGCCCATTGGGTCCGGAAAATGTCGGGGTTTACGGTCCATTACGGCCCGATACGCGCGCGGGACATTCCCGCCTATCTCGACGCCGGCCTGAGGGCGACGCTCAAGATGCGGCGGAAAACCTTTTCCCTGCCGGAGCGCGCCGTCCTCATTCCCATAGAGCTGGTTGCCGCGCTGAAGCCCGCGGCCTTGCTCGTCCCGATCCTGGTCCTGATCAGCGGGCTTGGCGGCCGGGGCGCGTTCGTCCAGAACCTGATCCATGACGGTCTGTTTTCGTTGACGGCCTTGCTGCTGGCGATCCTGTCCGGGGCGGTCTTGAGCCCGCTCCTCCTGCCCTGGCTCCCCGGACGCGCCTTCGCAACGAAAGGCCTGGCCGTCGGGCTTGCGGCCGCGATCGCCCTGCTCTCTTACTGGGGGCTGGATCTCAAAAGCGGGCGGGACCTGCTGCTCGGAGGCGCCTGGCTCTTGATGATGCCGGGGATTTCCGCCTTTCTGGCGATGAACTTCACCGGGGCCTCCACCTACACGTCGCTCTCCGGCGTGAGGCGGGAAATGCGCTGGGCGCTTCCCGTCGAAATCGGGGCCGGTCTTTCCGGATTGGCCGTACTCCTGGTCTCCCGCTTTTTTTAGGAGGATGAGGCGAAGACGATGATCTACCTGAAGAACGTGGTCACCCTTGAAGTGGACCGGGACAAATGCACCGGCTGCGGGATGTGCCTGGAGGTCTGCCCCCACGCGGTCCTGGCGATGGAGGATCGGCGCGTCCGCATCCGGAATCGCGATGCCTGCATGGAATGCGGCGCCTGCGCCCGCAATTGCCCGGTCGGCGCCGTGTCCGTCGAGGCCGGCGTCGGGTGTGCCGCGGCCGTGATCAACGGACTGCTGAACCGGCAAGCCCCGTCCTGCGGTTGCAGCCTCGATCCGAAAAATGCGTCCGCGGGCAAGGTCGGGGGCTGCTGCTGAAGTCGATCGCCGCGGCCTCAGCCCATCCGTCATCCCGAAGCAGGCACGTGCCTACGAATACATCTTCTCGATGGCGTGCGCGTACTTTACGGCGATCACCCGCCGTTTCACCTTGAGGGTCGGCGTCAGCTCGCCGGTTTCCTGCAACCATTCCCGATCGAGCAGGGTGAACTTCTTGACCTGCTCGACCTGACCGAAGTCCTTCGTAAACGCCTTGATCTGCTGTTCGAACAGGGCCTGAACCTTTGCATGCTTCACCAGCTCGGACCGGTCGGCGAAGGTGACGCCGTTCTCCTTCGCCCAGGGCTCCAGAACCTCGAACGCCGGGATGATCAGCGCCGAAATGAATTTCTTCCCCTCCCCGACGACGGAAAGCTGATTGATGTAGGGGGAGAACATCAGGCTGTTCTCGATATTCTGCGGGGAGATATTCTTGCCGCCCGAGGTGATGATGAGCTCCTTGATCCTGCCGGTGATCCTCAGATTCCCCTCGGCATCGAACTCACCCAAATCGCCGGTTTTCAGGAATCCGTCCGGCGTGAACGCCTCTTTGGTCGCCGCCTCGTTCTTGTAGTAGCCGACCATCACCTGGGGGCCCTTCACGAGGATCTCGCCCTCTTCGCTGATCTTCACCTCGGTGTCGATCACGGGCATGCCGATGGTCCCCGGCTGGATATGGCCGACGTAGTTGCACGTCACCATCGGAGAGGTTTCGCTCAGTCCGTAGGCGTCGCAGCAGGGAATGTCCATTCCTAGGAAGAACTCCAGAACCTTGCGGGGCATGGGCGCCGCGCCGAGGCCGATGAAATAGATCTGGTCGAGGCCCAGCACGCTCTTCAGCTTCGAGAAGATCAGTTTGTTCGCCAGGGCGTACTCGATCGCAAACAGGCCGGTCCGCGCCTTCCCCTTGCAAACGTAAGGCACGTTCCGCCGGCCGACGTCGAGCGCCCAGGCGAAAAGCTTCTGCTTGAGGGGCGGGGCCTGGGCCACCTTCGCGGTGATCGCCTCGTACATCTTCTCCAGTACCCGCGGCACCGAGGCCATGATGGACGGATGGATCGTCCGCAGGTCTTCAAGCAGCGTTTCGATGCTCTTGACGAAATGGATCTTGTTGGCGCAGTAGACTTGGCAGTAGTACGCGGCGGTGCGCTCAACGGCATGCGAGAGGGGAAGGAACGACGGGGCCTTGTGGAAGCGGTTGACCATTTCCGGGAAATAGGCGTTGAACTGGTGGACGTTGGAGATGATATTGTGGTGCGACAGCATGACGCCCTTGGGATCGCCGGTGGTCCCCGACGTATAGATGAACGTGCACAGATCCTCGGGCTTGATCGCCGCCAGCCGCCGGTCGAAGAGCGCCGCGTCGGCCTGCGCGCCTCCCTGCCGGATGGCCTCCGGGAGGGTCGCCACCCCGTCCACCGGCTGTTCCAGATCATTGAAGAGGACGATCTCCATGAGCATCGGCAGCCGGTCCCGCACGGCCACGACCTTCTCCATGTGGGCGTGGGTGCCCGCAAAGCAGATCCGCGAATCGGCGTTGTCGAGGATGTAACGCACCTCTTCCGCGGTGTTCGTCGCGTAGATGGGGATATTCACCGCCCCGATCGAGAGAATCGCCAGATCGGCGACCCACCACTCGTAACGGTTCGGGGAAAAGACCGCGACCTTGTCGCCGTGCTGAATCCCTTTGCCCATCAGGTAGTAGGCCAGGTTGTGGACCATCTCGTTCATCCGGTTCCACGAAACGTCGAACCATTGACCCGCGTCGTTGCGATAGGCCACGCACGCCTTGTCGCCGTGTTCACGGGCGCGATTCTGAAAAACCGCCGCCATCGAGGTCTCTTCTAACTTTTTCACAGGTCACCCCTTTCTTGAAAACCTTGCCCCCCGCCGGCCGCGGGACATGAGGAGATTACGTGTCCGTCGATCCCAAGACCTTCACTTGCCCCCCGCCGGCCGCGGGACATGAAGGTCGATCCCGGTGGAGGCTCAGTCCACCATCATGAGGCAGTACTCGTTGTTCGTCTGCTCCTTCACCCGCAGGGTTTGGATGAAAAATCCGTTGTTGCGGGCCGTCTGGAAGACGTCAATCCCGCAGGCCTCCATTGCCGGCCGGGCGCGGTCGGCATGCAAACAGGAAACGTTGGAGAGTTTCCCGCATTTCTTGCACGGGATGCAGGGACCGGCCAGAAAAACAAAGGGCTTGTAGTATCCGTCCTTGAAGAGCTCCCCTTCCAGACTCACGAGCATGTCCATGAAGGCCCGGTACCGTTTGCCCCGTTCAGGCGTCGCCGGTGCTTCGATGTGAAAGAGGATCGCCCGCCGGTAGGAATCGAGAAGCGCCCGCGTCTGGTCATCGGTGGGCGTATGGGGAGGGCAGCAATATCCCATGCCGTAGCCGGGGCAGCCGAACTGGCACTTCCATCTCACCCAGGGGGCGGTCGCGACCATGCCCGGATGGGTGATCCTGAAATGCGCCGCGCCGTTCTCGAGCGCCTTCCGGCAGTACGCCGCCAGATCCTCATTCATCTTCAACGCATCTTCAATCGCTTCTGCATTCATGGCGTCTCCGTATCGAGCGTTAGATCCGTTCCTTGAACTCCTTGCCTAAAAGCCCTTCGTGCTTGAACAGAAGAACGAGAATGATGATGAGGAAAGGCACCGTGTTCTTGAATTCGAGGGAAATGTAACCGCCGCAGAGGTTTTCGATGATGCCGATCAGGAGCCCGCCGATGATGGCGCCGGGCAGACTGTTCAATCCGCCCAGGATCGCGCCGGCGAAGCCTTTCAGGAAGGGCTCCAGCATGAAGAAGGGATCGAGAATCGGGGCCGGCGCCAGGAAGAGGCCGGCCAGAACCCCCGGAAGGGCGGCCAACCCCCAGGAGGTCGCGAGGATGGTCCGGGTCGGAATTCCCAGGGTCTGTGCGGCGGGCAGATTTTCCGACGTTGCCCTCATGGCGAGGCCCAAACGGGTCTTCTGGATCAGGAGATACAGCAGGACGCTGCCCAGGATGCCGACGATCAGCGTGCCGAGGCTCAGCTCGTTCAGGTAGATCGGCCCCACGTTCCAGGTCTTCGTGCCGGACAGGGGAAAGGCGAGCATTTTGGAGTCCGTTCCCCACGGATAAATGATGGCGCCCTGAAAAATCATGCTCAATCCCACGGTGAGGGCAATCTGCCCCAGCAGGGTCGCGTCGCGTCGCTGGGCCGGAACGATGATGGAAAAGTAAAAGACGACCGCGAGCAGGGCGCCGAAAAGCAGGCTGAGCGGGAGCGCCAGATAGAAGGGGAAGCGCCAGGACAGGAGGCTGAATGCAAAGAAGGTCCCCATCGTGGCCATGTCTCCGTGGGCGAAATTCAGGATTCTCGTGGAGCGGTAGATCAGCGCCACGCCCAGGGCCACCAGCGCGTAGAGGCTTCCGGCGGACAGGCCGGAAATCAGGTATTGGGTGAAGTTGACCATGGAGGACTCCTCTTTTTGCTTGACATTCACCCGCGATCTGCATATGAGGCCTCGTGTATCCATCACTTGATTGAATCGCGGAATGGAATAGAGCGGTGGAGTGCGACGCCTCGATCGCCGAAAATTACTGTAGGGAGGAAAACGTATGTCCAGCCAGTTGAGGTATGCCGAACTTTACGAACAATCCATTCACCAGCCGGAGCTTTTCTGGGGTCAGGCGGCGGAGGAGATTCAATGGACGAAACGGTGGGACCGGGTGCTCGACGACAGCAACAAGCCGTTTTATCGCTGGTTTGCCGGTGGGGAGCTGAACACCTGCTTCAACGCCCTCGATTATCAGGTGGAATCGGGTCGCGGTGAGCAGGCCGCCATCATCTACGACAGCCCCGTCACCGGAACCGTCCGGAAGATCAGCTATCGAGAGTTGCTGGATCACGTCGCCAAATTCGCCGGCGCCCTCACCGCCCAGGGCGTGCGCAAGGGCGATACGGTCATCATCTACATGCCCATGATCCCGGAGGCCGTCATGGCGATGCTGGCCTGCGCCCGCATCGGNNGCCCCCAACGAACTGGCCATCCGCATCAACGACGCCAAGCCGAGGCTGATCGTGACCGCCTCCTGCGGCATCGAGGGGAAAAAGACCATCCCCTACAAAACCCTCCTGGACGAGGCCGTCAAGCTCGCCGATCACAAACCCGAAACATGCATCATCTATCAGCGCCCCCAGGTGACGGCGGAGCTGACGCCCGGCCGCGATCTGGCCTGGGACGCCGTGATGGCCGGCGCCAAAGCGGTTCCCTGCGTCCCCGTCGCCGCCACGGATCCCCTGTACATCCTCTACACCTCCGGGACCACAGGCCGTCCCAAAGGGGTCATGCGGGACAACGGGGGCCATGCCGTGGCCCTCAAGTGGTCGATGAAGTACATCTACGACATCAAGCCCGGAGAGGTGTACTGGGCGGCCTCCGACGTGGGCTGGGTGGTCGGCCATTCCTATATCGTCTACGCCCCGCTTTTGACCGGCTGCACCACGGTGCTCTATGAAGGGAAGCCCGTCGGCACCCCCGATCCCGGCGCCTTCTGGCGGGTCATCTCCGAGCACGGCGTCTCCGTC
The DNA here is from genome assembly GCA_002347815.1 of Syntrophaceae bacterium UBA2251. Taxonomy (GTDB): domain Bacteria; phylum Desulfobacterota; class Syntrophia; order Syntrophales; family UBA2251; genus UBA2251. The sequence goes on from DDXV01000001.1 coordinate 33,050, forward strand.
CTCTTCACCGCCCCGACGGCATTCCGCGCCATCAAGAAAGAGGATCCGCAGGGGACCTATCTGAAGAAGTACGATATCCGTTCCCTCCGCTACCTCTTCCTGGCCGGGGAGCGCCTCGATCCGGACACCTACCACTGGGCGAGCGACATGCTCAAGATCCCCGTGGTGGACCACTGGTGGCAGACGGAAACGGGCTGGGCCATTGCGGCCAACTGCATGGGCGTCGACCCCTTCCCCATCAAGGCGGGCTCCCCCACCAAGCCGGCGCCCGGCTACAACGTGAAGATCACGGATTTCCACGGCGAGGAGCTTCCCCGCGGGCAGGAGGGCTATGTCGTCATCCGCCTGCCCCTGCCCCCCGGCTGCATGCCCACCCTGTGGAAGGACGACGAACGCTTCCTGGAGTACGTCAACAAGATCCCCGACTGCTACGTCACGGGCGACGGCGGCTATTACGACGAGGACGGCTACATCTTCATCATGGGGCGGATCGACGACGTCATCAACGTGGCGGGCCACCGGCTCTCGACCGGCGCCATGGAAGAGATCGTCTCCAAGCACAAGGACGTGGCGGAGTGCGCCGTCCTGGGCGTCCAGGATACGCTGAAGGGCGAAGTGCCGCTGGGATTCGTCGTTCTCAAGGCGGGCAGCGATCGCGACCCGGCGGAGATCGAGCGGGAGCTCGTCCGGATGGTCCGGGACGAGATCGGCGCCGTGGCCTGCTTCAAGCAGTGCGTCGTCGTCAAGGCCCTCCCGAAAACCCGGTCCGGCAAGATCCTCCGGAGCACCATGCGCAAGATCGCCAACGGCGAGGACTTCGATGTCCCGTCCACCATCGAGGACGCCTCCGTCCTCGGGAGCATCACCGACGCCGCGCAGAAGATCGGCTACGGGAAGAAATAACGGAATGTTATAAGGATCTTGATCCCGGAAGCGCACCAGGGAGATTTTCCGGGATTCCCGGATGAAGAAAGCCCCCGTCTCTCCATGAGGCGGGGGCTTTTTTGACTTCATTTTTCGGGCCGGGATTACGCGGCGATCTTTCCCTCCGCCTTCAGCGCGGATTTCAGCTCCTTCTTGAGGATCTTGCCCAGGATGTTCTTGGGCAGCGCCGTCCGGATATCCACGTATTTCGGCACTTTATATGAGGCCATGTTGGCCCGGCACCACTCTTTGAATGCCTCATCCGTCAGCGCCTGGCCCGGATGGATCACGAGGCAGGCCATCACCTCCTCGCCGTAGATCGGGTCGGGCGCCCCGACGACCGCAACCTCCATGACCTGGGGATGGCGGTAGATGATGCCTTCCAGTTCCTTGGGGTAGATGTTCTCGCCGCCCCGGATGATCATCTCCTTCTTCCGGTCCACGATGAACAGGTACCCTTCCTCGTCCTTGTAGGCCATGTCCCCCGTGTGGAGCCATCCGCCCCGCAGGGTCTGGGCCGTCTCCTCCGGCTTGTTGAAGTAGCCCTTCATGACGTGATCGCCCTTGACGCAGATTTCGCCGACCTCCCCCTGGGGCACCTCCCGGTCCTGCTCGTCGAGAAGCCGGATCTCGCTTTCCGCGAAGGGGATCCCGATGGAACCGATCTTCCGGACGCCGTCGATGGGATTGGCCGTCGCCCCGGCGGTGCCTTCGGTCAGCCCGTACCCCTCGATGATGATCATGTTGAAGGTCTCCTCGAACTTCCGGATGGCCTCCACGGGCATGGGGGCCGCCCCACAGACGCCGTAGCGCAGCGAGGACACGTCCACCCCCTCGAACCCCGGCGTGTTCAGGAGAATCTGGTACACCGTCGGCACGCCGCTGAAGATCGAGACGCGGTATTTCGCGACGCACTCCCAGAACTCCGAGGCCGAGAAGTTCCGGCGCAGGATGATCTGGGACCCCTTCGACAGCGGAGACGTGCCGGTAATGACGAGACCATTGACGTGGAACAGGGGGAGGAAGCACATGATGACGTCGTTCTCGTCGATATTGGCGAGCAGGCTCGCCTGCCAGGAGTTGGTCAGGATGTTCCTGTGGGTGAGCAGCACCCCCTTCGGGTTGCCCGTCGTCCCCGAAGTATAGACGATCATCGCCACGTCGTCGAGCGCGATCTCGACGGGGGCGAGCTCGGCCGCCAAAGCCTGCGGGTCTTCGAACTTCAGGAACCGGTCGTCGGTCGCCTCCCGTTCGATAACGTGCTTCAGGGCCGGCGTCCCGTCGAGGATCTTGTCGACGTGCCCCCGGTAGGCATGATCGCAAAACAGGGCCACCGCCCCGGAATCGTTGAGCAGGTACTGGATCTCCCCGGTTTGCCACCAGCAGTTGACCGGACCCGCGATCGCCCCGATCTTGATGATGCCGAAATAGGCCTCATAGAACTCCGGGCTGTTGTCCATCAGGATGCAGACCCGGTCGCCCTTCCGGACCCCCAGCTTGAGAAGGCCGTTGGCCACCCGGTTGCTCCGCTCGTCGAGCTCCCGATAGGTGATGTCCCGTTCGTAGTAGCGGATGGCGATCCGGTCCCCGTAGCGGCGGGCCTGAGTCTCCACCATCTCCCTGATGTTCGCAAACGCCAGCTTCATGTTCCCTCCTTGTCGTCATTCTTCCCTCCCGGATCGGCTCGGCGACCCGGGGTTCTCGCCGGCTATAAGGGCATCGGGGAATAAATGCAACCGAAAAAACTTTTCCCATTGATCTTGTCCCACATTTTTGTTATGCATTTCGACACGGGACGGGATTTTCGTCGCACCAGGGCCCACCCGCGGCACCCGTTGCGCCGGCACACCCCGCAACGTCGTGCGCAACCCTTTCAGAAGCAATCGCCATCGCAGCATCCATCGCCAAACGGGAGGTATTCATGAACATCATCGAGAAAGCCCTCGGAGACGGTCGTCTTGCCCTTTCCGAATACGAGGCCAAACAGGTTCTGTCCGCCTACGGCATTCCCGTGACCCGGGAAGTTCTGGTCGAAAAGGAGGCGGACCTGACCGACGCGCTCCGGCAGGTCGGCTACCCCGTGGTCATGAAGGGGTGCGCGGCCGCCATCGCCCACAAGACGGAAAAGGGCCTCATCCACGTGGATGTCCGCAGCGAAGCGGAAGCGCGCCAGGCCTTCTCCACCCTCCGGGAAGCCCTCGCGGAAACGGGGGGCGCGGTCCTCGTTCAGGCCTTCATCCGGGGCCAGCGGGAGCTCGTCGTCGGGATGACCCGCGATCCCCAGTTCGGCCCCTGCGTCATGTTCGGACTGGGCGGAATCTTCACGGAGATTCTCCGCGATGTCTCCTTCCGGAAGGCCCCACTCGAACGCGCCGACGCCTTGGAGATGATGCAGGAAATCAAGGGGCACAAGATTCTGGGCGCCCTGAGGGGCATGCCGGCGGTGGACCTCGAGACGATGGCGGAGATCCTGATCCGCGTCGGCCGGATCGGTCTTGAAAACGACCGGGTCAAGGAAATCGACATCAACCCTCTCATCATTGCGCAGGGGAAACCCATTGCCGTGGATGCCCTGATCGTTCTTGAACCCGCTCCCTGAAGGAGGCGAGGCCATGTCGACGGACAGATTTTCCATGCGGGAGGCCGTACGGTTCGGCTGGGTCACGACGAAGAGCCACTTTCTCTTTTTCGTCGGGATCCTGCTGGCGGCATTTCTGATCGTCCTCATCCCCGACGGCATCGGAAAGGCGTTGAGCGATCTGGCCGACGAACAGACGACAGGCCTGGGGCTCGCATTCAAGGGGATCGGCCTCCTCTTTTCACTCCTCAGTTCCGTCCTCTATCTGATCCTGCAGATGGGATTCATCCGAATCTCGCTCAATCTCCACGATGGGTCTCCCAGCGGCTTCGCCGACCTCTTCTCGTCCTGGCGCCTGTTTTTCAAATACCTGCTCGGGGCGATCCTGTACGGCCTCCGCTGCTTCTGGCCCGTCTTCCTCCTGGGCATCGTCGCCGCCATCCTGATCCCCGGCCTCAGGGCGCAGGCCCCGTCCACGACCCTGACGGCGGCCATCGCCCTCGGTGTTCTCTTTCTCGTCCTTCTGCCCCTGACCGTCATCTGGGCCATCAAGTACCAGTTTTTCGGCTACCTCATCGTCGACCGGGGTTTGGGGCCGGTGGAGGCCATCCGGAAGAGCGCCGGCGTGACCGACGGCGCCAAGGTGGACCTCTTTCTCTTCGGTCTGCTCATCGCCGGGATCAACCTCCTGGGGATGCTGGCCCTGATGATCGGTCTCTTCGTCACCCTGCCCCTCTCGCTGATCGCTTACGCCCATGTGTACCGCCGGCTTTCGGGAGCGGCGCCGGTCGTGCAGCGGCTTGAAGACGTCGAAGCGGAACCGGACGCGGAGGCGCCGCTGGACATCGACATGGGCACGGCAGAATCACCCGCCCCCGCGGCCGTGATGAAGCCGCCGGTGAGGATCGCTTCGAAGTCCGCCCCCGCCTCCGCGGGCGAGGAAGCACGGACGAAGGGGCTTTTCCTGCTGTTTTACCGGAACGAATACGAGGGCGCCATCGAGGAATTCACGCGCGCCATCGGGCAGGACGCCCGCTATGCCGGTGCCTACTTCAGCCGGGGGATGGCGTACTTCAAACTGGGGGAGTTCAACCTCGCCCTGAAGGATTTCGACGAGGCGATCGACCTGAACCGGGACTATGCCGAGGAGGCCGGTGTGTTCGTCCAGCGCGGGCTGGCCCGCGAAAAACTGGGAGACCGCTCCGGAGCGGTTCAGGACTTGCGGGCGGCGGTGGCGCTGGGCAACCGGGACGCGCAGCGCTGGCTGAACTGGATCATGGAACAGGGCGAGGATCTTTAGCCGGGAGGCGCGTCAGCCCCCCTTCAGTGTCCCGGGTTTTCGATCCGCGGCTTCATCGCCAGGATCAGGAAAACGGCCAGGATCAGAACCGCCAGATTGAGCTGCCACGCGTAGGTGTAAGAACCCAGGCGGTCGTAGAGGAATCCACCCAGCACCGGCCCGATGCTCCCGCCGATTCCCGCCACGAAGAACGTCAGAATACCGTAGGCCGTCCCCAGGACCTGCCGGCCGAAACGATCCGCCAGCAGATACGGCATCATGGTGGCGATGGACCCGTAACCGAAGCCGAAGAGCAGGGCGTAGACCATCAGCAGGGTCGCGGACGTGGTTTGGAGCAGGACGATCATCCCCGCGGCCATGAAGATGAAGCCCAGCGAGGCGGAATATTTCGCGTCGGGGATATGATCACTCAGCCAGCCGAAGAAGAACCGCCCCCCGATGCTGCCGATGCCGATGAATCCCAGGGAGGCGGCGGCGACCACCTCTTCGATGTGGTTGTCCCGGGCATAGGCGACCTGATGCACGAAGGCGGACATCTCCGCCATCACCGCCAGACTGTAGCAGGCGGCGAGAATCCAGAACCGGGAGTCCTTCAGGACCCATCCGACCGGTGCGGCGTTCACCGTCGCTCCGGCGGAAACCGGAGGCGCGCCGGAACGGTCGCCGTCCGGCGCCAGGCCGTAGTCCTCGGGCTTGGTTTTCCCCATGAGCCCCTGGGAGAGCAGGACGCCGATCACGAGGATCAGGAGCCCGAGGAACGAAAATCCCATCCGCCACCCATAGACCTTCACGATATAGCCGGAAAGAGGCGCCAGGAGCATCGTGCCGATCCCGATCCCGATCGTGGCGATGCCGATCGCCATTCCCCGCCGTTTCACGAACCACTTGCCCACATAGGAGCTGTTGACGACGACGCCGAAGAAGGCCGCCCCGCCGCCGCAAATCAGCCCGTAGACGAGATAGAACTGCCAGGGTGCGCGGATGTAGCCCATGGCGATGAATCCCGCGGACACCACCAGCGCTCCGAGGGTCATGAGCCACTTCGGGGCCATCCGGTCCAATAGCCGGCCGGAAAGGATGCCGCCGATTCCGTAGGCCAGGATCATCAGGGAGGCGCCCAGGGAAATCACCGAACGCGACCAGCCATACTCCAGGGCCATGGGCTTGACGAAGACGCCGAAACAGTACCGCGCCCCGTAATTGATCCCCAAAATCAGGAATGCGCCCATCACCACGTACCATCCCCAGTACAGCCCCCCTTCACGCTTCATCCCTCGCTCCTTCGCCCAGTGAAAAGTCTGTGCACGTTTATGATGAATCCCCCCGTTTGTCAATGGGGAACGGTCCCTTTTCCTTTCCCAAAATTGCGCGGTTGTGATACAAAGCCCGGAGAAGAAAATCCCATCGCCGGCCGCGGACGGATGACGCCGGGGGAGGGCAGGCCCTCTCCCCGCGGATCGTCTACGCAACAGGGCGTCGGAAAGGACACATCCCGCCACTTTGATCAGGAAATCCTCCCCTCCCCCCGCCAGACGGGCGAAAAAATCCCGCTCTCCCCGCCGGGAGGCCGCCAGCGAATACAGGGCCATCGAGGCGGACCCGCTCCTGAAGACGGTGTTCCAGCGGATCGGCAAACCGCTGGAGGCCCCCTTCGTGCCGGATCCGTTCCAGTGCCGGGCCGTCGAGGCGATCCGCCATACGGACTGTCTGGTCACCGCCCCGACCGGGTCCGGCAAGACCTGGATCGCCGAGCAGGCCATCCGGGAGGTCTTTCTGCGCGGCGGACGCGCGTGGTACACCTCCCCCCTCAAGGCCCTGACCAACTCCAAGTGGGTGGAGTTCGGAAAGATCTTCGGTGCGGACCATGTCGGCATCGTCACGGGCGACACCAAGGAGAACACGGATGCCCCCATCCTGGTCGGAACGACGGAGATCCTGAGAAATCAGCTCTACGACGCGATGCATTCCGGCGAGGATCTGGGCTGCGAGCTCGTGATTCTGGACGAGGCCCACTTCCTGGGGGACCGGGACCGGGGCGTCGTCTGGGAGGAGATCATGATCTACCTCCCCGCCCGGATCCATCTCCTCCTCCTGTCGGCCACCATCAGCAACGCGGAGGAGATCGCCGCCTGGCTGGAAAAGATCCGGGGCAAGGCCTGTACCGTGGTGAACGAAACCGGGCGCCCCGTCCCCCTGTATCCGCTGTTCCTCCACCCCAAGGGACGTGTCATGCCCCTTTTGGCCAAGGAGAAGCTCTACGGTCCGGTCCGCGAATATCTGCACCGCCCGCACGGGGGCGGACACCATCACTCCCGGCCGGACTTCGGACATATCCTGGATGTCCTGAAGACGTTTCACCTGACCCCGACGATCTTTTTCCTCAAGTCCCGTTCGGAATGCGATGCGGCCCTCAAGTCCTGCCGGAGGCACGCCCCTGCCGACGCGTCCGACCCTTTTCCCCTCGTCCGGGACGAACTCCTTGACCGCTTCCCCTACCTCCTGAACCACAAACAACGCGTGCATCTCGATGGCGCCAGGGTGGCGGCTCACCATGGCGGCCAGCTCCCGGCCTGGAAATTTCTCGTGGAGACCCTGATGAAGCAGGGCTGCCTCGACGCGATTTTCGCGACATCGACCGTCGCCGCCGGCGTCAATTTTCCCGCGCGGACCATCGTCCTGTTCAATTCGGACCTGTTCGACGGCCAGGCCTTCAGCCCCATGAACGGCACGGAATTTCATCAGATGACGGGGCGGGCCGGCCGCCGCGGCAAGGACAAGATCGGCTTCCTCCTCGCCATACCCGGCCGTTTCATGGATCTGACGCATGTCCGGGACCTGCTCTACAAAGCGCCGGAGGCCGTGCAAAGCCGCATCCGGAGCGACTTTTCCATGGTCCTGAACCTGCTGCTTTCCCAGACACCGCAGGATATCCGGGAGATTTTCGCCAGTTCCTTCGCGGCCTTCCAGCAGAAACGCGGATCCCGGACCGGCGCCGTTCCTGCCGCGGGGGAACGGTCCCGCGACGGACGGCGCAACGCCCCCCCTCCGATGCAGACCGCAACGGCGGACCTCTGGGAAGATTTTCTCTCCCACCTGGCGTTTCTGAGGGCCGAGGGTTTTGTCGACACGGACGATCGCTTGACGGAAAGCGGTGTCTGGGCCTCGAAACTCCGGCTGGATCAACCTCTGCTCATTGCGGAATGTCTCCGGCGGGGCGCCTTTCCCCGCGAGGATGCGAAACTCCTCGCCGCGGTGGTGGCGCCCTTCGTCTATGAGGGCGACGAGGACCCGTTCCCGGAAAAAGACCGTCTGCCGCGCCGGCTGGTCACGGCCTGCAACCGCGTGGCGAGGGCGCTGCAACCGTTTGCGGCGCGCCTGGAGGCCGCCGGTTTCGCCACGCACCCGCTTTGCTTCGGGGTGGCCTCCGTCATCTACGACTGGGCCCGCGGTTCCGACTGGGACCGCATCGTCGACCGAACCGGCATCGGCGAGGGCGATCTGGCCATGCTCGTTCTCCGGACCGCAGACAACCTTCGCCAGATCGTCTCGCTGCACGAAACGCATCCGGAAATGGCCGCCCTGGCGTGGAACGCACGGGAGGCCATCCTGAAGGAACCGGTGCAGTTTACGTAAATTCTGCTTGACATCCCGAGGGATAACCATCTATATAGGCCGACCTTTGACGGGGCCCGTCCGCGTATGGCTCATCCACGTCCCCATCGTCTAGTGGCCTAGGACACCGGCCTTTCACGCCGGTAACCGGGGTTCGACTCCCCGTGGGGACGCCAATCATAAAACCCATGCGTCAGAGAAGGTTTCCCGGCCCTTTCCCCCTTCCGAGAGATGAATTTCCAGACTGCAGACACAAAAGGGCGCCCGCCCTGCCCGATTCACCCCCTTCCCTTCCGGGTGGCCGTGTTCCGGCGCCCGCACCCCGTTTTGCCTTGACATCGCGGATCAGGGTGGTATGCATCATACACCGCCGCTGCTGTGGTTCCCCCCTGTTCCCATGAGGGGAAAACGTGAATGAACACCGGCATGAAACCTCCCGCAACTCCGACACCGGCGCAGACGGCAAGGGTGGGGCGGGGAATGAATCCGTACGAGGTGACGCCATGGCGTTCAGAATGGCTCTGGCGAAGCGGAGGGGTTCCATTGAGAAATTTTCCTGGAAGGACAACCTTGCCACCCGGCTCACCCTCATCGCACTGTTCCTCTTGGGTCTCTATATCAGCGCGCAGTGGGGCCTCTGGGCCTCCGTCGCGTACGTCCTTCTATGGGTGGCATCCGATCTTGTCCTCTTTGCAGGCACGTGCCGGCGATGCGCCTATTACGGGAGGTCCTGCCCCATCCCGCTTGAAGGCTCCATCGTCTGCCGCGTAATCCCGAAAAGCGAAAAACCGTTCACGGGGTCTGCCATCTTATACGCCTCGATCGCCTATGTGCTCCGAGTCGGACTCCCCGTCGGGGTCATCCTTCAGGACCGGCTGGTTTTTGAAGGCATCCTGTTGGGTCTGATCTTCATCCTGTTTTGGGTTTCCAATCTCCTTTTGTCGGGCTGTCCCAACTGCATCAATTACCCGTGCCCGCTGAATCCGGGCAAGGGCAAATAAGCCCATCGCCGGGTCGAGGACGTCCCGGAGCAGGCTATCCTGTCGCACGGGGCCTCCCGGGGCCTCTTCGCGCGTCCACAAAGTGCCTCGCCGTGAGAATCGGGTGCGCCAGCATCATCCTGGGGCCGGCGAATCTCATGACCTCTCTGATGGCCGCCTTCATCTTCGGCTTGTAGCAGTGGACCCGGCACTGAAGGCATGCGGGCTTGTCCTCCCCGAACGGGCATTTGAGGGATCTCTCACGGGCATAGGCATAGAGCTCCTGACAGCGTTTGCAGCGTTCATCCCGGCCGTGATGATGCCGGCAGTATAAATCGATCATGATGCCGACCGTCCTGATTTCCCGTTCCGTTCGCTTCATCAATCCGTCCTCGTCACGGCCGGATCGGCCGCCTTCACCAGGATCGTTTTTTCGTCCTGTTGGATGCCCCGATGGGGAGCTTTTCGGTCAGTTTAATCTATAAAAGCAAGAAATTCAAGCACATCCCTGCATCGCCGGGCGCCCCCTTTTTCGCTTGACAGACCGGTTTCAGCATGTTAGGGCATACGGCAAAAGATTACCGTTTGCCTATGAACCCATTATCGAACAGCGAAGACGTCGAGCGCAAAATCCTCCTCATCCTCCGCATTCTCAAGGAGTCCCCGGACCCGATGGGGGCCCGCCTCATTGCGCGGCGCATGCAGGATTTCGGCGTCCTGCTGAGCGAGCGGGCCGTCCGGTATCACCTCAAGCTCATGGATGAACGGGGCCTCACCCGCCTTGTCGGGCGACGCGACGGGCGGCTGATCACGGAGATGGGCATCGATGAAACTGCCGATGCCCGCGTCCGGGACAAGATCGGTCTGGCCATCTCCCGGATCGAATCGCTGGCCTACCGGACGACGTTCAACCCCCAGACCATGAACGGCGTCCTGCCCGTGAATGTCTCCTTTTTCCCCCGGTCCCAGTTCGATACGGCCCTGGCCGCCATGGCGCCGGCCTTCAGACGCGGCCTCGCGGTCAGCGACCTCGTGGCCGTCGCCGACGAGGGGCAGCGGCTGGGCGAGGTGCGGGTCCCTCCGGACCGCATCGGGTTCGCTACGGTCTGCAGCATCGTCGTCAACGGCGTGCTCCTGAAAAGCGGCATCCCGATGGACTCCAAGTTCGGGGGCATCCTCCAGGTCAAGAATGGCCAGGCCATGCGGTTCGTGGAGCTGATCTACTACTCCGGTTCGTCCCTCGATCCCTCGGAGGTTTTCATCCTGGGCCGGATGACCTCCGTAAAGCGGGTCATCGAGACGGGCGAGGGAAAGATCCTGGCCAACTTCCGGGAGATTCCCGCGCTCAGCCGGGGGCTGGCCGAGGACATCCTCCTGAAACTCAAGCGGGCCGGGATTCGGGGCGACCTGTCACTCGGGGAGATGAGCGAACCCGTGGGCCAGACGCCCGTCGATGTCAACAAGGTAGGCATTATCCTGGTCGGCGGCCTGAACCCCGTCGCCTGCGCCCACGAAGACGGGCTGATGACGGAAAACCGGGCCATGTCCACCGTGCTGAACTTCAACGATCTTCAGAATTTCTGGCACCTGATGGACCAGCGGAACATCAAATACGACGGATGAGACGGATCGTCCCGGCACCGCGGCGATTCGAAAATTTAATTCATTTTTTGAGGAGGAACAGTGTATGGCAGAATTGAATCCCTTTGCAGTGGCGCAGAAGCAGTTGGACCAGTGCGCCAAGATCCTGAACCTGGACCCCGGCATCCAGGCCATGCTCCGGGTCCCCGTCCGTGAATTGCACGTCTCCCTGCCGGTCCGCATGGACGACGGCACGGTGAAGGTCTTTCAGGGGTTCCGCGTCCAGTACAACGACGCCAAAGGCCCGACGAAGGGCGGCATCCGGTTTCACCCGGACGAAACCATCGACACCGTCAAGGCGCTCGCCGCCTGGATGACCTGGAAATGCTCCCTCGTCGATCTGCCGCTGGGCGGCGGCAAGGGCGGCGTCATCTGCAACCCGAAGGAGATGTCCCAGGGCGAACTGGAGCGCCTGAGCCGCACCTATATCGACCAGGTCTGGCGGATCATCGGCCCGGAAAACGACGTGCCCGCTCCGGATGTGTACACCAATCCCCAGATCATGGCCTGGATGATGGATGAATACTCCAAACTCTGCGGCAAGAACCAGTTCGGCGTGATCACGGGCAAGCCCTTGGCGCTCGGCGGATCCGCCGGCCGCGGCGACGCCACCGCCCGGGGCGGACTGTTCACCGTGCGCGAGGCCGCCAAGGTCCTGGGGATCGACCTCTCCAAGGCGACCATCGCCGTCCAGGGCTACGGCAACGCCGGGTATTACGCCGCCTGCCTCGCCCAGTCCATGTTCGGCTCCAAGATCGTGGCGGTCAGCGACTCCAAGGGCGGCATCTGCTGCGACGGCGGATTCGACCCGGTGGCCGTGGGCGAGCACAAGGCCCAGACCTCGAGCGTCTGCAGCTTCCCCGAAACGGACGCCATCTCCAACGAAGCGCTCCTGGAAATGGACGTGGACATCCTCTTCCCCTCCGCCCTGGAGAACGTCATCACCGAGGCCAACGCCCCCAAGATCAAGGCGAAGATCATCGCCGAGCTGGCCAACGGACCGACGACGCCGGAGGCCGACGAGATCCTCCACAAGAACGGCGTCCATGTCATTCCGGACTTCCTGTGCAACGCCGGAGGCGTGACCGTCTCCTACTTCGAAATGGTCCAGAATTTCTACATGTACTACTGGGACGAGGAGGAAGTGCACAAGCGTCTGGACAAGAAGATGACCGCCGCGTATCACAAGGTCCACGCGACGTCGAAGAAGTACAACATCAACATGCGTCAGGCGGCGTACGTCGTCGCGGTCGAGCGTGTGGTGGAGGCCATGAAGCTCCGCGGCTGGGTCTGAAAACCGCCGCCGGGTCGAGTGATCGGCATCTCATCCCAAGGGGGGACGGACCATCCCCCCTTTTTTCGTGCCGTGAGATCTTTGAGAACCGGGATTAGTCCGGGATTGAAGGGTTCGCGTGCCCGACGGGATCGAGCCGCGGACGGTCCCGGCGCCCGGCGGGATTTGCGCTTGACGCCCCGGACGGAAACGGTGTAACCCAGACCCATCAACCGGCGGCTCCCCGTCCCCGGCAAAGGGTCGCGCCCGACGCGTCGGTCCCGGGCCGCATCAACGGCCGGAGCACCCGGGGCGGCAACGTCCCGGGGCGCGGGCACCCCCGCAAGCGAGGCAACACATGTCCCCAGTCTGTCCAGAATCCCCCCTCAAAGCGGGAGACGTCCGTCACGGGTTTCTCGTCCAGCGGATCGAAGCCATCCCGGACCTCTGCGTCACCGCCTGCGATCTCGTCCACGAGGCCACCGGCGCCCAGGTTGTCCACCTCCAGGCCCACGACCGGGAAAACCTCTTCGCGATCGGTTTCCGAACCCCGCCCTCCGATTCCACGGGGCTCCCCCACATCCTGGAGCACTCGGTTCTGGCCGGCTCCGAGCGCTACCCGGTGAAGGACGCCTTCAACGAACTCCTGCGCGGCACGCTGCAGACGTTTCTCAATGCCTTCACGTATCCGGACAAGACGGTCTATCCCGTCGCCAGCCAGACCCGGCAGGACTTCTACAACCTGGCCCGTGTATACGTCGATCTCACCCTCCGTCCCCGGCTGCGGCGGGAGACCTTCCTGCAGGAGGGGCACCACCTGGAATTCACCGTGCCGGGCGACATCGCGAGCGACCTGACCGTCTCGGGGGTGGTCTACAATGAAATGAAGGGGGCCTATTCATCGCCGGACGCCCTGATGGTCAAGGCCATCCAGGAGTCGCTCTTCCCGCAGACGCCCTACGCCTGCGATTCCGGAGGGGACCCGGACGTCATCCCCGCGCTGACCTACGAGGCCTTCCAGGCCTTTCACCGGACGTATTATTCGCCCTCCAACGCCCGTATCTTCCTCTATGGAGATATCCCCACGGAGGATCATCTGGTCTTTCTCGCCGAGATGCTGGACGGGTTCACGCGCGTGTCGGTCGATTCCGGCATCCCCGCGCAGCCCCGCTGGGAGAAGCCCGTCGCCGTCAGCGGCGCCTACCCCATCGCCCGCGACGAATCCGCCTCCGGAAAGGGCGTCGTGAACGTGGCCTGGATGCTGGCGGAGAATCTCGACGGAGAGACGGTGACCCTCCTGGAAATCGCCGCGGGCGCCCTCGTGGGCAGCGCCGCGGGACCCCTCCGCAAGGCCCTGATCGATTCCGGTCTCGGCGAGGATCTCTCGTCGGCCACGGGGATGGAACGGGACTTGCGGCAGGTCGCCTTTGCCGTCGGTCTCCGGGGCACGGACGCCGACCGGGCCGACCGGATCGAGGCGCTGATCCTCGCCACCCTCGAACGCGTGGCCCGCGAGGGCTTCGAGCGCGACCTCATCGAAGGCGCCCTCCATCAGGTGGAATTTCACGGCCGGGAGATCGTCCGCGGCGCCTACCCCTACGGCATCGTCCTGATGGGGAGGGCCTATCACACCTGGCTGTACGACGGCGATCCCTTCGCCGGCCTCAACTTCCCCCGCATCATCGGGCGCATCCGGGAACAATGGTCGGGCCGGCCGACCCTCTTCCAGGACATCGTCCGGCAGTGGCTCATCGCGAATCCCCACCGGGTCCTGTCCGTCATGGCGCCGGACCCGGACGATCTCCCCCGCCGGGAGGCGGCCTTCCGGGAACGGATGGCCCGCCTCAAGGCGTCCCTGCCGGTCGCGCGGCTGGAGGAGATCCGGACCGAGGTCGAGGCGCTCCGGGAATATCAGGCCGAGCCGGATTCTCCGGAGGCCCTGTCCACGCTGCCGAAGCTGGGGCTCAAAGACATCCCGCGCGAGGTGGAAACCGTTCCCACGCAGAAAACGGCGATCGCCGACATTCCCGCCCTGCGGCACGAATTGTTCACCAACGGCATCGCCTATCTGGACTTGGCCTTCGACCTTTCACACATCCCCGAGGCGCTCCATCCCTGGCTGCCGCTCCTCGGCAAGTGCACGACGCACATGGGGGCGGCCGGACACGACTATGCGGACATGGCCCGGCGGATCGCCCTGAAGACGGGGGGGCTCGGCTATGGCCTGCAGGCGGGGCTCGTGGCGGACGGCCGGGGCCACTGGCAGAAGATGACGTTTCACGTCAAGGCCCTGCACCGCAACATCGAGGAGGCCGTCTCGATCCTGATCGACCTGCTGTCGGCCGGCGATCTGGACGACGCCTCGCGGCTGAAGGACCTGATCGCCGAGCGGAAAAACGGCCTCCAGGCTTCCGTCATCCCCTCCGGCCACATCTTCGCCCGCCGGGCGGCGGGTGCGGCGCTCTCCCTGCCGGCCTACCGGGACGAGCAGTGGCACGGGCGAACGCAACTCAAGTTTCTGCATGCACGGGCGGAAGACGGGAACGCCGATCCGGCTGTGCCCCGGGAAACCCTGCACACGCTCAGATCGATGATCTTCCGTCGCGCGGGTCTGACCCTCAATCTGACCGCCGACGCAGCGGGTCTGGAAGGCCTCACGGCGGCCCTGGCGCCCCGGCTCGGCGCCCTCCCGGGGGGGGAAGACGCGGCGCCCGCCGCACCCGTCCTGCCGTCGCCGCATCATCCGGGCATCTCGATCGCCGCGCAGGTCTGCTATGTGGCCAAGCTCCTCCCCGCCCCCGCCTATGACGATCCCCTGACCGCCGCCCTGATGGTCGCCGCCCGGCACCTCGCCGGCGGTTATCTCTACAAGCATGTCCGGCTCCAGGGCGGGGCCTACGGAGGCCTGTCCGCCTATGATCCCCTGGCCGGCGTGTTTGCCTTTCTTTCCTACCGGGACCCCCATATCGTCCAGACCCTCGCGGCCTATACGGGCGCCGTGAAAACCCTGATCGACGCACCGGTCCCGGCCGGGGAACTGACCAAGGCCATCATCGGCGCCATCGGCGCCTTGGACCGGCCCCTGGACCCGTCCGGACGCGGCCAGGTGGCCATGGTCCGGGAGTTCGTCGGATTGACGGACGAACGGCGGCAGCGCCTGCGGAGCGCCATCCTGGAGATGACGCCGCAGGGCCTCCGTGAAGCGGTGGCGCGGTACTTCCCGGAGGCGGAGCCGCGAGCCGATGTCGCCGTCCTGGCGCCGGAGGATCGCCTCCGGCAGGCCAATCAGACCCTCGGAAACCCGCTGGTGCTGGAGACGCTGGTCTGACGGAGCGTGGGGGGGCAACGGGCGTTTCCGGACGGGGCGGGAGACGGACGGAACCGACCCGGCGGGGCGGGGAAGGGCTCGCCCGGACTACTCCGTCCGGTAATAGACCAGACCGACCATCGCCAGAAAGGCGATCACGAGGCCGAATCCGAAATAGGTGAAGGTAAAGGTGGGGACCAATTGACCCCAGACCCGATGAGGAGGAAAACCGCCATGAAGCGAACGGCAACCCCGAGCGTCCGGTTCGTCATGACCGGCCTGATCCTGCTGGCGATCGGCTGCGCCGGATGGCCGGCAGCCCAGCAGACGGGCCGATTCGACCCGGATGAGAGCGTCACCGGGGCGTTCGAACGCTACGAAATGAACCCCGGATACGACTACTACATCAGCGGCTCCGACGCCTGCCCCAACGCGGTGCTGGGCTTGAAAAAAGGGATGTCCCTGGGCGAAACCCTCTGGAAGCCGTTTCCTGCCGATCCCGTGGCCTTCAAGGACATCATCGACCGCATGCGACTCCGGGCGCTCGATCTGCACCGCTTCCAGCACGGCTTCGTCCTCCGGGACGACGCAGGGCAGGCGATCGGCGTCTGGTACTCGCTGATTTCCGCGCGAACCCTCATCCGGCGACGGAGCGACGGCACCTTCCTGATCTACACGCCGGATCTGGACACCTACGACAAATACGAGCGGGAGGACTGAGCCGCGCCGAAGAACGGGACCCCCTCATAAAATCTCCTCGATCTTGCTGAGCGCCGCCGGCAGGTTTTCCGGCCGGGGCCCGCCCGCCTGGGCCATGTCCGGCCGGCCGCCGCCGCTGCCGCCCACGACTGGGGCGACGGCCTTGATGATCTGGCCCGCGTTGTAGCGGCCGGTCAGGTCCTTCGTCACCAGGCACAACAGCATCGCCTTGTCGCCGGACCGGCTGCCCAGGAGGATGATCCCCGAACCGATCCGGTCCTTCAGTTTGTCGCCGAAATCCCGCAGGGTCTTGACGTCCGCAATCTCCACCTGGGCCGTCAGGACGCGGACCCCGTTGATCTCACGCGCCTGATCGATCAGGTCGGCCGAATCCTTCGCCGCCAGTTTTCCCTTCAGGGCCTCGATCTCCTTCTCCAGCTCCCGCTGCTGCTTCAGGAGTTTTTCCATCCTTTCGGACACCTCGAAGGGCGAGGCCTTCACGAAACCGGCCGCCTTCTTCAATTCTTCCTCAAGACGGCGGGCATAGGTCACCGCGCCCCGGCCGGTTACGGCCTCGATCCGCCGGACGCCGGCCGCGACGGCCGATTCGTGGACGATCTTGAGAAACCCGATGTCGCCCGTCCGCGTCACGTGGGTCCCGCCGCACAGCTCCGCGCTGACCTCCCCCATCCGGACGACGCGCACCTCCGCCCCGTACTTCTCGTCGAAGACCGCCGTGGCCCCGGTCTTCATCGCCTCTTCCCGCGGCAGGAGAACCGTCACCACCGGGAGGTTCCGCCGGATGGTCTCGTTGGCGAGGGTTTCGATGCGTGCCAGCTCGTCGTCCTCGATCCGGGAGAAGTGAGTGAAGTCGAAGCGCAACCGCTCCGGATTGACGAGCGATCCGGACTGCTTGACGTGGTCGCCCAGAACGGCCCGAAGGGCGGCGTTCAGCACATGGGTGCCCGAGTGATTCGCCTCGGTCGCCCGCCGGTCGCCCGCTTCCACGGAGAGATGAACGGCGTCCCCCACGCGGAGACGCCCGCGTTTGAGCTTGCCGATATGGGTGACGACCCCCTCCACGGGGCGCTGGGTGTCCCAGACCTCGAACTGGAAGCCGTCGCCCGTGACGACCCCCGTGTCGCCGACCTGACCGCCCGTTTCGCCGTAAAAAGGCGTCTCGGCCACGAAGAGTTCGGCGTTGTCGCCCGCCGCGATCTCCTCCACGGGCCGGTCCTTCTTCAGTAGCGCGGTCACCCGGGAGTCGGCCTCCGTCCGCCCCTCGTAGCCCACGAAGGCGGTGGCGACACCCGCCACGGACAGTTGATGGTAGGCCTCCGCCACGGCCTCCTCGCCGCTGCCCTTCCAGGATTCCCGCGCCTTCTCGCGCTGGGCCTCCATGGCCCGTTCGAAACCGTCCATATCCAGGCGGACCCCCTCCTTCCGGACGATGTCCGCCGTCAGGTCGGTGGGAAAGCCGAAGGTGTCGTAGAGCTTGAAAACCACCTCGCCGCCGAGGACCCCCGCCCCGCCCGCCTGGAGCCGCGCCACCTCCTCCTGGAGGATTTTGAGTCCCGCGTCCAGGGTCTCGCTGAACCGCTGCTCCTCGTTGACTACGACCTTGTCGATATAGGAGCGCTTGTCGGTCAGATCCGGATAGACCGTTTGCATGACGTCGATCACGGCGCCGCACACCCGGTGGAGGAAGGGCTTGTCGAGTCCGAGCAGTTTCCCGTGGCGGGCGGCCCGCCGCAGGATCCGTCTCAGGACGTAGCCCCGCCCCTCGTTGCTCGGCAACACGCCGTCGCCGACGAGAAACGCGACGGCCCGGCTGTGGTCGGCAATGACCCGGATGGAGACGTCCGCCTCCGCGTCCGTCCCGTACGCCTTGCCGCTCAGACGCTCGATGAAGCGGATGATCGGCTGGAAGAGATCGGAATCGTAGTTGCTCTTGACCCCCTGGACGACGGCGGCCAGGCGCTCCAGCCCCATGCCCGTGTCGATGTTCGGGTTCGGCAGGGGGTTGAGCGTCCCGCCGGCGTCGCGGTCGAACTGGGTGAAGACGAGGTTCCAGATCTCGAGGTGGCGGTCGCATTCGCAATGGATGTCGCACTCCGGTCGGCCGCAGCCCGTCCCCTCGCCCTGGTCGTAGAGGATCTCCGAACAGGGGCCGCAGGGACCCGTTTCGCCCATCATCCAGAAATTGCTCTTCTCGCCCATGCGGACGATCCGCTCCGCCGGCACGCCCATCTCGTCGTGCCAGATCGCATAGGCCTCGTCGTCGTCCTTGAAGATCGTGATCCACAGCCTGTCCTTCGGCAGGCCCATGACCGCGGTCAGGTACTCCCACCCCCAGGCGATGGCGTCCTTTTTGAAGTAGTCGCCGAAGGAGAAGTTTCCCAGCATCTCGAAGAAGGTGTGGTGCCGGGCCGTCACGCCGACGTTTTCCAGGTCGTTGTGCTTGCCCCCGGCCCGGACGCACTTCTGGGAGCTCGCCGCCCGCTTGTAGCCCCGGTCCTCCAGACCGAGAAAGCAGTTCTTGAACTGGACCATCCCCGCATTGGTAAACAGGAGGGTCGGATCGTCCTTGGGAACGAGCGATGAGCTGGCAACCCGCGTGTGACCCTTCCCCTCGAAATACCTTAGAAAACTCTCCCTGATCTCCGTCCCCGTCATCATGTGAAACAACCGCCTCCCGTACAAAATAGTCTCCGGCCAAAGGTCCGGGGTAAACGGCGAAAGGCCCCGGTCCTCCGAGCCTCTCGCCCTCGGCCCTCAGCCCTACACCTTGCGCCCTGCGTCTGCATTCAATTCCCTCACGATCAGATCCAACGGGAAACCGCGTCCGGCAAGGCTTTGGGCCAGACGCCGTTTTTCCCGGAGCTCCAGCGCCGCGGGATCGCGCCCCCGCAGTTTTCTTTCCAGGCACCGCCGCAGGGCTTCGCCCTCGTCCATTTCCTCACGAATCTCGGATAGCGTCGTCCGGATGATCTCCGCCGGGATGCCCTTCTCCCGGAGTCCCGCCGCAATCCGGCGGTCCCCCCAGAGCCGCCCGCCGGCCCGTCCTTTCGCCCACCCCCGGGCGAAGGCGGCGTCATCGACGTATCCCCGTTCCCGGAGCCGCTCCAGCACCCGGGCGATGCCTGCTTCGGAAGCCCCTTTCTCCTTGAGCTTCCGGTGGATCTCCCGCTCGCCGTGGGGGCGGCGGGCCAGCATCCGGAAGGCCCGCTCCAGGGCCTCCTGCTCGGAGAGGGTGTCCGCCACGGCGCTATGCCTCCGTCTCCCCCGTCTTGAGACCGAACTTCTCCCGGACCTCCGCCTCGATCCGGGCCATCACCTCGGCGTTCTCCTTGAGGTAAAGTTTGGTGTTGTCCCGACCCTGGCCGATCCGCTCCCCCTTGTAGGAATACCAGGCCCCGCTCTTCTCCACGACGCCCTGCTCGGCCGCGAGGTCCAGGATGTCACCCTCCCGGGAGATGCCCTCACCGAAGATGATGTCGAATTCCGTCTCCCGGAAGGGCGGGGCGACCTTGTTCTTCACGACCTTGACGCGGGTCCGCATCCCGATCACGTCCTGGCCGGATTTGATCGTGCTGACCTTGCGGATGTCCAGTCGCATGGAGGCGTAGAACTTGAGCGCGTTGCCGCCGGTGGTCGTCTCGGGGTTCCCGAAGAAAACGCCGATCTTCATCCGGAGCTGATTGATGAAGATCACGGTCGTCCGCGACTTGCTGATGCTGCCCGTGAGCTTCCGGAGGGCCTGGGACATCAGCCGGGCCTGAAGGCCCATCTGGGCGTCCCCCATCTCCCCCTCGAGCTCCGCCTTCGGTACCAGGGCGGCCACGGAATCGACCACAAGCACGTCCAGGGCGCCGCTGCGAACCAGCGTCTCGGCGATCTCCAGGGCCTGCTCCCCCGTATCGGGCTGGGAGATCAGGAGGTCGTCGGTATCGACGCCGATCTTTCTGGCATAGCCGACATCCAGGGCGTGCTCGGCATCGATGAAGGCCGCGAGTCCCCCCTGCTTCTGGGCCTCCGCCACTATGTGCAGGGCGAGCGTCGTCTTCCCGCCCGATTCGGGACCGAAGATCTCGATCACCCGTCCCCGCGGCACGCCGCCGACGCCCAGGGCCAGATCGAGGCTCAACGATCCGGTGGAAATCGCCGGCACGTCGGCCACGCTTTCGCCGCCGCCCAGCCGCATGATGGACCCCTTGCCGAACTGCCGTTCGATCTGGGTAATGGCCAGCTCCACCGCTTTCATCCTCTCCGTATCCGCGACCATAGCCACCTCCTGATAATGATCTTTCCTCTTCAACATTTGTGGGTATGCCTCTTCCTTTTCCCGCTTTTGCTCAAGCGTGATTCCCGCAAATCCTCATCCGTCCGCGCGTCGGGACCTCTGCGACCCGGCGACCCGGCAGGAGCCGGCTCATCCCCGCCCCCCCGTCCCGTTTCCGGCCGGGACGGATCACCCCCGGAGGGGAAATGCGGCGAGCCGGGTATACACGGCGCCTTGCGGCGTCAATTCGCTCCGGAACAGGATCAACTCCTCGGCCCGGAAGGATCCGGCCGTCGCCGTCTCGCCGGTCTCGACCGCCCGGGCCAGGCCGACCAGGCCCTTCGGGGTCTTGATCCGTCCCAGGGTCAGGTGCGCCCGGAAAGGCCGCTCCTCCCGCGGAAACCCCAGGGCCCCGAACTCGCGTTCGAGCGACGTTTGCAGGACGAGCAGACGCTCCACCTCTCCCGCCATCCCCAGCCAGACCACCCGGGGGCGGTTCAGATCGGGGAAAACGCCGACCGTCCGGACCGTCAGATCGAACGGGGCGACCCCGACGGTCCGAGCTGCGACCGCTCCCGAGATCAGGTCCACGGCCGGCGGCAGGATGTTCCCGAAGAACTTGAGGGTCAGGTGAATCCCCGCCGGACGGACCCACCGGATCGCCCCCCGGACCGTTTTCTTCAGACGTTCCTGGATCGCGGCGATCTCCCCGCGCACGGTCGCCGGGGGCTCGACGGCCAGGAAGGCCCGCAGGGTCGTTTCTTCGCTCATCGCTTCCCCAAGGTCATCCTTTCCGTCAGGCCTGCTGCACCTCACCCGCGAGATAGCGCTTCACCATCATGAGGGCGGACTGCGCGGCGATCATCTTGATCCGGCGGCGGTCCCAGCGGAAGGCAAACTGCCGGCAGACCGTTTCATCGGCGTCCGCCAGGGCGATGTAGACCGTCCCCACGGGCTTCGCCGTCGTTCCGCCCTCCGGTCCGGCGATGCCGGTCACGGCGAGACCCAGATCCGTCCCCGCCTGCCGCCTCACCCCCACGGCCATCCGCCGGGCCGTCTCTTCGCTGACGGCGCCGTGCGCCGCGAGAACGGCCTCCGGCAGCCCGAGGAGCGCCACCTTGGCGGCGTTGCTGTAGGTCACGAGTCCCCGTTCCAGGTAGGCGGAACTGCCGGGAACATCCGTCAGCCGATCCGTGATGAGCCCGCCCGTGCAGGACTCGGCCACGGCCAGGGTGAGCCCCCGTTCGCTGAGCAGGCGCCCCACCACGACCTCGAGGGCGTCCCCGTTCCGGGAAAAGACATGGCGCCCCAGGCGCCCCGTCACCGCCGCCTCCGCCGCCCGCAACCGCCGTTCGGCCTCCGCATCGGACTCCGCCCGCGCCGTCAGGACGATGTGGTTCTCCGGGAAGTGGGGGTAGAAGCCGATCTCGACGCCCATTCCGGTCCAGTCGGCATCGGCCAGGGCCCGATCCACCTCGGCCTCGCCCAGGCCGAAACTCTTGACCGTCCGGGTCGCCACACAGGCCGCCGCCTCGGGAAACGCCCGCCTCAGGAGCGGGACGACCCCCTCGGGCAGCATCCGTGCGACCTCCCGGGGAACGCCCGGAATCACGGACACCACCTGGTTGCCCTTCCGGAGAGCAAACCCCGCCGCCGTTCCCGCGGGGTTGGGGATGACCTCCGCCCCCGCCGGAAAAACGGCCTGCTTGGCGTTGTTGTCCGTCCAGTTCAGACGGTATTTCTCGAAGATGGACTTGATGTAGGCCAGGACCGCCTCATCCGTCGCGAGGGGCAGCGCGAAGATCCGGGCAATCGCGGCGGTCGTGATGTCGTCCGCCGTGGGACCCAGTCCCCCGGTCACGATGGCGGCGTCGGCCTGCGCCAGGATCAGCCCGAGGGCCGCCCGGATCGCCGCCTCGTCGTCCCCCACGGACAGGATGACGACCACCGGCCACCCCTGAACCTGGAGGGTCCGGGCGATCAGCGAGGCGTTCGTGTCCTGCGTGCGTCCGCTGATCAGCTCGTTGCCGATGGTCAGAATGCCGACGTTCATGTCGAGATATCCCCCGTTTAACCCAGAATACCCGCCCACACCAGGCCCTGCAGGACGAGGTTCGCGTAGATCCCCGCCGCGACGTCGTCCAGCACCACCCCGTAACCGCCGGGAAGCCGCCGCTGAATGAGGCCGGCCGGAAAGGGCTTCACAATATCGAAGAGCCGGAAAAACGCAAACCCGGCGGCGATATGCACCACGGTCGGCGTGACGCAGAACATGGCGAACAGAAACCCGCAAATCTCGTCGATCACGATCCGCGGGGCATCCTTCCGGCCAAAGAGAACCTCCGCCGCCCCGGAGACGTGAATCGCCAGAAACGTCAGTGCCACCACCGTCAGGAGATACAGCGGCCAGGACAGGGGGAAAAGGACGAGATAAACGGGAATCGCGACGAGCGTCCCCGCCGTTCCGGGGGCGAAGGGGGCATACCCGCTCCCCAGACCGGTGGCGATGATCCTGACAAACCTCTCGCCCAAGGGCGCCTCTTCCGGCATCCTGTACGGCGGGATCCGCCGGACGTAAACCGCCAAAAATGCCTTCATTTTTCCGCCCTCAGTTATCCTCTTTTCCCCCCCCTGTCAATGAGCAAAAAACTCCTTGACAATAGAACGTGCGTTCTATCATAATGGATCCACGGAGGCAAGAGAAAAAAATTCTCCCGGCCGTAAACCCCTTGAGACCTCTGAAAAGGGCGATCCGTTTCCCAAAGGTCAAGGATTTCGGGCAATACGATGAACGACGCGATCTTTACGCTCCACCGCTGGCCCCGGGCCATCCTGCACGTGGACGGGGACGCCTTCTTCACCTCCTGCGAGGAGGTCCTCCACCCGGAATTGCGCGGGAAGCCCATCGTCACCGGCGGCGAGCGGGGCATCGTCGCCTGCGCGAGCTACGCGGCCAAGGCCCTGGGCATCCGGCGGGCCGTTTCCCTCCCGGAGGCGAAACGGCTCTGTCCGGACCTCGTCGTCCTCCCCTCCGACTACGAGACCTACAGCCTCCTCTCCCGGCGGATGTTCAACGTCATGCGCCGCTTCACCCCCGAGGTCGAGGAATACTCCATCGACGAGGCCTTCGCCGACATCACGGGCCTCAGGCGGCCGCTCAAGGCCTCCTACGAGACCATCGCCCTGCGGATGAAGGACGCCATCGAGCGGGAACTGGGCCTGACCGTCTCCGTCGGCCTCTCCCTGACCAAGGTCCTCGCCAAGGCGGCCTCCAAACACCGGAAGCCCTCCGGCTTCACCGTCGTCCCGGGCCGGGCGATCCCCCTCCTGATCGAGTCGCTTCCCGTGGGCGGGGTCTGGGGCATCGGCCCCGCGACCGCGAGCTATCTCGACAAGCTGGGCGTCCGGACCGCCCTGGACTTCGCCCGCCTGGCGGAGCGGACGGTCCGTCAGCGCCTCACGAAGCCCGGCGTCGAGACCTGGCAGGAGCTCCGGGGGACGTCCGTCTACCCCGTCTCGCCGGAGGAGAAGAGCGTCTACGCCTCCATCAGCAAGACGAAGACCTTCGCCCCGCCGAGCGCCGATCCGGAGTACCTCTTCGCCCACCTGATCCGGAACCTCGAATCCGCCTGCATCAAGGCCCGGCGCTACGGCCTCGCCCCGCGGCGGGTGGCCGCCTTCCTGAAGCGGCAGAACTTCGATACATCGGGCCGGGAGGCGCGCCTCAATCGCCCCTGCGCCCACCCCCTGGAGCTGTCCCCCCTGCTCCGCGGCCTGTTCAACGATCTCTACCGGCGCCGGGACCTCTACCGCGCCACCGGGGTCGTCCTCCTCGACCTCGCCCCGGACGCAAACATCCAGTACTCCCTCTTCGAAGACCCCCTGAGGGCGGAAAAGATCCGCGAGCTCTACGACGCCGTGGACGCGGTGAGCCGCCGCTACGGCAAGCACGCCCTCCACCTGGGGGGCTCCCACCTGATCGAGGTCCGGGGCAAGGGCCGCCGGGGCGACCCGACGGTCCGGGAGAAAACCTGCCCCTACGGCAAGACCCGCCGCAAGCAGCTGGGGCTGCCGCTCTTCCGGCCGGCCTCCGGGAACGCGGAGATGTAACGGCCCCCTGCCCCCGATGGTCTTTTACTTTTTCCCGGAAATCTGCTAGGTTTCCTGCGCTACGGGCGTTTCCGCCCGCCATGGGGAACTGGACGCCCCGAACCGCGCGAATGTTCCCTGTGCGAAAGGACCGCCATGACCGGAACGAAAAAGGTCTTCTCCCGTTTCATCTGGGTCGGCGCCGCTCTTCTGCTGGCGGCCGCCGCCGGTTACGCCCTTCTCCACCGCCAGGACCAGAACACCGTCCCGCCGGGATTCGTCGTCGGCAACGGCCGTCTGGAGGCGACGGAGATCGACATCGCCACGAAACAGCCGGGACGCCTGGTGGCGGTCTTTGTCCGGGAGGGGGACGCCGTCCGGCCGCATCAGCTCCTCGCACGGATGGATACCGCGCCGCTCGAGGCCCAGCTCCGGCAGGCCCAGGCGGAGGTCCGGCGGGCCGAAGAGGCCCGCCGCTCGGCGCTGGCCAAGGTCGATGAGAGCCAGAGCCGGATGGTCCTCGCCCGCCGGGAGCTGGAGCGGTCGGAGCGGCTTCTGGCCAAGGGAATCGCCACCCAGCAGCGGCTGGAGCACGATCAGACCAACCGGCAGAGCGCCGAGGCCGACGATGCCTCGGCCAGGGCCAGGGTGGCCGAAGCCGAGGCCGCGATCGCGGCGGCCGTCGCCCGGACGGACTACCTGAAGGCGGAAATCGCGGACGGGTCCCTCTGGAGCCCCGTCCGGGGGCGCGTGCTCGTGCGCCTCGCCGAGCCGGGCGAGGTGCTGCCGGCCGGGGGCAAGGTCCTGACGGTCATCGACCCGGAGGAGATGTACATGACCGTCTTTCTGCCGGAAAAGGAGGCGGGGAATCTCGCCCTGGGCGCCGAGGCGCGGGTCGTGCCCGACGCCTTTCCGGAGCGCCCCCTCCGGGCGCGCGTCGTCTTCGTCTCGGCCAAGGCCCAATTCACGCCGAAGGAGGTGGAAACGGCCGAGGAGCGTCAGAAGCTCACGTTCCGGGTCAAGGTCCGTCTGGAGCCCCACCGTGAATCCCGCCTGAAACCGGGTCTGCCGGGCGTTTCCTGGGTGCGCCTCGATCCCCGGGCCCCCTGGCCCCCCTCCCTGCAATGAACGACCGAACGGATATCCCGCCCCCCGTCTGCCGCATCGCCGGCCTCCGGCACCGGTACGGCGCCCGGCGGGCCCTGGACGACGTCTCCCTGGAGATTCCCGCGGGGCGCCGCGTCGGCTTCATCGGTCCCGACGGCGTCGGCAAGTCGACGATCCTGGGCATCCTGGCCGGCCTGAAAAAGATTCAGCGCGGAGACGTCGCCCTCCTCGGCGGCGACATGCGTTCCGCATCGTACCGGCTTCAGGTCTGTTCCCGTATTGCGTTCATGCCGCAGGGGCTGGGACAGAATCTTTACACCACACTGTCGGTCCGGGAAAATTGCGATTTCTTCGGCCGCCTCTACAATTTCTCCCGTCCGGAGCGGGATGCGCGCATCCGCGAACTGCTCGCCGCGACCCGCTTGGCCCCCTTCGCCGACCGGCCGGCCGGCAAGCTGTCCGGGGGCATGAAGCAGAAGCTGGGACTGTGCTGCGCCCTGATCCACGATCCCGACGTTCTCGTCATGGACGAGCCGACGACGGGGGTGGACCCCCTGTCCCGGCAGCAGTTCTGGAAACTCATCGACGAGATGCGGTTTCGGCATCGCGGCATGAGCATTCTCGTCGCCACGGCCTACATGGAAGAGGCGGAGCACCTCGACTGGCTGGTCATGATGGCGGGGGGACGCGTGCTGGCCGCGGGAACGCCGGGGGAATTGAAGGCGCTCAGCGGCAAAGAGACGATCGAGGACGCCTACATCGCCCTGCTCCCGGAGGAGAGGCGTGCCGGTCATCGCGTCTTTGCCGCCCCCCCCCGCGCCCCCTCCGCGGATGGCGCGGCCATCGAGGCCCAGCACCTCACAAAGCGTTTCGGGGCCTTCACCGCCGTCGAGGACGTCTCCTTCACGATCCCGAAAGGCGAAATCTTCGGCTTTGTCGGCTCCAACGGCTGCGGCAAGACGACCACGATGAAAATGGTGACGGGGCTTCTTCCCCCCACGGCGGGCGAGGCCTACCTGTTCGGCGGCGCGGTCGACGCCGGCAGCATCGCCATGCGCAAACGCATCGGGTACATGTCCCAGACCTTCTCCCTGTACGGCGAGCTGACCGTCCGGCAGAACCTGACCCTGCACGCCCACCTCTTCGACCTGCCCGCGGCCGCGATCCCCGCCCGGGTGGAAGAAATGAGTGCGGATTTCGATCTGGGCAACGTCATGGACGATCAGGCGGAGCGACTGCCCCTCGGCATCCGCCAACGGCTGTCCCTCGCCGTGGCCGCGATCCACGATCCGGAAGTCCTGATCCTGGACGAACCCACCTCGGGGGTGGATCCCATCGCCCGGGATCACTTCTGGGAACTCCTGGCCGGACTTTCCCGCGAGCGCCAGGTGACGATCTTCATCACGACCCACTACATGAACGAGGCCGGCCGCTGCGACCGGGTGGCCCTGATGAGCCAGGGGCGCGTCCTGGCCTGCGATAACCCGGAGGAACTCACGCGTCGCCGGAAGTGCCGGACCCTGGAAGAGGCGTTCATCGCCTACATGCGGGAGGATGACGACGGGGACGACCGCGAAGCGGAAACGGGCGGGGCCGGCGGCCTCGAACGTCCCGCCACGATCTTGACACCCCCGGCGCGACCGGAATCCCGACGCCGCTTCGATATCCGCCGCCTTTTCGCCGTGGCGCACAAAGAGACGCTCGAACTCCTCCGGGACCCGGTCCTCCTGCTCTTCGCCCTCCTCGTGGCGCCGCTGCTGCTGCTGGTGTATGGCTACGGCATCAACACGGATATCGATGCGATTCGCTTCGCCGTCCTCGACCATGACGGAACGGCGGCAAGCCGCGCGTATGTCGAGCATTACACCGGTTCGCCCTACTTCCGGAATCGGGGGCGAATCCTGTCTCCGCTGGAGATGGAGCGGGGATTTCAGAAGCTGAATTACTCCCTCGTCATCGAAATTCCGCCGGGGTTCGCCAGAGACCTGAAGAGGGAACGCAGCCCCGCGGTGGGGGTGTGGATCGACGGGACCATGCCGTTCCGGGCGGAAACGGCAAAGAATTACGCGGAGGCCGTCCATCTGGCCTATCTGGCCGAGCAACCGGAGGCGGCCGCCCTCCCGGTCACGGGCGGCGCGGTACAGATCGAATCCCGCTACTGGTACAACCCCAACGTCCGGAGCCGCCTGGCCATCGTTCCGGGCGCTCTGGCCGCCGTCCTGCTGCTCGTGCCCACCATGCTGACGGCGGTGGCGGTGGTGCGGGAAAAGGAGCTCGGCTCCATCACGAACCTCTACACCAGCCCGGTCACGCGCCTGGAGTTTCTGTGGGGGAAACAGCTCCCCTACATCGTCGTCAATGCGGTCAATTTCTTCGCGCTGATCGCGATCATTCTCTGGGTGTTTCAGATCCCGTTCCGGGGCAGCTTCCCGGCCCTCGTCGTCGGGGCCCTTCTCTATCTCGTCGCCAGCACGGGACTCGGGCTGCTCGTCTCCACCTTCACCCGGACGCAGATCGCGGCGTTGGTGGCGGCCTTCGTCCTGACGATGGTTCCCGCGTTCCAGTTTTCCGGTCTCCTGACGCCGGTCTCGTCGCTCACGGGCGGCGCCGCCTTCATGGCCCGGACCTTCCCCGCCCATTACTTTCTCGACATCAGCGTGGGGACCTTCACCAAGGCCATCGGATTTCAGGAACTGGCGACCCATTATCTTGTCCTGGCCGCGATGTGCGTCGCCCTGACGGCCACGACGGTCGTGCTGCTCAACAAGCAGGAGAAGTAGCGATGGACCGGATCGCCCACATCTACCGGCTGGGGTTGAAGGAGCTCATCAGCATCCGCCACGAATACATCCTGATCTTTTTCCTGGTGTATTCGTTTTCCGCCCTGATCATCGTTACCGCGAAGGGAACCGGGCTTCAGGTGAACAACGCCTCCGTCGCGATCGTCGACGAAGACCGGAGCCCCCTTTCGGCCCGCATCCGGGCGTCCATTCGCAAACCCTATTTTCAGACGCCCCGGGACCTGACCTTCCCGGAGATCGGCGGAACCCTGGCCCGCAACGCCGTGACCTTCATCATCGACATCCCGCCCGGTTTCCAGACGGACATCCTGGCCGGACGGCGGCCCGAGATCCGGATCGATGTCGACGGAACGGCCATCGGTCATGCGAAGATGGGAACCACCTACCTGAAGAAAATGATCGCCGCCGAGATCTCGGCCTATCTCCTGGGCGAGCGGCAGACGCCGGCGCCCGTCGTGCAGCAGACCGTTCGCGTCCGTTACAACCCGAACCGCCAGAACACCTGGTTCATGGGACTCATGATGCTCGTCAACATGATCACCATGCTCTCCATCATTCTGCCCGCGGCCGCGCTGCTCCGGGAACGGGAGCACGGGACGGTGGAACACCTGCTGGTCATGCCGCTGTCCCCGCCGGAGATCATGATCGCCAAGGTCTGGGCGAACAGCCTCGTCGTCCTGACAGGCGCCATTTTCTCGCTGTGGCTCGTGGTCCGGGGGGTTTTGGGGGCGCCGGTGGCGGGTTCTTTCCCGCTCTTTCTCGCCGGGACGGTCGTCTATCTTTTCGCCACCACCGGGCTCGGCATCCTCCTCGCCACCATCGCCCGGAACGGACCGCAGCTGGGACTGCTCTGCGTGCCCGTCATCACGCCGATCACGATGCTCTCCGGCGCCATGACGCCGCTCGAGGCCATGCCGGCGTTTCTGCAGACGGCGATGTCGGTCTTTCCGACGACGCACTACGTCCAATTCTCGTCGGCGGTTCTCATCCGCGGGGCCGGAATGGCGATCGTCTGGGAAGCGCTCGCGGCCATGGCGCTCATCGGCGCCGTCCTCTTTCTCGCGGCGCTTTTCCGCTTCCGGGCGACCTTCCGGTAAAGGTCGCTTCGACCGTCCCGTCAGGCGGGCGGGAGAAGTCCCGCCTTGCGATTCCAGCGCCGCCACCGCCGCCGGTACAGGGGGGCGCGGGGCGCGGGCTTCAGCCGGAGCGCCGCCACCCGGTCGTGCCAGGCCCGGTACGCCTCCAGGACGCGCGTCAGGCAGTCCGCGGAATAGGCGTCGAGCGCGGCGGCGGTCGGAGCGCCGCCGTCGAACAGGGCCCTCTCCCCGCGGACGAACGCGTCCTCTAGCTCCGCCTGTTCGCGCCGGAAGGCCTCCACGGCCGACGGATAGTTCGTGAGGCACAGCCGGTAGAGCCGTTCATGGCGCCACCACAGGGAGTCGTCGGCCCGCGCCGCGGGCATCCGCCCGCCGGCATCCAGCAGGGTCGTCCCGGGCAGGGTCAGGGGAAGGAAGACGGCCGTGCTCGGGATCGACGTTCCGGTCATCCAGCAGGTGGACGGTCCGGCGGGGCGCATCTCCCCGACGAGCGAACCCGCCGTCTGGGAGGGCGTGAACAGACCGGCGGCGTGCATGCAGATCGATCCCATGTCCGAGCGGGCCGGGTGGAACGGCCCCGTCCGGTCCGGGTCGCCCTCCATGCGGAGGACGTCCATCGCCATCGTCGCCGTCAGGCGCCCGCGCGCCGCCAGGCCCGCCCGCGTGGTTCGTTCCCTCCGGAGGCGGCAGCCGCTGAAATGGGTGTAAAAGACATCGCTGAAGCATCCGCGGAAGCTGAAGGTCGCGCCCCGCTTCAGCCATCCCCGGCGGCGCGCGAAGTCGATACACCCGCCGCTGATCCGGTCGTAGTCCGACTCGATGGTGAGGCCGTTGGAGATGGAGCGGAAACCCCGCACGCGGAGGGCGGCCCAGTGCCGTCCGGCGGTTTCCAGACAATAGGCCTCGTCCGGATCGGCGATGAGAAAGCTGTTGTGGTAGAACATACGGCGGTTCTCGTACNNCCCGCCACAGGCGTCCTGGCCGTAACGCTCGAGCAGATCGGTCACCGTCTCCAGGGCCGCCGTGGCGGAGGCGCTGCGCTCCAGGGCGAACCGCAGCAGGTCCATGCCGGTCAGGCCCGGCGTCTTCCGGTCGATCCCGACCCGCGTGAAGACGGCTTCGTTGCCGATCACCACCCCGTGCGCATTGACCCCCATCTCGCCCCCCCACATGTGGAAGGGCTGGGAGAGGAGGACCTCGAAGGTCCGGGGAACCTGCGGAATGCGGATATAGGTCGCCTGGACAAACGGCGCGTCCGGCTCGGCGGCCGGATAACGCACGATGGCCTGCGCCTCATTCGGCTCCCGGTCCGAATTCTTTCCGAAAATCAGATGCCCCGACGCCGTGAAATCGGGCGTCGCCACAAAGGTGTCGCACATGATCCTGACCTCCGGTAAGCAGGGACGGCCTCATCCGATGAGGACGACCTGGATGTCCATGACGTTCGTTCCCGT
>DDXV01000056.1 GCA_002347815.1 Syntrophaceae bacterium UBA2251
ACAGATCATTTGTTAGTGACAGGACAAACCGCCCCGCCGGGATGAGCCTTCGCTCCGGATCATCCGGAAAACGAAGGCATTCCTCCGAGGGCTGGCAATGAAACGGCGGCGGGCTTTACATGACGATCCGGACGGCCGGCTGACGCCGAAGACCGTCGTAGAGGGCCAGGCGCTCCGCCTCGTCCCGCACCTCCAGGGCAAGGTTCAGACTGTGATATTTTCCGTTGGCGCTCGTGCGGGAAGGCGTCACCGCGTGCGGGCGCGGGCCGACGACGGCGGCGATGGCCTGGCGGAGCGCGTCCGGGTCCGCGCCGACGACCTTGTAAACCCAGGGACAGGGATAGGTCAGGTCGGGTTTCCGTTTGCAGGCCGGGAGCGTGGGGACGGTTGGCATTCCGCTTCCCCCGGGCGCAGGGTTCTCCGTCTGCCGGGCCGATGGCGAGGGTGCGCCGCCCGCCCCCCCGGACAGGAGGGCCCGGATCTGTCCGTCCATTTCGCGGATCACGGCGCCCGCCGCGCCGGCCGGCGCGCCCGGGTCGATCAGGAAGGGCAGGACCTCCACCTCCACCGCCACGCCGAAGACCTCTTCCAGCAGGAAGGCGGTCTTCGCCATCCGCTCCGCCACCTTTTGCCGGGCGCCGTAGCTGTCTCCCGGCTGTTCGTTGAAGCCGAAGTCGTCGATGAGGATGACCCGATCCATCTGCGCGGGGAGGAGGGCCCGGGACTGCTCCCAGAAGGCGAGCGCCGCCTTCGGGGCGCCGAGATCGGCGGAATTGGCGACCAGGATCCGGGCAGGCGCCGGCGGCGCTTCCGGCACGTCCCGGATCGCCCGGGCGGCGAGGCCCCTGTCGCGGAGATAGCCCACGATATAATCCGTCGCCTCGGCGTAATGGTCCGTGGCGACGAGGATCTGCACGTCCGGATTCGAGGCGAGGGCGTTCAGGAGCGGCTGCCAGCGAAGATCGATCCGGGACTGCCCCAGATAGGCGCCGACGAACCGGGAAACGGCGGCACGGATCCGGTCGTCGGCCGGATCTCCCGGGTGGACGCCGCACCGTTCGCGGACCCGCCTCGCCATGACGCCCCGATAGCCGACCGGCGTCGTGCTCCCCTCCGTCCAGGTCGGGCCGACGACTTCATCCCAGAAGACCTCGGGACTCGCAATCCCGAACGCCGCCAGCCCGGACGCGTCGAACTGCTCCCGCAGACGATCCGGCCGGCCGAAGGCCACCGCCGCCAGGCTCAGGGTGCCGGAATAATCGAAAACGACGAGCGTCTTCATCGTACGCCCCGTTCCTCCCGGACCCGGCGGACAATCGCCGCCAGCGCCTGCGAGGCCTGGAACGGATCGTCCGCCGCGCAGATCGCCGAGACGACGGCCAGGCCGTCCGCCCCGGCCCGGCAGACCGCTTCCGCATTGGCGACGCTGATGCCGCCGATCGCCACGAGGGGATGCCGTGAGAAGGCCCGGATCTTCGCCAGCCCCTCGAGTCCCCACGCCCCCCGGGTATCCGTTTTTGTCGGCGTCGTAAAAACGGGGCTGACGCCCAGATAGTTACAGTCCAGCGCCTGGGCCTGTTCCACGTCTTCCCAGGTTTCGACGGACACGCCGATGATCGCCCGGGGCCCCAGCAGCCTCCGTGCCAGGGCATAGGGCATGTCGTTCTGACCGATATGGACGCCGTCGGCCCCCGCCGCCAGGGCCACGTCCAGGCGGTCGTTGATGATCAGCGGGACGTGGCAAGGGGCGAGCAGGTCCCGGACGGCCAGCGCCTCCTCCACGAACTGCCGGGTCGAAAGCGTCTTCTCCCGAAGCTGGACGCACCGCGCCCCGCCGCGGACGGACGCCAGGACCACGTCCGTCAGAGACCGCCGCCCGCACAGGTCGCGGTCCGTCACCAGGTACAATCCTTCCACGGTTCCTCCCCTCCGCCGGCGCCTACCCGATTTCCGGGACGATTCTCAACCGCCGCCGGAGGTCCTCTTCCGTCAGGACGTACAGGGCGTCGAGAAAGCGCACCTGGAACGAACCCGGCCCCGGGCAGCCCTCCGCCGCCATTTCTCCCGCAACGCCCATCACGGCCATCGCGGCTGCCGTCGCCAGGGCGGCGTCCTTCTCCACGGCGGCAAAGGCGCCGCACAGGGCCGACGCGGTGCAGCCCAGGCCGGTCACCCGGGGCATCATCGGGTGACCGTTCCGGATGGCCAGGGTTCCTCCTTCGTGAATCACATAGTCCGTTTCGCCGCTGATGGACACCACGCAGCCGTGACGCTGATGAATCGCCCGGGCCGCGGCCAGGGCCGTGGAGGAGGCCTCGGCGCTGTCCACCCCCTTCGTCCGGGCCTCGTCCTGATGGACCGCCATGATCTCCGAGGCGTTCCCCCGTAGAATCGTCGGCGGCCCCAACGAGATGAGCTCCCGGACCGTCTGCGTCCGGTAGGCCGTGGCGCCCGCGCCGACGGGGTCCAGGACGACGGGAATGTGCCGGGCGCGGGCCGCCGGGAGGGCGAGATGCATGGCCCGGATCCAGGGGTCGCTCAGGGTCCCGATGTTGACGACGAGGGCGCCGGCGAGCACCGCCATCTCGGACGCCTCATTCTCCGCATGGGCCATGACCGGAGAGGCCCCGAGGGCCAGCAGGGCGTTGGCGGTGTTGTTCATGACCACGTAATTGGTGATATTGTGGACCAGGGGGGCCTGCCGACGAACGGCCGTCACGGCCCCCCAGATCGATGTTGCCGTCAGTTCCATGGATGCACTCCGCTCCTTTCAATAGGGAAAATTCACGCACCGAAGACCGGGTGGCGGCGGGCGGCGAAATTCACGATCCGGCTGAGCATCGCCCCGTAGGAGAAGCCGGCGACCTCGGCGGCGCAGGCCATACTGGTCTCCGAGCTGATGTCGGGGTTGGGGTTGATGTCCAGGATATAAAAGACGCCGTCCCGGAGCCGGAGGTCCAGACGGGCGTAATCGCGGCAGCCGACAACCCTGTAGCCTTCAACGACGGTCCGCCGCAGGGCCCCGTATTCCGCGGACGACAGGTCCGCCGGCAGTTTGAGCCCGATCCCGTCGTAATGCCGCGAGCCGGGTTGAAACTTCGACTCATAGGTGCACAGGCGGTCCTTCACCTCCGCGAAGGCCGCAAAATCCATCTCAGCCGCCGGCAGCATCTCGCCGTCGCCCCACACGGAGACGTGAAATTCCCGCCCGTCGATGAAGTCCTCCACCAGGGCCGGCTGGCGGTATGAATCCAGGATGAAGGCGATCCGGGCCGCCAGTTCCCCCGGCTCCGTCGCCACGGCATCCGTCGTCACCCCCAGGCTGCAATGCTCCCGGGCCGGCTTGACGATCGCCGGGAAGATCCGCCAGCCGGCCGGATCGGGGGTATCGCAGAGCCGCCAGCGGGGCGTCGGCAGACCGTGTTCGTCGAGCAACCGCTTCACCCGCGGCTTGTCCCAGGCCAGGTCCATCGCGGCCGCCGTCGCGCCCGTGTAGGCAAAACCCATCTCGTCCAGGAGGCCGATCACCCGGGCCTCGCTGCCGGGGATGCCGGGAAGACCTTCGCAGTTGTTGAAAACGACCCACGCCCCGGGATCGAACGGCTCCAGAAGCCGCTTCAGATCGCCATCGCGGACGGCCAGATTGGCGACGGGGTGTCCCTGGGCCTTCAGGGCGGTCTCCAGCGTCCGCACTTCGTCAAGGGCGACGGCGATCTCCGCTTCGGTCCAGGCGGCGTCCAGATTGTGGATCAGCAGGACCGGCCAAGCCGGGCGCCGCCCCCCCCGGTTCCGATCCGGCGAAACCGCGTTCATGGCGTCCCGCATCGCTTCCCGGTCATGTTCGTACGTCCCGTTGTCCGTCGTTCGTCTTGTCCTCCCCGGCGTCGGAAGGAATCCGGAAAGCGGAGAGGGATTCCTCCATGTCCACGGCCTCCCGCTTCAGGATATCCAGGGCTGACCGCACCTTCTCCTGCGTATCGAGGTCCCGGGCCTTGGTGATGAGGTCCTCCAGGACGGTGACGAGTTGCCGATGGTCGGTCCGCAACCGGGACAGGAAGGCGGTGAGCCGATCGATCATGGTGTTGATCTGTTCGGATTCCTTCTGCAGATAGTCATGCCGGCGCAGACGCACCTTGCGGGTAAAATCCCCCGCGGCCAGTTTGAGAAAGGTCTGCGTGAAATTCATGAGCGGACCGACGATGCGGTGGGTGACGAAGAGCAGGTGCACGGCATAGAGGATCAGCAGGCACAGCAGGGCCGGCATGAGCCCCTTCGTGACGGCCAGGAAGGCCTGCGCCGCCTCGTACTGAACCTTCAGTCCGATGCCGAAGAACATGTTGTAGATCAGCGGCGCCAGGGTCCCCACGGCCGTCAGCAGAATGGCCACCATCATGTAGATCAATCCGTAGGCAACCATCCGGAACTGGAGATCCGCATTCAGGGTCAGGTTCACGTAGCTTCTGCGTTTGCGAGCTGTCATGGTCATATGCCCTCTTCCGTCGTCCGTTGGGTGAAAAAATTGTAGACGAATCGCTTCTTGACCTGCGGGTGGCTGAAGCGGACCCTGATAGGATCGCCGTCATCGGGATGCCGACCGTCTCCGGAGACGATCTCGATCCGGACGCCGGCGGAAGGGGAAAAGGCGAGGGCCGCCGCGTCGAGGGATCCCGACCGGGGGGGACCGCCTTCGAGGAAATCCCCCGCCGCCCCCAGATAGACGTTGTTCTCGGCCCGGTACACCTCCTGCGCCTTGGCAAAGCTCTCAACGTCGTGTCTCAGCGTGATTTCGTAGGCCTTCGATTTGTAGAACTGAACTCCGGTCAGACCGACGGCCATCAGGATGCCGAGAATGGCGATGACGATGAGCAGCTCGATCAGCGTGAAGGCGCGGGAGTCGCCCCGCCGGATCGGAAACACGGCCTCATGTCCCACATGCATACGCGATCCCTTGCACCGGTCCGGGTGCGGCGACGCCCATCGTCCGGAAATGGAAACTTTCCGGGCACGATCTTCTTTTAAAACGCCGGTTTTGTCAAGCGCGGAGATGGCCAGATTTCTGTTGACAAGGGCCGTCAAAACCGGTATGAGATCAGGCATTACAGATACGGTGCGGCAGGAATGATGAACCCCCTTACCATCGCCATTCGGATTGAAGGCATAATTAGGCCCCCCGCCATAGGAGACCTGATAATGGTATAGCCCCGTCCGCAAGCCCCATCGAACCCAAGCCGTTATCAGGTCACTGATAGCGGCTTTTTTATTTTCGCGCGAGGGAATCATGAACAACACATCGGATATCCTGCTTTACGACACCACCCTGAGAGACGGAACCCAGGGGGAACAGATCAACTTCTCCGCCGAGGAAAAACTCAGGATCGCCCGGCGACTCGACGATCTGGGGTTTCACTATCTCGAAGGCGGCTGGCCCGGTTCCAACCCCAAGGACATGCG
Organism: Syntrophaceae bacterium UBA2251; assembly: GCA_002347815.1. Lineage (GTDB taxonomy): Bacteria > Desulfobacterota > Syntrophia > Syntrophales > UBA2251 > UBA2251. The sequence goes on from DDXV01000056.1 coordinate 5,452, forward strand.
TTTTTTCGAATTGGCGAAAGGCGCCTCCTTCAGGAATACCCGGCTGACGGCCTTCGGCAGCACCAAGAAGGCCTCCGGCCGGCCGGAAGACTGCCCCCAACTGCAGGCCCTGCTCAAGGCCGAAACCCCGGCCGTCACGATCTTCGGCAAATCCTGGGACCTGCAGGTCACGGAGATTCTCGGGATCCCGCGTGAGGAAAATCTGGAGATGATCACGGATACCCTCTCCTTTCTCAAGGCCCACGGCAAGGAGGTCCTCTTCGACGCGGAGCACTTCTTCGACGGGTTCAAGGCGGATCCCGCCTATGCCTGCCAAACCCTTCGGCGCGCCGCTGAAGCGGGCGCGGACGTCCTCGTTCTGTGCGACACCAACGGGGGGACCCTGCCGCACGAGATCAGCGACATCGTCGCGGAGGTCCGGCGCCGCTTCCCGGAAACGCTCCTGGGGATTCATGCCCACAACGACTGCGGCCTGGCCGTCGCCAACACCCTGGCGGCGGTGCGGCAGGGGGCCCGGATGGTCCAGGGAACCGTCAACGGATTCGGCGAGCGGTGCGGCAACGCCGATCTCGTCACGGTCATCGGCAACCTGCAACTGAAGATGGGCCGGTCCTGTCTGAACGACGACGCCCTCGCCCAGCTGACGAACCTCTCGCACTACGTCACCGACATCGCGAACGTTCCCTCGCTGAGTTCCCGCCCCTTCGTCGGCCGCAGCGCCTTCGCCCACAAGGGCGGCGTCCACGTCAATGCCGTCGCCAAGAATCCGGCGGCCTATGAACACATCGATCCGGCGAGGGTGGGCAACCGGCGGCGGGTCCTCGTCTCCGACATGTCCGGGAAAACCAACATCGCCTACAAGGCGCGGGAGTTGGGCATCGACCTCGGCGAGGATGCCGGGCTCAACCGGCGCATTCTGGAGACGATCAAGCGCATGGAGGACGAGGGATACCAGTTCGACGCCGCCGACGGCTCCTTTTCCCTGCTGATCCGCAAGCTCAAGGGCGAATTCCAGGATCCCTTCACCCTCGAGTGCTTCCACGTCATCAACGGCCGCACCGGAGACGGGCCTTCCCATTCCCAGGCCACGATCAAGATCTCCGTGGGCGGGGTGGAGGAACTCACCGCGGCGGAGGGGAACGGCCCCGTGAACGCCCTGGACAACGCCCTGCGGAAGGCTCTCAAGACCTTCTACCCCCAGGTCGGTGAGATGCACCTGGTCGATTTCAAGGTCCGCATCGTCGAGGGCAGCGAGGGCACCGCCGCGAAGGTCAAGGTGCTCATCGAATCCCGGGACGACACGGATGTCTGGAGCACCATCGGCGTATCCGAAAACATCATCGAGGCGAGCTGGCAGGCCCTCGTGGACAGCATCCAGTACAAACTGGCCAAGGACCGTCTCAACAAGAACGCCTGAAAGGGCCTGTCGCCTGATCGGGAGGGATGGTCCCCTCCGGGGAGCCCCCTTCCCCGGAGACGCATTCGTTCGTCCCGCTCCCGCCCCTGCAAGATGGATATTGATTATCTCCCATATTTCTGATACATAGGTCGCGAAAAGGAATGGGGAAGGCCGCTATGATCCCTCTCCGTGCGGTTGGGATGTTTCATGATTGTCTCGATCAACAGGCAAAACCCACAGATGCGCTTGATCCGCAAGGCCGTCGATATCCTGCGTCAGGGGGGGATTATCGTCTATCCCACGGACACCTTTTACGGCCTGGGATGCGACCTCTTCAACAAACGGGGGATCGAGAGAATCTACGACATCAAGCGGCGCAGCCGCAAGCAGCCCTTCAGTTTCATCTGCGCCGATCTCAAGGAGATCAGCCGCTACGCCCGCGTTTCGGACTATGCCTACAAGACGATGCGGCGCCTGCTGCCCGGCCCCTACACCTTCATTCTCGAGGCCTCCCGGCTCGTCCCCAAAATCATCCTTCCCAAGCGATTGACGACAGGGATCCGCGTCCCCGACGACGCGATCTGTCTGGCCCTGGTCCGGGAACTGGGACAGCCGATCATCAGCACGAGCGTTTCGGACGAACGCGGAGAGATTCTCAACAGTCCCCAGGAGATCGATAAGAAATTCAGACATTGTGTCGACCTGGTCATCGACGGCGGGATGCTGGTTTCCGAGCCGTCCAGCGTCATCAGCCTCGTGGACGACCGGGTCGAGGTCATCAGAACGGGAAAAGGCGACGTCTCCGCCTTTTTACAGTAAACAGGCAAGGTTCATGCGCCCCGGATCTCGAGGGGACGCGAGCGGGCGATCCACCGGGCGAGGGCAGCGGTCGCCCCCTTCCACTCCCGCGGACACGGGCACACCCGGGCGCGCAGGCTGAATTGCCGGAAGGATCTTTATGAAAAAGGAAATGCTGATCAACGCCGTTCATCCGGAACAGAAACGGATGGCCATCCTGGATGACGGCAAACTGGTGGAGTTCAACATCCAGATGGCCGTCCGCGACCCCATCAACGGCAATATCTACAAGGGGATCGTGCAGAAAGTCGAGCGGGGACTCCAGGCCGCCTTCGTGAATTACGGCGGCAAGAAGGACGGGTTCCTTCCCCTGCGCGACGTGAATCCGGAGTATTTTCACGACGGCAAGGACAACGGCCGCGCCTCCCTGAAAGTCGGTCAGGAAGTGATCGTCCAGGTTCTGAGGGAGGTGGGGGAGCGCAAAGGGGCGCTCCTCACCACCTACATCTCCCTGCCGGGACGGTATCTCGTCCTGCTGCCCAACAAACCCGGCGGGGGCATTTCGCGCAAGATCGAAGACGAGGAAGACCGCCGGCAGCTCAAGGAACTCATCGGCCAGATCAAGATCGACGAAGGCTTCGGCTACATCATCCGCACCGCGGGCATGAGCCGGACCAAGCAGGAACTGGCCCGGGACTACCAGCACCTCTCCCGCCTGTGGAAAGAGATCCTGAAGGCAACCGACACATTGCCCGCCCCCTCGCTGATCTACCAGGAAACCGATTTTGGCGTCCGCTCGCTGAGGGATTACTTCACCTCGGACATCGAGGAAATCCTTGTGGACGATCTCGAGACCTTCCGGAAAATGCGGGCCTACTGCCGGGCCGTGGCGCCCCGCAACCTGAAGATGATCAAGCACTACAAGGACAAGACGCCGCTGTTCAACCGCTTCCGCCTGGAAGAGCAGATCGGCGTCATCTACCAGGAACAGGCCAACCTCAAGTCCGGCGGTTACATCGTGCTCAACCCCACCGAGGCCATGATCACGATCGACGTCAATTCCGGCCGCGGCTCGAACAAGCGCAATGTCGAGGAAACGGCCTTCAAGACCAACATGGAGGCCGCCGAGGAAATCGCCCGCCAGCTCCGCCTGCGCGACCTGGGGGGGCTCATCGCCATCGACTTCATCGATATGCGGGACCGCAAGCACGAGGCGGAGGTGGAAAAGGCGTTCAAGAAGGCCCTGAGCCTCGACCGGTCGCGCATCCAGCTGTCCCGGATTTCAAAATTCGGCATCCTGGAGCTGTCCCGGCAGAAAAAGCAGTCCACCATCCAGGAAATCAGTTATACGAGCTGCCCCTACTGTAAAGGCCGGGGATCGCGGCCCTCCCTCGAGTACACCGCCCTGAGCGCCTTCCGGAAGATCGAGTCCCACGCCGTTCAGGGGCAGTACGCGTCGATCCGTGCCACGCTGCCCCACGAGATTTCCGATTATCTCCTCAACCAGAAGCGCCAGGAAATCGGCAAGCTCGAAGCCGCATACGACCTCAGCATCGTGATTTCCGGGCGGGCGGATCTCGCCTGGGACGAGATCCGGATCGACACCGCGCGGAAGGAAGCGCCGTCAGAGACCGACCTCGAACCGGCGGAAGGCGGGGGCATCAGCGATCAGGAGCTGTGGGAGGAAGAAGGGGACGAACGGGAGATCGCCGCCGCCCCGGCCCCGCGGGAGCCGGAAACGCCGAACGGAACGCCGGTCGCGGATACCGCGCCGCCGCCCGCCAAGAAAAAGTCGCGGCGACGTTCCCGTCACCGGAGGAAAAAACCGGCCGACAAGGCCGTGGAGGCCGCAGCGCCGGCAGAGACGACAGAGACGGCGGCGGCGCCCGTGAACGGAGAAATCCGACGGATCCAGTCGCGGAAAACGACGATGGCGGAGGGGGAACCGGAGACGGCGGACGCCGCCGCTTCTCCGCCTGACCCGAAGCCGGCGTCGGAGGGGGTGGAGATGCCCGCGCCCGTCACCGGATATCCGTTGGAACCCTTCGCCGAAGACGACGCGGACGACGAGCTTCCGTTTTAGGGCCTCTCAGCGCCGGGCCTTCCCCAGTTCCCGGGAACGTTCCGTCGCCGCCGCGACGGCTGCCACGACGGTTTCCCGGAAGCCCCCGGCATTCAGGGCCTTCAGGCCTTCGAGGGTGGTTCCGCCCGGAGAGGTCACCATGGCCCTCAGCTCCGCCGGCGACTTTTCGCCCTGGAGGCAGAGCTTCGCCGCCCCCAGCAGGGTCTGGGAGGCGAGCCCAAGCGCCGTTTCCGGGGCCAGTCCCAGGCCGACACCGGCCTCCGTCAGGGCCTCGATGAACAGAAAGGCGTAGGCCGGACCGCTGCCGCTCAATCCCGTCACGACGTCCATCAGGCCTTCCTCCACCTCGACCGTCATCCCCACGGCAGCGAAGATTTCCCGACCCAGGGCGAGATCTTCCGCGGTGGCGTTCCTCCCCCGCGTCAGGGCAGTCGCCCCGGCGCCGACCATGGCCGGGGTGTTGGGCATCACCCGGATGACGCGGAGCGGCGCCGGACAGGATCCCTCGATGAAGGCCGTTGAAATCCCCGCGGCAATCGAAACGATCACCGGCCGCGCGGTGAGGTCGTGGGCCAGGTCGGCCAGCACCTCGGCCATGTTCTGCGGCTTCACCGCCAGGATCACCAGATCGGCGTCCCGGACGGCGATCCGGTTGTCCGCGGTCACCGTCACGCCGCAGCGCGCCTTCAGCTCCTCCCGCCTCTCCGCCAGGGTGTCGCTCACCGTCACGGCCGACGGTTGAACCAGACCGCGGGAGATCATCCCGTCGATCAGGGCGCCGCCCATCTTTCCGCCGCCGATGACGCCGATTTTCCGGTCTCGTAACATCGCGTTCCATCCCTCCGGATTCTGCGGTTTGAATCGTCTCTGAGGATGGCTGTTAATACAAAAGCGCCGCCGGCGTCAATCTTTGTTTGCACGCAAAGTGCGATCTGTGATAGTGCTGACTGCATCCGGCCGCGCCTCTCGATCAGGGCCGGCGCAGGCCGCAACACACTGTCCCGGGAGGGCGACATGATTCATACGCGGGAGATCGGCGGCGTCAGGATCGCGTGCTGGACCCATGACACCGACTTCACCAACGACCGCCGGAGCCTCTTTTTCATTCACGGCTCGGGCGGGGATCACACGGCCTGGAACGGGCAGCTCGCCTCCTTCCGGGACCGGTTCAACGTCGTCGCCGTGGACCTGCCCGGACATGGGCAATCCGGGGGGGCCGGCGAAGAGACCGTCGAGGCCTACGTGGCCTGGGTGCGGGACATCCTCGCCGCCTTCAAACTGCCCAAGCCCGTTCTCGTCGGTCATTCCCTGGGTGCGGCCATCAGCCTCACCATGGCCCTGAACCACGGCGACGAGATCGCCGGCATCGTGCCCGTCGGCGGCGGGATCCGGATGCCGGTCAACCCGGCCATCCTCGCGGGGCTGGAATCCAACCCCGAGCCGATCCTCCGGATGGCCGCCCAGATCGCCGTGGCGAAGCGGAACCGGGAACGGGTCTCGCCCCCGCTGCTCGAGAGCCTGTCCGCCGTCAACCCCCGGGTCATGCGCGGCGATTTTCTCGCCTGCGACCGCCTCGACCTGACCGAGGCCGCCGGGCGCATCGCCGCGCCGACGCTCGTGATCTGCGGCGCCGAAGACAAGATGACCCCGCCCGCCCTTTCGCAGGCGATCGCGGAGAAGATCCCGGGGGCGCGTCTGGCGCTCATCGAAGGGACGGGACACATGGTCATGCTGGAGGACCCGGCGGCCTTCAACAGCGCGTTGGCGGGATTTCTGTCCGCCCTGTAGGAAAACTCCGCATCTGTTCGAGAGGCGAACATGTTCGTTGTCGACAATTTCATCGCGGCCATCGCCCGGATTCTCGATCTCGTCCTGACACTCTACCTGTGGATCGTCGTTTTCCGGGCGGTCATCTCCTGGGTCAATCCCGACCCGTACAATCCGATCGTCCGTTTTCTCGAGCGCGCGACGGAGCCGCTCCTGGCCCCCCTCCGGCGCTGGATCCCGCTGCGGGGGACGGGCATCGACCTCTCTCCAATCCTCCTGATCGCGGCGATTTATTTTCTGCAGGTCTTTCTCGTCAAGACCTTGTTGCAACTGGCCGGCACGATCCATTGACGGATGACCGCGCCCCGCACCCTCATGGACATTCACGAAACCGCCGAAGGCGTCACCTTCCCGATCCGGGTCCAGCCGCGGGCGTCCCGGTGCGAGTGCGCGGGTGTTCAGGACGGGGCCGTCCGGCTGAAGATCACCGCCCCGCCCGTCGAAGGGCGGGCCAATGAGGAGTGCATCCGGCTCCTGGCCGAGGCGCTGAACCTCCGCAAGCGGCAGATTACGATCCTGAGCGGCCGGAAGTCCCGGAACAAGGTCGTCGCCGTGGCCGGGCTGAGTGCGGCGGCGCTGCGTGAAAGGCTGGCGGGGCTCGCCGCAACCGGCCCCGATATCCCGGCGCCGCAAGAGAACGCGACATGAACGAGACCGTCCCGGGCGGAGAAAACAGGCGGGTGGCCCAAGCGGCGGGTGTGGTCGGGGCGGCCACGATGCTCTCCCGGGTCTTCGGCTTCATCCGGGACATGGTCGTCGCCGGCCTCTTCGGGGCCGGGTTCAAAACCGACGCCTTCTTCGTCGCCTTCCGGATCCCCAACCTCCTGCGACGCCTGCTCGCGGAAGGCTCGCTGACCGTCGCCTTCGTTCCCGTCTTCACGGACTACCTGAAAAAAGAGTCCCGCGCCGATGCCCTCGAATTCGCCAACGTCTGCTTCACCCTCCTGTCCATCGTCCTCGTCGTCGTTTCGTGTCTGGGCATCGTCTTCGCCCCGCTGATCGTCACGATCATGGCCCCCGGGTTCGTCCACGCGCCGGCGCAGTTCGACCTCGCCGTCTTCCTGACGCGGTTCATGTTCCCCTACATCTTTTTCATCTCGCTGGTCGCCCTGTGCATGGGCATCCTGAACGCCCTGCGCCACTTCGCCGCGCCGGCCCTGTCGCCCGTCGTCCTCAACATCGCCATGATCCTGGCCGCCCTGCTCCTGCGCGATTTCTTCGCGGAGCCCATTGTCGCCCTGGCCGTGGGGGTCATGATCGGCGGCGTCCTGCAGCTCGCCATGCAGTGGCCGTTTCTCGTCCGAATGGGCGCGCGCCTGCGCCTGAACTTTCACTTCCGGCACCCGGGGCTGAAACAGATGGGGATCCTCCTGCTCCCCACGCTCATCGGTTCGGCCGTGTATCAGCTCAACATCTTCATCGGCACCATCCTGGCGTCGCTCCTGCCCAAGGGCAGCGTCTCCTATCTCTACTATGCCGACCGGATCGTCGAACTGCCCCTCGGGGTCTTCGCCATCGCCGTGGGCACGGCCTCCCTGCCCAGCCTGTCCGCCCTCGTCTCGCGGGGAGAGCTCGGCGAGATGAAACGGACGCTTTCGTTTTCCCTCCGGCTGATCCTCTTCATCACCCTGCCAGCCACGGTCGCCCTGATCGCGCTCCGGGTCCCGATCCTTTCCGTCCTCTTCCAGCGGGGCGCCTTCACGGCCCAGTCGACCCTCCTGACCGCCCAGGCGCTCCTCTGCTACACCGTCGGCCTGTGGGCGTTCTCCGTCATCCGGGTGATCGACGCCGCCTTCTTCGCCCTGCAGGACCGCAAATCGCCGCTCAAGGCCGCCGTCGTGGCCCTGCTCGTCAACGTCGCGTGCAGCATCGTCCTCATGGGCCCCCTGAGGCACGGCGGCATCGCCCTGGCCACCTCCATCGCCTCGGCGGTCAACGTGATCATGCTCGCCGTCATCCTGAGGCGCAAGCTCGGCCGGATCCTGGGGGCGGATTTCTACCGGTCGATCGCCAAGATGGCCGCGGCGTCGCTCGTCATGTGGGCGTCCCTCCGGCTGGTGGAGGCGATTCTGCCCTGGCGGACCGACGGCCCGTTCGACGAACGGCTCCTGTTCCTCACGGTTTCGGTGGCCGTGGGCGCGGCGGTCTTTTTCGTCACCGCCTTCCTCGTACGCAGCCCGGAGATGGTGACCTTCGTCGGCGCCGTGAACCGAAGACTGCGCCGCCGGCCGCATCCCCCGCAATGAAAGGAAGCCTCATGGAAGAAAACACACCCGTCGCCGCAAACGAGGCGATCGTCGAGACCGAGGCGAGTCTCGCCAAATATCTGGCCGCCACGCCCACGATCGAGATCGGCCACCCGGAGGTGGCCGCCTTCGCCGCGCGGCACGCCGCCGGGGCGGGAGATCCCGTGGAAAAGGCGATTCGTCTGTACTACGCGGTACGCGACGGCATCCGCTACAACCCCTACGCCTTCTTTCTGTCCGTGGACGGCCTCAAGGCCAGCACAACCCTGCAGGCCGGCCAGGCCTGGTGCGTCCCGAAGGCCATCCTGCTGGCGGCCTGCTGCCGGGCGCACGGAATCCCGGCGCGGCTCGGCTATGCGGACATTCGCAACCACCTCTCCACGGCCCGCATGCGCGAGGCCATGCGGACCGACATCTTCTACTGGCACGGGTACACCTCGCTCTACCTGAAGGGGCGCTGGGTCCGGGCCACGCCAGCCTTCAATATCGAGCTCTGCCGGAAGTTCAACCTTCTCCCGCTGGAGTTCGACGGGCGGTCGGACTCGCTCTTCCATCCCTTCGATGCGGTGGGAAACCGCCACATGGAATACCTCCATTACCGCGGCGAGTATGCCGATGTCCCGCTCGACGGCCTGATCGACACCTTCCGGGACCTCTACCCGGAACTGTGGCGCGTGGGAGAAGCGGGATTCGGCACGGACGAGGACTTCGACCGGGATGTGGACGCCGAAACGAGGGGGACCGACGCGCCCGGTCAAAAGCGTTGACTTCAAATCGCTAAAGTGGTAGGAAACCTCTCCCTCCGAGGGCCCGGATATGGATCCCGGCATCGGGGGGAGAACCGTTAGCGGCCGGCGGAACAGGCGCCGGCGGAACAACGCATTATGCTCGACATCAAGTTTTTAAGGCAAAATCTCGATCTCGTCCGCCGGAAGCTGGCGGAGCGGGGCCAGACGATCGACCTGGAGCGGTTTTCCGCCCTGGATGCCCGGCGTCGCGACCTCCTCCAGGAGGTGGAAACGCTGCGCAACGAGCGCAACACGGTTTCCAAGGAGATCGGCGACCGGAAGAAGCGCAAGGCCGATGCCGCCGATCTGATCGCGCGGATGGGCGAGGTTTCCGCGCGGATCAAGGACCTCGACGCGACCCTGGAAGAGACCGAGTCGGCGTTGGAGGCGATCGTGATGACGATGCCCAACGTGACGCACGACTCGGTTGTCCGCGGGACGAGTTCCGAGGACAACCCGGTCGTCCGGACCTGGGGGGACCTCCCCCGGTTCGCCTTCCCCCCCCGGCCGCACTGGGAGCTCGGAGAGAGCCTCGGCATCCTGGATTTTGCCCGGGGGGCGAAGATCGTCGGCGCCCGGTTCACCCTGTATCGGGGGGCGGGCGCCCTGCTGGAGCGGGCCATCATCAACTTCATGCTGGACCTGCACACCGGCGAACACGGCTATACGGAAATTCTGCCGCCCTTCCTGGCGAACCGGGAAAGCATGACGGGGACGGGACAGCTTCCCAAGTTCGCCGAGGATCTCTTCAAGATCGAGGGGCTGGACTACTACCTGATCCCCACGGCGGAGGTGCCGGTCACGAACATCCACCGGGAGGAGATCCTGAACGAGAAGGACCTGCCGATCCATTACGTCGCCTATTCGCCCTGCTTCCGGGCGGAGGCGGGCTCCTACGGCAAGGACACGCGGGGGCTGATCCGGCAGCACCAGTTCAACAAGGTGGAGATGGTGAAGTTCGCCACGCCGGAGACCTCGTACGAGGAGCTGGAAAAGCTGACGGCCAACGCCGAAGAGGTCCTGCGGCGGCTCGAAATCCCTTTCCGGACGGTCAGCCTCTGCACGGCGGACCTGGGCTTCTCCTCCGCGAAGACCTACGATGTGGAGGCCTGGATGCCCGGCCAGGACGCCTACCGGGAGATCTCCTCGTGCAGCAACTTCGAGGACTTCCAGGCCCGGCGGGCGGCCATCCGTTTCCGGCGCGAAGCCACGGGCAAGGTGGAATTCGTCCACACCCTGAACGGGTCGGGTCTGGCCGCGGGGCGGACCACCGTCGCCGTTCTGGAGAATTATCAGCAGTCCGACGGGAGCATCCTCATTCCGAAGGCGCTGCGGCCCTACATGGGCGGCCGGGAAAAGATCGCCCCGGCGTGATCGATCGTTGAAGGAGGAGGGATGGCCGAGTGGTCGAAGGCGGCGGTCTTGAAAACCGTTGACCGAAAGGTTCGCGGGTTCGAATCCTGCTCCCTCCGCCAGTTCAAAATCCAACATAGTCCAAAGAAGAACAAAACCCGTTAGAAATAGCGGGTTTTTTCTTGCCTGTTTGTCTATTACCGTCCAAAGAAATCCCTGTCACTAACAAATGATCT
>DDXV01000054.1 GCA_002347815.1 Syntrophaceae bacterium UBA2251
CCTCGGTGAAGATGGCCTGGGCCAGGATGGTGGCGGTGGTGGTGCCGTCGCCGGCCACGTCGGAGGTCTTGGAGGCCACTTCCTTGACCTTCTGGGCGCCCATGTTCTCGAACTTGTCTTCCAGCTCGATTTCCTTGGCCACCGTCACACCGTCCTTCGTGACCGTCGGCGCGCCAAAGGATTTGTCCAGGATGACGTTCCGGCCCTTCGGACCGAGGGTGACCTTGACGGCATCGGCAAGGGTGTTGACCCCCTTGAGAATCGACTTTCTGGCTTCTTCGTCGTACTGCAGTAACTTTGCTCCCATCGAACCTATCCTCCTTATATCATTATTATTTTTCGATTACGCCCAGGATGTCGTCTTCTCTCATGATGAGGTGCTCTTCCCCGTCGATTTTGACCTCCGTACCGGCGTACTTGCTGAAGAGAATCAGGTCCCCGGCCTTGACATCCGGTTTGACCAGCTTGCCGTCCTCGGTGGTCTTCCCCTTCCCTACGGCAATGACCTTCCCCTCCATCGGCTTTTCCTTGGCCGTGTCGGGAATGATGATCCCTCCCTTGGTCTTCTGCTCCTCTTCCAGTCGCTTCACGATCACGCGGTCCTGTAATGGTCTGATCTTCATGCTCCCTACCTCTCCTTTCGTCGCTTATGATTTTAGATGATAAAGCAATCCTATCCCCTTCAATTTTGGGGTTAAAATAAACATCATCCCTTCAATGTCAAGATGGGAAGGTCAATATTTGAAAAATCTCACTTCCATCCGGTGGGCAATCCGACGCTGACGGTTTCTCTAACATAAATATTAAATAGCGCATAGCTTTTTATGTTGACACCTTTTCCGGCCCCGCCCGGGAATCGTCTCCCGCCGGCGTACATCGAAGTTCTCCCGGGTTCCCACCCCTCGGCGGAGCGGGAGGGCGCAGGGTCTAGAAAAGGTTCCGCGGCGCGGAGGGGTCACGATTTTCCAGCGGCCCGAGCGGCGGTTCCGGAGGGGGGCTCATCCTTTAATAAAGACGGGGACGCGGCACAACTCGGCAAAGCGCCGGGCGTCGTCCGCGGAGCCCACGATCGTGCCGTAGTGGACGGGAATGGCCGCCTCCGGACGGAGACGATTGGCGACGGTTGCCGCCTCCGCCGCCGTCATGGTGTAGGCGCCGCCGACGGGCAGGATCGCGATATCCGCCTTGAGCGCCTGCATCTCCGGAACGTCGTCCGTATCCCCCGCATAGTAGATCCGCTTGCCGTCCACGGTCAGGATGAAGCCGACCCAGCCGTTTTTCTTGGGATGAAACGGCTTGTCGAGGTTGTAGGCGGGCACGGCCTCGATCGCGACCGGGCCGACCGTGAGCCGGTCGCCCGGCCGGACGGACCGGACCTCCCCCGTCAGTTGCTCCGCGACGTCGGGCGTCGTCACGATCACGGTTTCCTTCCCGCGGATCTTCCGGATGTCCTCCGGGGAGAAATGGTCATGGTGCGCATGGGTGATCAGGATGAGGTCCGCCTCCGGACCGCCGGCAAGCTGGAAGGGATCGATATAGAGGACCGTCCCGGACTGGATCCGGACGCTGGAATGACCGAGCCAGAAAATCTTCTCCACCATGACGTTTTCCTCCTTCCTAGAACAGGGGGTCGAGCAGGTCCCTGAGCGAGCGGATCCCGAACATTTCGATCCCGCTCTCCGGCCTGCGGCCGGCCGGCGTTCCCGCGGGGAGGATGCAGCGCGTAAAGCCCATCCGCGCCGCCTCCTTGAGCCGCGTCTCCATCTGGCTGATCCCCCGGACCTCACCGGTCAGGCCCACTTCGCCGAAGACCACCGTTCCCTGCGCCACCGGCCGATCGAGAAAACTCGACGCCATCGAGGCCACCAGACCCAGGTCCACGGCGGGCTCGTCGACCTTCACCCCGCCGGCCACGTTGATGAAAATGTCGTGGCCGCTCAGGTGAAGGCCGCAGACCTTGTCCATGACCGCCACGAGCAGCGAAACCCGGTTGTGGTCGACGCCGATGGTCGTGCGCCGGGGCATCCCGAAGCTGGTGGGAATGACCAGCGACTGGATCTCGACGAGGATCGGCCGCGTCCCCTCCAGGCTGGGGACGACCACGGACCCGGCGGCTTTTTCCGGCCGCTCCGACAGGAACAGGGCGGACGGATTGGCGACTTCCTTCAGGCCGTCGTCCCCCATCTCGAAGACGCCGATCTCGTTCGTGGGGCCGAAGCGGTTCTTGATCCCCCGGACGATCCGGTAGGCATGCCCGGAATCCCCCTCGAAGTAAAGCACCGTATCGACCATGTGTTCCAGCACCTTCGGGCCGGCCAGGGATCCGTCCTTCGTGACGTGCCCGACGAGAAACACGGGAATGCCGGTTTTTTTTGCATGCAGGATCAGGCGCTCCGAGGCCTCGCGCACCTGCCCCACGCTCCCCGGCGCCGACGACAGATTGGAGGCATACACGGTCTGGATGGAATCGATCACGACGACGTGGGGCTCGATCCGCCGGATTTCCGCGAGGATGTTCTCCAGGGCGATCTCCACGAAGACGAGGAGTTGGTCCGAATCCGCCCCGATGCGCTTGCCCCGAAGCTTGATCTGCCGGGCCGACTCTTCTCCGGAACAGTACAGGACTTTGAGGCCCCGCTCCGCGATCCGCTGGCAGACCTGCAACAGCAGCGTGGATTTGCCGATGCCCGGATCGCCGCCGACCAGAACGGCCGATCCGGGAACGACGCCGCCCCCCAGAACCCGGTCCATCTCGGCCAGTCCCGTGGCGAGGCGCTCCTTCTCATCGGCGACGATGTCGGCGATGGGCCGCGGGGCCTCGTGGAGGTGGAGTTCGGAGGACGGCCCCTCGGATGCCTCCCGGATTTCCTCTTCCACGAACTGGTTCCAGCCCCCGCAGGACGGGCATTTTCCCAGCCACTTGGAGGACGCGTGACCGCAGCTCTGGCAGAAGAAGCTCGTTTTGATTTTTTTCAAGGCCCCACCCCTCCTAATGGCCGATAGATCATATGGATTTTCACCGTCAGCGTCAACCGGAATCTCGCTAAAATCTCTTGAGTAAATGATGCAATCCTGTTATATTCGCGCGCTCGTGAAAACTCAAGAAAGAGAGTGGGCTTTTATGAATCCCAATTTCAGTTCCGGTCCCTGCAGCAAGCGTCCGCGGTGGACCCTCGGCGCCCTGGAAGACGCCGCCGTCGGCCGGTCTCACCGCTCCGCCCTGGGCAAGGAAAAGCTGGCCCGCGCCATCACCGAAACGAAAAAGATCCTCGGAATCCCCGCCGACTACCTCGTCGGGATCATGCCCGCCTCCGACACGGGGGCCTTCGAGGCGGCCCTGTGGTCGCTCCTGGGGCCCCGGCCGGTCACGGTGCTCGTCTGGGAGAGCTTCAGCGAGGGCTGGGCCACGGACGTCGCCAGGCAGTTGAAGCTCAACCCCACGGTCCTCAAGGCGGACTACGGGAAGCTTCCCGATCTGAACGCGGTCGACTGGCGCCAGGACGTCGTTTTCGTCGCCAACGGCACGACGAGCGGGGTTAAGGTGCCGAACTGGGACTGGATCCCCGACGACCGGGAAGGCCTCGCCATCTGCGACGCCACGAGCGCCGTCTTCGCCATGCCGATCGCCTGGGAGAAGATCGACGCCCTGACCTTCTCCTGGCAGAAATGCCTGGGGGGCGAGGCGGCCCACGGCATGCTGGTCCTGAGCCCCCGGGCCGTCGCCCGCATCGAGGCATACGATCCCCCCTGGCCGATGCCCAAGATCTTCCGCATGAAGAAGGGGGGAAAGATCAACGCCGGCATCTTCGAGGGCGACACGATCAACACGCCGTCGATGCTTTGCGTCGAGGACTACCTCGACGCCCTGAAATGGGCGGAGGCCCAGGGCGGACTCGAAGCGCTCATCGCCAGGAGCCTGGGAAATCTCCGGCTCGTATCGGAATGGGTGCAAAAAACGGACTGGGTGGAATTCCTGGCCGCCGACCCCGCCATTCGCTCCAACACCTCGGTTTGCCTGATGGTGACGAGCGCCAGGGTCGCGGCCCTGCCGAAGGACGAACGCGCGAAGTTCCTGAAGTCAATCGCGAGCGAACTGGCCCGGCAGAAGATCGCCTACGACATCAACTCCTACAAGGACGCCCCGCCCGGTTTCCGGTTCTGGTGCGGTCCGACGGTCGCGGCGGAGGATCTGCGGGCGGCCCTGGCGGCGCTGGAGAGGGCGTATCTCCAGAAAGCCGACGCATGACAAGAAAGGAAGAAACAATGACGAAACGCGTCCTGGTCAGCGATACCCTCTCCCCGGAGGGTGTGGAGATATTCAAGCAGGCCCCCGGCATCGAGGTCGACGTCATCACCAACCTCACCCCCGACGAGCTCAAGGGGGTGATCAAGGATTACGACGGCCTGGCCATCCGGAGCGCCACCAAGGTCACGAAGGAGATCATCGCCGCCGCCGACAACCTGAAGGTCGTCGGCCGGGCGGGGATCGGCCTCGACAATGTCGACATTGCCGCCGCGAGCAAACGGGGCATCGTCGTCATGAACACCCCGGGCGGCAACACGATCACCACCGGCGAGCACGCGATCGCCATGATGATGGCCCTGGCCCGGCAGATCCCCCAGGCCACGGCCTCCATGAAGGACAGCAAGTGGGAGAAGAACCGTTTCATGGGCTCGGAGGTGTGCAACAAGACCCTCGGGATCATCGGCATCGGCCGGGTGGGCACGATCGTCGCGGACCGGGCCCAGGGGCTCAAGATGACCGTCATCGCCTATGACCCCTTCATCTCCGCCGAGGCCGCCGAGAATCTCGGGATCGCCCTGGTGACGCTCGACGAACTCCTGGCCAAGTCCGACTTCATCTCCGTCCATACCCCGATGACGAAGGAAACGCGCGGGATCATCAACGCCGCCGCCTTCAAGAAGATGAAGAAGGGCGTCTACATCATCAACTGCGCCCGGGGCGGGATCATCACGGAGAAGGACCTGTACGACGCCCTCGTCTCCGGTCAGGTCGCCGGCGCCGCCCTCGACGTCTTCGAGGAGGAACCGACGAAAAACAAGGACCTCGTCGGCCTGCCCAACGTCATCTGCACGCCCCACCTCGGCGCCTCCACCGACGAGGCCCAGATCAACGTGGCCATCGCGGTCGCGGAACAGATCGTGGGGTATTTGACCCGGGGCGAGATCCGCAACGCCGTCAACTTCCCCTCGGTGAGCGCCGAGCTGCTCAACGTCATCCAGCCCTACCTGGGACTCGCGGAAAAACTGGGCAAGTTCGAGGCCCAGCTCATCACGGGCGGCATCGAGCAGGTGAAGATCGAGTACAGCGGCGAGATCATCAACCACAACGTCGCCCCCATCACCATTTCGCTTCTGAAGGGGTTGCTCACGCCCATTTTGAACGAGAACGTCAACTACATCAATGCGCCGGTCGTGGCCAAGGAGCGCGGGATCCGGGTGGTCGAGGCCAAGAGCAGCGAGGTCAAGGACTACACCAGCATGATCACCCTGTCCGTCAAGACCGCCCAGGGGGAAAGCTGCGCGGCCGGGGCGATTTTCGGCCGCCAGGACGCGCGCATCGTCCGGATCGACAAGTTCACCGTCGAGGTCAATCCCGACGGGTTGATGCTCGTCCTGTACAACATCGACCGGCCGGGGGTGATCGGCAACATCGGCTCCACCCTGGGGGCCCATGACATCAACATCGCGCGGATGCACCTGAGCCGCGAGCAGGTCGACGGGCAGGCCCTGGTGGTGCTCAGCACGGACAGCGTCGTGCCGGCCGAAGTCATGGAAAAGCTCCGGAGCCTGCCGCACGTGATCTCGGTTCAGGCGCTGGAAATGTAGGCCGGAGGACGGACAATGGCAAATGTCGTAGTGGTGGGCGCCCAGTGGGGGGACGAGGGCAAGGGCAAGGTCGTCGATCTGTACGCTGAGGACGCGGATGTCATTGTCCGTTTCCAGGGAGGCAACAACGCGGGACATACCCTGGTGGTGAACGGTCAGCAGACCATCCTGCACCTGATCCCCTCGGGGATCCTGCACGATCACAAGTTCTGCATCATCGGCAACGGCGTCGTCGTCGATCCGAAGGTCCTGATCGAAGAGATCGACAGCCTGAACGGCCGCAACCTCTTCCCGGCGCATACGAAGCTCTACGTCAGCGAGAATGCCCACATCATCATGCCGTACCACCGGCGGCTGGACGCGGCCCGGGAGGCCCACAAGGCCGGTCGGAAAATCGGCACGACGGGCCGGGGCATCGGACCGGCCTACGAAGACAAGGCCGCCCGGGTGGGCATCCGCCTGTCCGACCTCCTGGACGAAGGCACGTTTCGGGAAAAGCTGCGCGCCAACTGCACCGAAAAGAATTTCATGCTGACCCGCTATTTCGGCGAGGAAGCGGTCGACGAGGCCGCCATCTTCGACGAATACCGGGCCTACGCGGATCGGCTCCGCCCCTACGCGGCGGATGCGTCGCTCATCCTCCACAAGGAGATCAAGAAGGGCAAGAAGATTCTCTTCGAGGGCGCCCAAGGCAACCACCTGGACATCGATCACGGAACCTATCCCTACGTGACCTCCTCCAATACCGTGGCCGGCAACGCCGGCGCCGGAGCGGGCGTCGGCCCGGGCGCGCTTCAGTCCGTCGTCGGCATCTGCAAGGCCTACACGACGCGCGTGGGCGAAGGGCCGTTCGTCACCGAACTGACCTGCGCCATCGGTCAGAGGATCCAGCAGGTCGGTCAGGAGTTCGGGGCAACCACCGGCCGGAAGCGCCGCTGCGGCTGGTTGGACATGGTCCTCGTGCGCCACTCCGTCCGGATCTCCGGCATCACCGGCCTTGCCCTGACGAAACTCGACGTCCTCACCGGCATCGACCCCCTGAAGATCTGCGTCGGCTACCGGACCCCGGAGGGAGAGGTCTTCTCGGAAGCCATGCCGGCCCATCTTTCCGTTCTGAGCCGCTGCGAACCGATCTACGAAGCGCTTCCCGGCTGGTCGGAGAACATCGGGGACGCCCGCGTGATCGGCGAGCTGCCTAAGAACACGAGAAAGTACATCGAGCGGCTCGAAGCCCTGGCGGAAACGAAACTCGTGATGATCTCCGTCGGCGCGGGGAGAAACGAGACGATCGTCACCCGAAACCCCTTCTCCGGATGATCAGGGTTGTGTTTTGGACTTGACAAGGTGGGGCACTTGGGGATAAGACGTGCGGCCTTTGAAGAAGACGTGCGGAAGCGCCATCGGCGGCTCGCGCGTTATGTGTCATCTGAATGATCCTGGGACGTTAGCTCAGCTGGTAGAGCAGCGGACTTTTAATCCGTTGGTCACGAGTTCGATTCTCGTACGTCCCACCAATCGATCATCCAGCGATGTCCCGCATCATCCGAAACCCGCTAGGAATAGCGGGTTTTTTCTTGCCCTTCGTCCAACAACGTGCCTTCGTACGCTTCCCTGTCAAGAAGTTGCAAATTGGAGAAACACGATGTTGCTAAATAATTATCCCAGCACCTCCAACAATTCAGCCAAGACCTCGACAGTACCCTCGTCTTCGCAGGTCAGCTCGATAGGCTGGAAGTCGCGATTGACAGGTTTAAGCAGAACGCGTACATGCCTCCAGGTTCCGTCTTCGGAAACGGCTTTTTCGCTCTCATAGCGTTTGACGGTGAAACGTTGGCCCGTCTCCGGGTCAGTAGTATCGCGAAGCAGAACGACCACGGTTCTTCCCTGGCGCGTTCCTTGGACAGGAGAGGCAAAGAGGCAGTAGGCGCCGTCGGGAATCGCCGGTTCCATGGATTTCCCCACCACCTGGGCAACAAACATTCCCTTCCGCAGGCGTCGTCCGGTATCGATTGCCACCCAATCTTGATCCCAGTTTTCACTGCCGGCGGGCTGCGGCTCCCCGAAATATCCGGCAGCGATCTTCAGCGGCATCAGCGGAACACAATTGGTAAAACGTTCCTTGGGAAGAGGCTTTATGATCCTCAGCGTAAACGCACCCCTCTCCTTTCCCGCCGCCTGTCCTCGCTTGTACCAAGACGCATCCTTCTTCAGTGCTTCCCGGAGCTCCGCTGCGTTGAGATAGCCGGCCAGCCGCCGGAAGTGGCGGGTCATGGCCCCTTCGTCGGCAAGGTCGCTTACGGCGATTTCGATCACTTCATAACCATTGT
The DNA here is from genome assembly GCA_002347815.1 of Syntrophaceae bacterium UBA2251. Taxonomy (GTDB): domain Bacteria; phylum Desulfobacterota; class Syntrophia; order Syntrophales; family UBA2251; genus UBA2251. Next base: position 8,178 of record DDXV01000054.1, read on the forward strand.
TCCGCAGCCAGGACCGGATGCGATGGTCCTGTTCCGCCGTTGCCGGATTGCCGTGCAGGTGGCCGCTCAGGCCGTCCAGATAAATGCACACGCCTTCATCGTCTTCATGGTGCGGCGCGCGATAGATGATATCCGGGGTGGTTGTCCCGATGGCACGGTCAAGCCGGATCTGACAGCCGCGGATTCCTTCCTCGAAGCCGGCAGCCAGCAGCAAATGCCGAAGTCGCCGCTCCGCTTCGTTGACCGGATGTGTCCCCTCTTCCGGTGCTTTGGAAGGCTGCTTGGCTGGGATTTCATGGCTCGGCGTCAGATGGTCACCCCAGGCCGCGATCCGCTCCTGCGCTGCCCTTCGGTCGAGATACTTGTGGTAATAGCCGTTACGGAAGGTTTGGAGGCAGTCGATGCAGGATTGATCGCACGCTGCCGGACAGTTCTTGACAACCTCTTTGGCCACGGCCACAATCTCCTCGAAGCGTTCGCAGATCTGGTCGAGGAGCCCGGAACCGCCGGGCATGGGGTCCCACAGCAGGGCGTCAACCTCGTCCCGGTCCACATGGCCGATGACGAGGATTTGCAGATCGTCCAGGTGCATGTCCAGCACCCGGGCCGCGGCAAAGCGCAGCGCCTCCAAGACGCTGTAGGCGGTGGTTTGGTCCGGACAGGCGGGCAGCGACAGGACATCTGCCACGACATCGGCATAGAAGCCGACGGGCTCAATGGGCTTCCCGCAGCGTTCCAGATGGGACTGCTCGAAATGCTCCCGCTGCCGATCCGAGGAAAGAGGCGATACGCTCTGGCCACAGACCCGGCAGACCGGATAGCCGAACCTCTCGAACCGGTCAATGGCCACCGAGGCGCCGACATTGACCATGCGCAGCCTAACGCCTCGGCGGTGATGGAGGGTCTGTTCGCCCCAGCGGTAAGCGCGGCCGCCGTTATGCTGATCCCGCTCCAGACCATACACTGCCACTCCCAACTGAAACCGCAACTCCTCCTCATCGGAGATGTGCGACTGGTGGACCAGGTCCACATCACAGACCGCTATGGTTGGCAGGTTCACGGCGCCGAGTGCGCCCGGCGTTGCCCCCAGTTTTGTCTCCTTGACGGCCTTGCGTTCGGAGGAGACCTCAAAAACGGGCATTTCAATCCGCTGTTCATCAATGTCGCGGTGGAAGCGGCGGGACACGAAGCGGTTTCCGTTGGCATAGATCAGATTGCCCGGCACATACTCACGAAGCGCAACACTGGGCGGTCTGGGCAGAGTGAAGGCCATTGCCCCAGTCCGCCAAAAAGGGATCTCGGCGGAACCCAGGACGGAGCCGACTTCCAGCCCGTAGCCGGGGAGAAAGCCCTCGGCGGCCAAGACGCCAAAGGTATTGACGTCATCGTAGCCTTCCGCCTCGCGCCGGATTCTTCGCGCCGTGCCCTTGAGCCGTTTGACGAGGCCGTCACAGCGCCGGAAAAGGGCCTCGTCCTCCGGATCCAGATCACCCTGTTTTTCCCGAACAGCGTTGAGCCGGCGGATCTGTTCCAAGGCCCATCTCAAGCGGCGATCCAACCGACCAATCACTTCCGCAAGAGCGTCCACCATCCCATTGATGTGGGCACGCAGCACCTCCGGGCTCGTCACTTCCGCGTCCGCTTCAGGCCAGCCCTGGCAAAAGGCGCGTTCCACATAGCCGCAGAGGTCTTCCAGGTTTCCAGCGATCAAGTCCCGCAAGGGCGACAGATCGGGAAGATTCTCACGCACGAGCCCCCCATCGAAGAGATAGGCCGAGACCCGGTCGGGCAGGCAGGCTTTCAGCGTATCTACAATCTCCCGCCTCCCCTCGGCTGATCGGGAGGCATCCTTTTCATATTTATGCAGTCGGGTAATGACCGTGGCATGGACGTGCTTGGCAACCATCAGCTCGTTGCGTAGATTGAAGGCCGGCGGATCCACCCGGCCCGCAAGCAGCTTCAGTGGATCGGCGAAATAGGCCCGGTCGTGGGAAACCGGCCGGCAGTAGGTCATGTCCACGGCCATGCGGTGTCGCCGTCCCGCCCGCCCGGCGCGCTGCCAGTAATTGGCGGGCAGGGGCGGGACGTTGCGCATGAGGATCGCATCAAGCTTGCCGATGTCCACCCCCAGTTCGAGGGTGGGGGTACAGACAAAGGCGTTGACCGCTTCGGAATCCCCTTTGAAGAGGTTCTCCAACCGCTCACGCTCCTCATGCGGGACCATGGCCGTGTGCTCTTCCGGACGGAGCATGGAGTAGCCCTGGTCAAGGAGCTGTAGATCATAATTGTCCGGGTCTTCACGGACGAATTCGAGAACACCATCGCAGCGCCAGGCAGGACAGGCCAGATTCGGTGCGCGGCGCGTTGTCCGCCGTCGGCAGTTTTTACAGCGCCAGACGCCGCGATTCTGCTGAAGCCGCAGGCGGTCTGCATCCACCTGATAGACGCCGCTCACATTCGGCAGCGGGTTTCCCTTCGCCCCCTTGAGCTGCACCGGTTTGAGGAGTCTCAAGTCTTTGCTCGTCAGAAAACGGAACAGGCATGTCAAAAAGTCCTCGACATTTTCCGCGGAGACGCCCCATTTTTTGGCCATCTGGCGGATCGTCGTGTCGCCCCGATCGCTCAGCCACTGGGTCACCAGCTCCGGCTTTTCATCCGGTTCCCGATGGAGCTTCGTCCCGACCGGACCGCCCGCCTGGGGTAAGTATCCCTGCTGGACTTCGAGATCGCCTTCCTGCCAGTATTTGGTGAATATCTCCCATTCCGGGTCGTGCAGAATCCGCTTGCGCCGCAGATAATCGAGCAGACCCGCGACACCGTCCCGCAGATCTTCAGGCGGCATCCCCAGGCTATTGGCGTTCTCCTGGATCCAGGGAAGCGCCGGATTGAGCCCCTCGTAATCCACCTTCATCCGCCCCCAGGGCTCCAGGCCGATGGCCTGCCGTGAGGAAAGGGTGACCTCGCGCAACACCTGTATCCGGAGGAATTTCCTTCTCTCCTTTTCGTGGCGTCCCCCGCCGCCTTCCCGGCGGACGACCTGCCACACCTCGGGCACAAGAGCCCGCGAGAGGGACTCGTCCTTCTCCAGGGACTCGTCGAGATGCATCGCCAGATCGCCGATCGAAACAGCGCCGGCCTTCAACCCCTCGGCCATGAGGGCGCGCAGACGGAAGCGGCGGGCATGGTCCTTCATCCACCCGGCCTGAAAGGCGGCATCCTGCCGGTTGTCGCAGAAAACCAGGAGACGCGGCCGTTCCGAATGGTGCACCATGTCCTGCGCCAGGACGTGGACATCCGCCACATTGGTGGCGCGGACCGGCCGGGCGGGCTCCCGGTAGGTGCTTCCGATGCGGCGGCCGTTGGCCCCGCAGGAGAGGCAACTGGTGAGCTTCCCGGGATCTTCTTTCTTCTGCCGGATTGCGTAAAGAATAATAGCCTGGCCCGCCGCGCCGCAGTGGCGGCACCGTCCGACCGGCTCGGGATGGGCCGCGCCGCAGCGCCGGCAGAAGTGAAGCGCAGCGATCCTTTCGTTGTCTTCGAGATCCTCGTCTTCCGTTCCGCCGACGATCCGGTCGAGGAGTACCACACGGCGTCCCCCCTGAGCCTCCTCCAGAGGCATCCAGAAAGAGCCTTCGCCTGTCGCCTCGCCGCCGCCCGGTCGCCGGAGGGTGAAATCGAAGTCTTTCAAGAAGGCGATGAAGTAATGCTGACCGCAGGTCGTGCAGGTGGTGACCGGAAAGTGGGCGTGCCGTTCCCCCTCGTCGCCGGCTTCGATCTCATCCTCCGCGGCAAGCCAGAGCTTCGGCCCCGGATCGCTTTCAGGGAAGGTGACAACGGCCCCGCTGATCCCGCGGATAAAGCCATGCACGACAGGCCGAACGAGCGGTCGTCCCTCCCGCCTTGCCGCCGCGCCCAGGGTCAGCCAGGCCAGAATTTCGGCCTCGGTGATGGCTCGGCCGATCTTCTTTTTCAGCACCTCCGGCAATTCCTCAAGCGGCCGCGGTGAAGCGAGCGCCTCGCTCAACTGGAAGAGCACCTCGTTTCGGGACAAGGCTTCATAGAGGACGTTCGGCCATGCCCCCTTGGCCAGTTCGGCACTGGTCAAGGCGCGATAGACGCTGCGGATGGCCGCCCCGTCCCCTTCTTCATCTTCCACCGCCTTTACGCAATCGTTGAGCAGGCTGTTGGCGTCTTTGGGTTTCGTGGGAGTGATTCGGTCTCCGGCCCACACCTCCGCCTCATAGGCCTCGCTCACGGTTACGACCGACTCCATCCCCACGCCGAAGAAGCGGCTGGCAAAGTCGCGGGCAGCATCGGGGTTCCGCTGGTCGGCAATGGTCGCCGAGGTGGCGATGCAGACCGTATCCTGGGCTTCGCGGCCACAAAATGCCCGCAGTCGACGGATGAGGCAGGCCGTTTCAGCACCCTGGGCGCCGGCGAAGGTGTGGGCCTCGTCGAAGACCAGAAAGTCCAATCTCGCGTCGGAGAACAGCTCGACATCCCGCTGACGCGTGAGCAGGAGTTCCAACTGTTTGACGTTCGTCAGCAATATCCGTGGCTGATGGCCCGCCTTGCGCATCGCTTCCCGCGAGCAGACCTCCTCGGGGGGATGGACCGTCTCGCCCCGTTTCTCCCGACGATATTCGGCCAGTTTTGCCTCGTAGTCGGCGAGAGACGCCCCCGCAGGAAGACGGTATCCCGCCACATCCACTTCCCGTTCGGGGGTCTTGCCGACGTACATGCCGAAGCTGATACCGGTGCCGGCCAGAAGGGAGCGAAGCCGGCCGAGCTGGTCTTCGGCCAGGGCGTTCATCGGATAGACGATCACGGCGCTGATCCCGGCTGGCGCCCCCTCGTCCCTCAGGGCAAGGCATTTGCTGATGACCGGATAGAGGAAGCACTCGGTCTTCCCGGAGCCGGTACCCGTCGAGACCAGCGTCGTCCGCCCGGCATGGATGGCCCGGATCGCCTCTTCCTGATGTCCATAGACCCGGCCGATCTCCTTCGGGATGCGTTCCCGCATGTGGGAATGAAAAATCGCTTCGTGAACCAGATCCTCCACCGCGGCGCCCTGTCGGAAGGGCCGCGAGAGGCTGATATAAGGCCCCTTCAGGAGGGGAGAGCGGCGCGTCTCATCGAGCGAGAGGAGCCGCCGCATCTGCATGAGCAGGCGTTCATCGGCAAAGGGGTAGGCGGTGAGCTGGTAGCGAAGAAAACTCCGGACGACCTTTTCGGTAAAGACGATGGGGTTCAATGCCATGATCAGCCCTCAAGTTTTGTGCCGCTTATGCTACAGAGGGACACACCCCGTTAGTGATCGCCTTGAAGCCCCGAATCGATGTCTCGTGGATGTGCTACAATACCCGCTGGACAGGCATTGACGCCGGTGTCATCCCGATCTTCTAAACATCGAGCTCGGCCCGAGCAATACCCAGTGCCGCCGCCACCTTCGCAAGGGTTGCCCTCCGTGGTTTCGCGTTGGGCTTCTCCAGCTTGGCCACGGCGGCCTGACTGACACCCATCTTCGCGGCGAGCTCTCCTTGGGTAATCCCCAGGTGTTCACGCCATGCCCGAACGATGGGCGTATCCCGGAGGATATGCGCTTCGACAACCGCTTGCGGGACGCCGGCGGCATGGATTTTCTCACCCTCCAGCCAAGGGCGGATGCGATCGAAATCTTCCCAGGGAACAAGGACAAAAGCCGGTTGTCCCTGATACTCTATCTTTTGATAATCAGTATGTGCTTTCATCGCGTTTTTTTACCTCTTCAATACGGATAATGCTGATCTCCTCAAATACATTGAAGAGAATCCGCCAATTTCCCACCCGGAGTCTGTGAGTCGGTTCATGGTCGGTCAACCTTTTCACATTGGCACAAGCCGGAAACACAGATAAACCACGTGTGGCTGACAGAATACGTTCCTGCACAACGCGGTCTCCGATTTTCTTAAGTTGTTTAACGGCTTTCGGTTGCCAGATCACGTCCATGAGTGTTCATTTACAACCAAATATAACCATTTGTCAATAAAATAAGTTGTATTAAAAACAGGAGGGGAGCAATGCAGCGGTAGTGAGGCAAACTCCAGAAGATCTTAACCTCCCGGTGAAGACCCCTCCCGATGTATTCGCGGATATGCTTTAGCATCAATTCCAGGCTAACGTTCATCAGGCTCCCCCGACGATAACAGCACCTTGGGAAGGATCAGGTTCCAGCGCCGGACAAGGAGGCCGCCCCTCTGCCCCCGTTCGACGTATGCCCGGGAACGCGGGCGGCGTTGTTCCATGCGGGCGAGAAGCGAATCAGGCACATGGAAGCTTTCCTGAAACCTCTCTAGAAACCACCCTGTCGCCGCCCAGAGCTTTGCCATGTCATACCGGCGCAGGACCTCCTCCAGGAGTTCGAGATCCAGGGTCGTGAACCCGGCGGCAGAGTTGACCAGTTCTTCCAGGCCTCCGGCCAGCGCCGGTCGGCTGAATCCCTCGACCAAGGTGCGTTCGGGGCCTGTGACCTCCAGCAGTTTCCCCTGGCGCTCTATCCGCCGTGTGCCGACCTGTTTGCCTGATTCGCCCTTCATCGAAAGGGGAAGATCAAGGAAACGGAGCGTTGCGTCTTCCAGTACAAGCGGCCGACGGCGCCTGTTGACATAAAGGGTACACTGATTCCAAAGCGAGTGCGCGGCCCCGAGCAGCTCCAGGGCGCTGTGATGAGAGAAGACGCCGTCAGGATACATGGCGCTTGCCACCAGAAAAGGATCGGGACGGAAACGTTCCGGGGACAGGGTCGGCGGAATAACGGCATATATCTCGCGGGTGACTCGTTTCAGGCGACCGGTCCTGAGGTGGTGCTTGAGTCGTTCGACGACGCGCAGCCGCTTCCCCTCCGGCATCAAGGCAGCGGCAGCCTCATCGAGGGAGAATACCGAATGGCCAGCAAAGAAATCATTACCCCTGAGTTTTCGTTCGGTGTTCATATAGGCAACAAAACTCCCTGTATCATCCTAAAACGTCAACTGGACAGCGAATCCGTCAGTTGGCAATACGATTCTCTATGGGTAGTTATTTTACCTATTCGATCGCAATTTGCAAGCGATTCTTTCGGTTCATATTTTAATCAATAATAGACCGCCCACGCACGGTTGCCGGTCTATCTGGACCAAGATCCCTAAAAAACCTTGATGCTACAGTTGGTGCATAATTCCCATATCCGCCAAGTACTTTTGCACCCATTTTGTAAGCGTCCGCTTTGAGCAATTCGGTCATGCTTGACAAGACGAGTGTTTGTGTGGGTCTGGTCATTGCCACATAGAAGAGTCTTCGTTGTTCTTCCAAAGCAAGCTGTTCCTCCCGCGGCGTTAATCCTTCTTCAATCGTTGGGATGAAACCTTCAATGCATGAGGCAACGATGACAAGGTCCGCCGTTAGCCCCTTCGATTTGTGAAGGCTCATAACCCGAACGTAATCGACGTCATTCGGGAGTTCTGGTTGCGTTATTCCTCTACGGATTATTTCTAATAGCTCTGAGGGTTCACCCTCGTCCGCTAATTCCTCTGAAACAGACCGAATTGGCTGCGCCCAAACGGCGTCCTCCGGAAATAAGACATTAACTAAGGCGTCGTCACGAATTAAC
>DDXV01000024.1 GCA_002347815.1 Syntrophaceae bacterium UBA2251
GTGGCGCAACGCATGAAACTTGTCGTACAGGACTGCGGCGTCGGGCACGTGCGACGCGCAGGCATTGCGGAACAAGCGTTTGTAACTTAAAAACTGTTTATTTTACCCACTCGGTTGGGAGAAGACCCGTATTATAATTATCCCTTCCCTTGCTATCAGAACAAGAATACCTTCTATACAAATATCATTATTTGTTTATAAAAGAACAATAATGAAGAATATCTCCTTTAGGAAAGAGTATCCGATGTCGTATGATTTATTAAACTGACTACTGATATTCAATCCTATATGATTGACTCAGTTATATGAGTAGATTATTTCATGTGGACTTCCTTTTCATCATTGTCAGCATCCGGCCACACATAGTTGACTCCCCACGTTGGTTAAGAACATCAACATCCAAGAAAACGAGCCCGCGGTCTGGCTTGCTGGTCTCTTTCGTCTCTGCAATTCGAGCAACGACATGAATCGTATCTCCAATCATAATCGGATACTTGAACCTCCAATTCTCTATTCCAAAAAATGCAAGGATCGTCCCTTCAAGAATATTCAATCGAACCAACAGTCCAACGGCGATAGAAAAGCCGCACATACCATGGGCGATTCTTCCCCCAAAAGGTTGCGATGCAGCATATTCAGCATCCGTATGCAGGGGATTAAAGTCACCGCTGAAGCCGGCAAAATTCACGATGTCGGATTCTGTCACAGTTCTTCCTAGGGTTCTAATTTCCTCGCCCTTATTGAATTCTTCAAAATAGCGTCCAAGAATAACTGACATTTCCCCCTCCTTATCTTAATCTATCGGATATCTGAATCTAAAACAAATACATTGTAAATACACATTCTCACACAACTACTTAATATTGAGTTCATTCACGCAACTCCAGTTCCTTACTGATAATGTATTTCATAATCTGTGATGTTCCTCCGCCGATTGTACTCAGCTTAGCATCTCTGTATAGCCTTTCCACCATGTACTCTTTCATGAAACCATAGCCACCGTGTATTTGAACGGCATTATTGATCACTCGAAGCGCCATCTCCGAACAAAACAGCTTAGCCATGGAAACTTCCATATTACATCCAATACCTGCGCCATAAAGAGAGGCTGCATGATAAGCAAGTCGGCGCCCAGCTTCCACCTCAGTTGCCATCTCGGCCAACATATGAGCAACTACTTGGTGGCCAATAATAGGCTTCCCGAACTGAATGCGGGTCTTTGCATAACGCACGGCTTCCTCAAGAGCCATTTGAGCCCCCATGTAACTCAATGTACAGGCGGATAACCTTTCCTTTTCCAGCCCTGCCATTAGCGCATAGAATCCATGACCTTCCTGGCCCAGTAAATTATCTTTCGGCACCATACAGTCCTCGAATACTAGCTCAGCCGTATCGGAGGAACGCATCCCCATTTTGTCAAGTTTACGACCAACGGAAAATCCGGGCGTGTCAGTATCGATAAGCAACAGACTTACACCTCGATATCCCGGCCCTCCTGTTCTTACAACTGTATTAATGACATCGGCCTTGGTACCGTTGGTGATAAACATTTTTGATCCGTTGACCCGGTAACAATCTCCGTCGAGAACTGCCTTTGTTCCGATATTCGCCGCATCAGATCCATGGTTGGGTTCTGTGATGGCGACAGCAATCAGTTTATCCCCGCTACATATAGATCTCAGGTATTTATTTTTCTGCTCATGATTACCGACATGGGCAAGGGATGGGCTTGCCATATCCGTATGAACAAAAACGCTCATGGGAAATCCAAGGGCACCACAACGACACAACTCTTCCCAAAAAACCAAAGTCATCTTGATATCGGCATCCTGTCCCCCGTATTCACTAGGATAACTTAAACCCAAAAAGCCCAAATCGCCCATTCTCTTAAAGATGACCTTGTCATAACAGCCCTCTTCTTCCCAAGCATCAACCTTCGGTGTAATTTCTTTTTCGACGAAACGGCGTAGGGTTTCACGAAAAGCATTGTGATCATCTTGAAAGAAGTAATCTTTGTTAGCCATTTGTCCCCACCTCCTTGATCATAATTATAAAGATGAATCATGGTATTGATGGTTAACGATTAACGATTTGCTTCTCCGCCTGGGAAAGTATAGCCCTCGGGATACTCTATGAGCTCTAACATGACTCCTGAAAAGGCCTTAGGGTGGACAAATCCAACCTTGCCCCCAAGTAATTCCAGAGGGGTTTCGTTGATCATCTTGCATCCCTTTGCCTTCAGAAATGTGAGATCATCCGCCAAATCATCCACAGCAAAGGCAATGTGGTGCAGGCCTTCACCTCGGGTCGCAATGTATTTGGCGATGAGACCGTCCTTGTCGGTAGGCTCCATTAATTCAAATTCAATATTTGCTAGCTTTACCATTCGAAAACGCATGCCAAAGATGGGAACGTCGGTTATTGGCCCAGCCAACCCTCCTAATAGATCGACGAACAATTTAGTTGCCTGAGACAAGTCCTTGACTGCTACGCCCACTTCCGTGACTTTCTTCAGTTTCAATGCAACCCCCTTTCTTAATCTCAGGTTTCTCCTATCTCAACTATTCTTATCACCATACGTTTAAAATGACCGATGCCCCTTCAAAGATCCTTCCACAGTATTTGGATTTGATGTTCTGCATGTTATCCCTTTGTCGCTAAAATGTAGCACCGATCGCTATTAATGAACCTGGGCGTTGAGCAAAGCCAGGATCTTCTCAGCCTCGTTAATCACTCTGTGAATGAGTTCCTCGACAGTTGGTATGTCGTGGATTCCGCCGATGGCTTGTCCGGCGAAGAGAATTCCTTCCTCTGTATCTCCATCGTAGATGCCTCGGAGGAATCTTGCCAATCCCGTGGCCTGACGGGCCTGAACCCATAAAGGGGATGATTCCTCTCCCGCGGACATCATTTTAAGGCTCAAGGCAACAAATTGTGGATAAGTGAGCTTCATTTCATTCCTGAGCTGAGAGGCAGCCTTGAACGCCTCAACAAAAGGGAATCCCCTCTTCTGCATGTCCTTGGCTCCTTTGCTCTTCAGCGCACGACCCGGCAGACCGTCGAAGACTGTGTCGTAAAGCGTGTCCTGTTCCGTAGCGTCAAGACATAACTTTTTAAAACTATCATGCAGGATGCTCTCCTTGGTCAGCATAAGCCTCGTGCCCATCGAGATTCCATCGGCACCCAAGGCCAAAGCGGCTGCCAATCCGCGGCCATCATAGAATCCTCCAGCTGCGATAATGGGAACCTTTACCGTGCTTGCTGCTATGGGAATCAAAATCAACGATGTTGCATTCGCACCATGGCCAGCTGCCTCATGGCCTGTTACAATTACTGCGTCACATCCAAGCTGGGCTGCCTTGAAGGCATGTTTGGCAAGAGCAGTCGTGCCCATGACCTTGCCTCCGTACGCATGAACCTCATCAATGAACCAAGGCTTTCCCAATGTATAATTAATGATCGGGACCTTCTCTTCAATTGCCACCTTGATTTTCTCGGGACCACCAAAAAAGATGAGAATTATGTTCACCCCAAAAGGTCGATCAGTGAGCTTCCTGATCTCTCTTATGTTTTCCCGCATTTCCTCGGGAGTGCACCGGGCTGTAGCAAAAATACCAAGCCCTCCGGCATTACAGACTGCTGCAACCAGTCTTGCATCAGTAATCCAGTTCATCCCCGCAAGCATGATCGGGTGCTGTATTCCAAACACCTCCGTCATTCGTGTTTTGATCATGGCCGTTAATCTACTGTTTATATTATTAGTTTAGGTATCTCGTCCTTCTCGCTTATACGTCTCTACGCGGGCTCAAAATGTCGTATATCCATGACCCCACCCTTCCTTTCCTCTCTCCAGACAGCACGAACGAGCATTCCATTTTTAACTATCTTCCTGACCTGTTGAAGGCCTTCCATTTCAAATCCACCAATATAATGAAGGAAATTGCAATGTGTGCCGTTGATCCGGATAACCCCATTTATAAAGGGAGGTTTAATCGGCATTCCAAAATACTCGTGTTCTGTCAGTGACCAACTCTTCAGAACACCTTCTTGTGACACTTCCACCCATTCGGACATGTCCTCGAAACATCTGGAGCAGAATGATCTCGCCGGCACCAAAACCCGACTGCATCTCGCACATTTGGTCCCTAGGATTTTCTTTTCCTTCAGCCCTTCAAAAAATCGGACCCAAGTCGGCCCAACGGCCAATTCATATGGAATCTTCGCCTCTGTTTTTATAATCGGGTATCCTTCTTTATTTATTGTTATCATATCTGTCCTCCATACTATTTCAATTGAGAAACTATTAATAAATTTCTCGCAATGATACTTAGATAGGTTCAAAGTATTCGATGTCCATCATATTTCCTTTTCTATCATCATTCCATCTCACTCTGACACGTGTCCCTTTTTTAATAGTAATTTTGACATGATTCATATCATTTGCGTCGACGCCACCAATAAGATGTAAAAAATCACAGTCGGTTTTATCCAAATGGATAAGTGCAATAATAAGAGGTGCAGGTTTAGGTATTCCGAAAAACTCACGGGTTGAAAGGGTCCATGATACCACCTCTCCTTCCTCGGAAACCTCCAGCCACTCATCCATATCTTCATTGCATACTGGGCAGAATGTTCTTGCCGGCACGAGCACTTTTTTACATTTTGGACAGCGATTTCCCCATATCTTTTCTTGTTTTAGCCCCTCAAAAAACCGATGCATCGCCGGACCAACTGCAAACCGGTATGGCAACCAGACATCGTGACGCAGTGTTGCGTAATTTTTTATCATGGCAATCACCCTCCTTACATTTTTGAACCCAGGATCATCAGTCCGTTGAATTCGCTCGCACCACCAAGACCGTGAGCGAGTGCTAACTTCGCTCCGTCAATTTGGTGTGCACCCGCCTTCCCGGTCACTTGCAGGGCGGCCTCTGCGACCCTCACAAGTGCAGTGGCACCGATCGGATTTGTGCAAAGCACTCCACCTGAAGGATCGCAAGGGAGCTCGCCACCACGGGCAAAGACGCCATTGAGCGTGTCATCACAGGCCTTGCCGAAATCACTGAATCCAAAACACTCATAATGAAGAAGTTCAATAAATGTGAATGGATTGTATATTTCTGCAACATCCAGGTCCTTCCTGGGGTTCTTGATTCCCGCCATATTGTAGGCTTCTTTCGCTGCCTGAATAGCACACTCCCAGTGCACTTTGTCACTATCGCCATACCAGTACTCATCCCCGCAGAAACTTAACCCTTTCACCCAGGCAGATTTTCCACCAATCTTCTTGGCTTTCTCTGCAGAGGCAAAGATAAGAGCGCAGGCCCCATCTGAGTTTGGGCATACATCCCACAGTCGAATAGGGTAGACGATGAGTCTAGATTCCTTGACGTCATCCATTGAAATATCCACCTTAATGTGCGCGCAAGGGTTGTCAAAGGCATCTTTATGATGATCAACCGAAACACGGGCAGCTGCGTCCCTGACCTTGTCTTCATCTATTTTATAGCGAGCCGTCCACTCTTGCGCCTGCATGGAGAAAACACCTGGGGCCCCAGCAATGAAATATCTGAACCAGAAGGGATCAGCCACTGTTGACATGGTAGCCTGGCTGTCGCCCTCATGCATTTTTTCTGAGCCAACGACAAGAACGAGGTCGGCCATTCCCGATGCTACCCAGTAATACCCTGTCTGGGCCAAAGAGATTCCGGTCGTCCCGCAGGTTTCAGTCTTTAAGATAGGTTTTCCAACAGACCTCAACGCATCGGCAAAATAAAAATGTGTCAACGCCACACCTTCCATCATGGATGGCATGGTACCCGAAACGACCCCATCGATGTCATCCGGAGTGATGCCCGCATCTTTTAATGCAGCTATGACCGCCTCACGGACTAGGTCGGGATAGGTCACATCGTTGCGTCGCCCATGCTTGGTCTGACCGATACCGATAATTGCTACGGGTCTTCCCATTTTATATCCCTCCTTCCCGCTAAAGGCCCACAATTGCCACGGCATGAAACTGCCCGGCAAATCCATGTGTTCCATGGCAGAGTCCCGTCTTAACTTTACGCTCCACCTGTCTTTCACCGGCCGCCCCTCTGATTTGGAGCACGACTTCAGCCAATCGAATTAATCCTCTACTGACATATGGATTTGTTGCCAGAACTCCTCCGGATGGATTTACAGGCATATCTCCATTTCGCTCCGTTGCCCCGCTTTCAATGAACTTCCCCCCCCCTCCAGGGTCACAGAAACCAAGCCCCTCGTACCAGAGGAGTTCCTGGAAGGCATATGGTTCGGTGATCTCGGCCAAATCGATTTCCTTGCGCGGGTTTTTAATACCCGCCATTATATACGCTCTCTGGGCGGCATTCGTGATCTGCCCCTTAAGAAGATCCCGGTCACCCAGAAAGAATGTGTCCATGGAAGAACCGAATCCCTTAAACCAAACTGGCTTTTTCGTCAGCTGCTTGGCCTTTTTTTCATTTGCCAGGAGAACAGCAACTAGCCCTTCGGATTTAGGTGCGCATTCAATTTCCTTCAGCGGTGTCATGACGTATGGCGATTTCATCACCTCATCAACATCAAGTTTCCGACGGACGTGGGCATAAGGATTTCGCAAAGCGTTCCCTAGGTTCTTCACAACCACACGTGCGCATTGATCCTCCGTAATTCCGAAACGGTCTAAGTATTCCCTCATTTGCAAAGCGGCGGCGACAGTCTCGTTTAAACCGATTTGACGTTGATAGAACGGATCTGTCATGTAGTGAGTGATGCTGTCTGTATCTGGATTCTCCGAACCCTTACATAAACCCACAACGAGAGCAGTGTCATAGTGACCGGAGAGAATCCGCATCACTGCATATTGAAAAGCTAAAAGAGACTCACCATCCTGTCGCGTCCCGTTCTTAAGAAACGCTGCTCCAGCATCCCAATAGTAGGCATTCGCACAAGATAGCCCACCATGAAAGACATCGGAGGTCGCACTGACCACGGTCCCAACATCCTCTCTACGAATACCCGCCTTATCAAGGACTTCCTTGCAAACTCGATAGACTTGATACAAATAATTATCGCTTGTCTCTGCTCCTGCTAACTGAGCTACTTCAACAATCCCAACTTTTTGTCCCATGTGACCCTCCTTTCTGCACGTGAGAGTAGCAAGGCCATATCAGTTCTTGGCTTTTTCTCTATCCCGCAGCACCCTCTTGAGAACCTTCCCTTGGGGATTTTTAGGCACGGCATCAATAAACTCAACGATTCTGGGCACTTTAAAGGTGGCTAACTTTTCCTTACAGAAGGCAATAATGTCATTCCCAGTCACTTTCTCTTGGTATTCGGCTTTAAGCACGACAAAGGCTTTGACCGTTTCACCCCGATATTCGTCAAATACACCTATTACAGCCGCTTCCATCACCGCGTGGTGTTGGTAAAGAACCTTTTCCACATCCACCGGTGCAATATTGTAGCCTGAGGCAATGATGAGATCTTTCTTGCGGTCGATAAAATGAAGGAAATCTTCTTCATCAATGAAACCGATATCACCCGTCTTAAGCCAACCATCCTTTTGAAAAACGGCACGCGTTTCTTCTGGCTTATTCAGATAACCTTTGGACACTTGAAGGCCACGATAGACGATTTCACCTTCTATCCCTCTTTTTACGATCTGCCCCTTATCATCTACTATCTTGACCTCGGAGAAAATGGGAACGCCAATCGACTCTAGTTTCTCCTTTCTGCCGACACACGACATGCAGCCACCGCAATTTGTTTCCGTCATACCCCACCCATTTGTTAGGGTAATGTTAGCCGCGTCGTACCATGCCTTTTGAACGGCGGGTGGGACAGCAGTTCCGCAACCGACAGTCAGTTCCAGAGAGCTGATGTCATGTTTTCGTTGTTTCAGCTGTTGGAGTAAGGCGATAAAGAGCGTTGGCGGCGCGAAAATTGTGTTGACTCGGTACTGTTGAATGATCCGAAGAGCGTCGATCACATCGAACATCGGGATAGGAATAACTGTCCCTCCCTGATAGAGTGTAGGCAAGGTATGGAGATGATAACCAGAGGCATGAAACATCGGCATTATTGAAAAGTTAACCTCGCGCCTTTTCCAGATTTTTGTAAAATGAGTATGGCTGAAGGAATTAAAAACGACGTTAAAATGGGTTTGCATAACGCCCTTAGAAACCCCCCCGGTCGTACCTGCCGTATATAACAGCAGAGCGACGTCTTCTTTGGGCTTGCAGGGCACGACCATATTTGTCGGATTATATTTTTTGATCGTTTCAAAAAGATCCAGGGTACCGTCGATTCCCCTTTTCTGGATATCCCAGATAGGTTTAAGAGCGGTGGAAATTATTGCATCAGGGTTAGAAAAGTCCCTGACGTTTGTAACCAAAATTTTCTTTATCCCCAGGGATTTTTGAAGTTTGATGAAGTTTCCGGCAAAAAGATCCAGAGTAAGAACAATCTTGGCGCCAGAATCGCGAAGTTGATATTCGATCTCGTCTTCCTTATACATGGCATTTAAAGGGCTATGGACTGCACCGATACGGTTGGCTCCTAAAAAAGCAACCCAGTGCTGGAGTGAATTGGGCAGCATTACCGCCACAACATCACCTTTCTGTACGCCAAAGTCCAGAAGCATAGAAGCATATTGATTAATCAGTTCATCTAATTCACGATAGGTGATAGGCTTATCAAGAAATATGATTGCTGTGTCATTGCCATGTTTTTCCACAGAAAGCCGGAATAGGTCGTATACTGAAATCAGCGGTATGGCAGGTATTTCTTCATTTGACCAACTCGGATGAAATATTACGTATGCATCATCGTGATGATAATTTTTCCCTTCTTCGATCCAAGACGAAGGATAGCCAATGGATTTATAAACCTTGTAGAGTGACTCATCATAGAACTTGTCATATTCTTTGAATCTTGATTCAACAATGGAGTCCATGCAATATCTCCTTTCACACCTTAACTGAGGTTCTAGTGTGGTGTTACAGTAACGACTTTACAATGGTCGGTCATTATAACGTCACGTCGGAATCATCAAGCAGCCACTATGATTGTAAAGGCTATACGGTAACACTACACTAGAATATTCTGTTGAAGGGCGAAATTAAATCATTTCAGAAGATCGCGGATGATAATCATTTTTTGAATTTCAGAAGTTCCCCCACCAATTGCTTGCAACTTTGCGTCCCTCATCATCCTTTCCACTGGAAACTCTTTCGTGTAACCGTAACCGCCCATGATCTGGACGGCCTCGGTCGTAACCCTCATACACATCTCTGAAGCATAAAGCTTTGCATAGGACGCAGCTAAATTGGCCTCCCGACCACGTTCTCCACGATCCGCCATAGAAGTTGCCTTATAGACAAGAAGTCGAGCTGCCTCTATTTCCATAGCCATTGTAACTAGTTTATCCTGGATCAATTGAAACATAGCGATCGGCTTGCCGAATTGGACACGTTCTTTTGCATACCTAAGACAATACTCATAAGCCCCTCGCGCAATCCCGACCGACATCCCTCCTAAACTAATCCGTTCGGTATTCAAACCGCTCATCAAAACGAGAACTCCTGCGTTTTCCCGTCCCAGAAGGTTTTCCTCTGGTACACGGCAGTTTTCAAAAATTAGTTCGCCCGTTGGAGACCCGCGCCAACCTAATTTCTCGAATTTTTTGCCTGCCGTGAAACCTTGAAATTGTTTTTCAACCACAAAAGCACTTATCCCGTGAGGACCCTTCACGGGGTCGGTTTTTGCGTAAACGATGAAAGCATCGCCCACGGGTCCATTGGTAATAAAGATTTTGCTCCCATTCAAAATGAAGTGATCCCCTCGGTGCTCAGCTCGCGTCTTCATCGACGTCACATCGGAACCTGCATCCGGTTCCGTCATCGCTATCCCTCCGATCATTTCGCCAGAACACATGTCTGGAAGGTATTTCGCCTTGAGGTAGTCGCTGCCGTTTCGATAAAGATTGTCATTAAAAAGATCTGCGTTTGCTCCGAACGCCACACAAGTAGATACGCAAACGGCAGCCAACTCTTCTCCAACAACCACCATATCCATATAGGTGCCGCCAGCCCCTCCATATTCACCGGGAATCGTTATGCCTAGAAGGCCCATCGCCCCCATTTTTCTAAAATTCTCATGGGGAAACCTCTCATCCCGATCAATCTCATAAGCCAAGGGTGCAACGTCCTTTTCCGCAAATTTCCGAACCGTCTCTTTTAGCATCAATTGTTCCGCGGTAAGTTCAAACTCCATCATAACCTCCCGTCTTAGAATCTGAAATGAGCAGACATATAGATCATCTTCCCTGGAATACAGGCTTCCTCTTTTCCAGGAATGCTATCGGACCTTCCTTTGCATCATCGGTGGAGAAAATCTCCCGGGCATAACCGCTTTCCAAGACATTTGCGTATTCAATGGGAATCTCGTAGCACCGAAGAGCGGATTCCTTAATTGAACGTACTGCCAGGGGTCCATTACGGCAGATTCTCGCCGCGATTCTTTCGGCAGTGGTCATTAATTCCTCACGAGCAACAACACGGTTGATTAAACCAATTTGAAGGGCTTCCTGAGCGCTTATCGGATCACCTACGAGCAAGATTTCCATCGCACGGCAATACGGAATTTGACGTGGAAGACGAACTGTTGAACCTGCGGCCGGAAATAAGCCCCACCGGGGTTCTGCAAGTCCAAATGTTGCGTGTTCAGCAGCAATACGAATATCCGTACCTTGAATTAACTCGGTACCTCCAGCTAAACAAAAGCCGTTGATAGCGGATATTATTGGTTTATAAATAGGAAAGTTCTTCAAAAATGCAGGCATGGTTGGACTTATTTTTAGGCGTCCCGAGGTGATCTCAGGAATTAGTTCCCGCAAATCAGCCCCGGCACAGAATGCAGTGTCACCAGCGCCAGTAACAATAGCTACCCATAATTGATCATCATCCCGAAACTCCTCCCAAATACGCCCCAGTTCGTACATGGTTTCAATATTAAGACTGTTCATCACCTCAGGACGATTAATGGTGATATAGGCAACCTTGTCCCTCTTGTCATAAAGAATGGACTTCACGCATGCCCTCCATAATCTCTAATAATATCAGTTCGCTATGGGTGATTTGGAAAACTGCGCCGCTTGATAGTAAAAAGGGGTTGACGGAGTGGACGTAATTTCATATAGATACGGACGTACGTTCTTATAACGTGCGCTCGTTCATATCAAGGCCTAATTCGCATGTCAAGTAATTTTTTCAGTAATTAATACCTGAAGGGGGGCAGTCAATTAGCTCCTCCTACCCTTTTTGCTCCAGTCGTAACCGAATGTCACGGCGTACAGCCTATCACCAACGGCATTACTAACCATACCGGGCATGATACCACAGGAGGAGCTAATTGACTACCCCCCTAATGGCAATATACCGGCAATTTTGGAGAAATCGAAGCAGGGAGTGGTTAAGCTGGAATCGCCTAACCCATTGATTTTATTTGGTGCCCCCGGCGCGATTCGAACGCGCGGCACCCGGATTAGGAATCCGGTGCTCTATCCTGCTGAGCTACGGGGGCTCAAATTGATTTTTGCATGTAAAGTTTCGGCCGATTAACACGGTTTCCGGACGGTGTCAATACGCCGGGACCCCTTTCTC
This sequence comes from Syntrophaceae bacterium UBA2251, assembly GCA_002347815.1. GTDB lineage: Bacteria > Desulfobacterota > Syntrophia > Syntrophales > UBA2251 > UBA2251. Next base: position 11,667 of record DDXV01000024.1, read on the forward strand.
CCGGCTCTGACACAAAACGCCCGACGCCCCTTTCCGGCCGCGTCCCCACGAGAAGTTGGGGATCTCTTTCCGAGAAAGACGTCATCCGGTCGCCACTTCCCCGCACCCGTGCGGGAGGATGTCTTCCCGTATTGCCGAGAGCGCGGAGCGGCAGCACGCGTCAGCGTCACGCGCCTGCGGGTAGATGGCTCTCGATCAGCTTCGCTTCCGAAAATCCCACCAGCAGAAGTTCTTCCGCCGTTGCGCCCCCGAACGCCCCCCGGGGGGTCAGGCCGACGAGTTCGGACTCCAGGACGTCGATCCCACGCTCCGCGGCCAGGTCCCGAATGCGGGCGAAGACCTGCCGCATGGACGTGACGCGCCAATCCGTCAGGTTCATCGAGACCTGGGCGAGGTTGCGGCTGACGAGCAGCACCCCCATCGCCCGGACCGCCTTCATGCCGCCCGAGGATTCGCGGATGGCGCGGGCAATGGACCGGGCCGCCTCGAGATCCGCCGATCGCAGATTGACGTTGAAGGCCACGAGAACGCCCCGGGCCCCCACAGCCGCCGCCCCGCAGGCCGCCCGATACGCCGCCGGACCCGCATCCGGCCGCCCATCCGGGTCGGCCAGCCTGTCCGGCAGTCCCCTGTAGCCGCCCCGCCTCAGGACGGGAAGTTCCCGCCGGGACGCATGCATGGCGGCCTCCCCGTAGAAATAGACGGGCACGGCGTGCCGCTCGCCCAGAAGCCCGCCGAATTCCCGGGCCGCGCTCACCGCCGCCGCCATCGGGGTGTCCCCCAGCGGAACGAAGGGAACGACGTCGACGGCGCCGATGCAGGGATGGACGCCGTCGTGCCGGCACATGTCGATCCGTTCCAGCGCGACGCCCGCCGCGGCGAGGGCCGCCTCCACCACGGCCTCCGGCGCCCCGAGAAACGTGAAGACGCCGCGGTGATGGTCCGGGTCCCGGTGAATGTCGGCCAGCTTCACGCCGGCCACGGCCGCAACCGCCCCCGCAATCCGGTCGATCGTTTCGGCGTCCCTGCCCTCGCTGAAATTGGGAACGCACTCCAGCATCTTCATGACGCGCCGTCGCCTTCGAACAGGGCATCCACGAATTCTTCACTGCGGAATCGCCTCAGGTCGTCGAGGCGCTCGCCGATGCCGATGTAACGGATGGGGATCCCCAGCTCTTGGGCGATGCGGATGACGATCCCGCCCTTTGCCGTCCCGTCGAGTTTGGTCAGGACGATCCCCGTCACCCCGATCTCCTCGTTGAACATCTTCGCCTGGCTGATGGCGTTCTGGCCGGTCGTCGCATCGATGACGAGCAGGACCTCGTGCGGCGCGCCGGGAAGCTCCCGCGCCATGATCCGCTTGACCTTCTTGAGTTCCTCCATGAGGTTCGTCTTCGTGTGGAGGCGCCCCGCCGTGTCGATGATGACGACATCGGCCTTGCCCGCCTTCGCGGCGTGCAGGGCGTCGAAGACGATGGCCGCGGGGTCGGCGTTCATCTTCTGCTTCAGCAGGGGGACCCCGACCCGCTCGCTCCAGATTTCGAGCTGCTCGATCGCCGCCGCCCGGAACGTGTCCGCCGCGACGAGGAGGACCGGCATGCCCTGTTTCTTGAAGCGGGCGGCCATCTTGCCGATGGTCGTGGTCTTCCCGGTCCCGTTGACGCCGACGACCATGATCGTGTAGAGCTCGCCCACGGGAATCTGCATGGGCGCCTCGTTCTTCTTGAGGATCGCCAGCATGCTCTCCTTGAGCACCTGCCGCAGCCGCTCCGGCTTCTCGAGCTCCCGGCGCTTCACCCGCTCCTTCATGCTCTCGATGAGTTCATAGGTGAAGGACGGCCCGACGTCGGCGCCGATCAGCGCCGCCTCCAGCTCGTCGAAGAGGTCCTGGTCGATCTTCTTCTCGCCCAGGATGATGTCGTCGACATCGGTCACCAGGAGCTTGCGGGTCTTGGCCAGACCGTCCTTGAGCCGGTCGAAGAATCCCTTTTTGTAGATGTCGCCTGCCATCCCGAAACACCTCCGCGGCGGCGGCGATCCGCGCCGCGCCTTTCCCGTTCCCCGCACGGGGGGAATCGATCCTGTCGGGCCTTATAATCGTTTTACCGGCGGAAGTAAAGGGGGGCGGCGAGGGTCGATCAGGACTGCTGGAGGCTCACGGAGACGAGGGACGAGACGCCCTGCTTGGCCATGGTGACGCCGTAGAGGCTCTCCGCCACCTCCATGGTCCGCTTGTTGTGGGTGATCAGGAGCACCTGCGAATGCTCCGCGATCTCGCGGACCAGGCGGTTGAACAGCGCGATGTTGGCGTCGTCCAGGGCCGCGTCGACCTCGTCGAGGACCAGAAACGGCGTGGGCCGGTACAGGAGGATGGCGAAGATCAGGGCGATCGCCGCCAGCGACTTTTCGCCTCCGGACAGCAGGGTGACGTTCTGAGTGCGTTTTCCCGGAATCTGGAGGTGGATGTCGACGCCCGTTTCCAGCAGGTCCGACTCGTCGGTCAGGCTGAGGCGGCCCTTTCCGCCGGGGAAGATCTTGCCGAACACCTCCTCGAAACGTTCGTTGACCGCCGTGAACGTCTCGGAGAACCGCTGGCGCGAAACCCGGTTGATCCGGGTGATCGTCGCCTGGAGGGTGTCGAGGGAGGTCTGCAGGTCGGCCGCCTGCGCGGCCAGGAATTCATGGCGCTCCTTGAGTTCGGCGTGCTCGTTCAGGGCGAGGAGGTTGACCTCGCCGAAGTTCTCCACGATCTGGCGGTTCTTTTCGAGCGCCTGGGTCAGCGCCTCGAGCTCGGACGCTTCGAGCCGCTGGAAGGCGGGCATCGCCTGATCCAGGTCGCAGGCGTGCCGGGCCTGCATCCCCTGCCGCAGGTGGTCCATGTGTACGCCGATCTCCCGGTATTCCATCTCGAGATCGCCCGCCTCCTGAACGGCGCGCTCCAGGCGCTGCTTGGCCTCCCGCGCCTCCGCCTCCTTCTCCTTGAGGACCCGCTCCCGGTCCTGGAGACGGTCCTTCAGTCCGGCCAGGGCCGCGTCCAACTCCTGCTGCTGCCGGTACAGGGCCGTCAGGGCCTCCTTGTCGCTCACCGCCTGGCGGGCCAGCTCCTCCGCCTGCCGGACGCCGGCCTCGAACTCCTTCTGCCGCGCGCCGATCTCCTCGCCCGTGGCGGTGCGGGTTTCCGCCATGCGGGCCAGGGCGCGCCGATCCGCCTCCCGCTTTTCCTCCAGCGACGCGAGGCGGACCTTCCGGTCCGTGAACACGGCCTCCTGCCGCGCGAGATCCGCCCGCAGGGCCTGCCAGCGCGCCTGCACGTCGGCGATGTCCGCGTTCAGATCGCCCTCGCCCTGTTCCAGCTCTCCGATCTCGCGGGTCGCCTCGGCGATCTTGCCCTGGATGTCCTGCTCTTCCGATTTCAACTGCTCCCGGCCCAGGGCGACCACCCGCAGCCGCTGCTCCAGACGCTTCTGCTCGTCGTCGAACCGCTCGATGTCCTTGCGGAGCGTGGTCGCCTGAAGCTCCTGCTGATGCAGCGCCGTCCGGAGCCGGCGGAGGGTTTCGTCCGCCTGCGCGAGCTCCGCGGCCGACTGCCGCCGCTGATCCTCCGCCGCCGCCAGCCGCTCCCGCAGGCGCGCCACCTCGCCCTCGAGCTCGGAGATCTCTCGCTTGTTTTTAAGCAGGCTCTTCCCGTTCCCGTTGGCGCTCCCGCCGCTCAGCACGCCCTGGGGATGGATGATGTCCCCCTCCGGGGTCACGAAGGTGCCCGAGAAGCCGTTCCGCTCCCACAGCGACAGCCCCTCCGCCAGGGTGGGGATGAGCAGGACGTCCCCGAGCAGATGGTCGGCCACGCCCCGAAAATCCGGCGTGACCCGGATCGCATCGACCAGGCGCACCGTGTCTTCGAGATAGGGAGGCAGATGGCCGTCCGGCGGGTGGTTGCGCACCTCCCGGGGGATGAAGCTTCCCCGGCCGAGGGCGTGATTCTTCAGGTAGTCGATGGCCTGGACGCCGTCGCGCTGGCTTTCCACCACGATGTACTGCAGCCGCTCGCCCAGAACGGCCTCCACCGCCGTTTCATAGGGCTGCGGGACGTCCAGGTGGTCGGCGACGACGCCGAAGAAGGCGTCCGTGGGGGGCGGGTCCTTCTGCCGGCGCGCGGCGAGGAGGGACTGGGTCGCCTCGTTGCACCAGGCGTAGCCTTCCTGGAATTCCTTCAGGGAGGCGAGCCGCGCCGCCTTCCGGCCCAGTTCGTCCTTGAGGGCGCCGATGGCCTGTTCCACCTGCGGCAGTTCCCGGCGCAGGCGCGCCTCCGCGGCGGCCGCCGTCTCGGATTCCTCCCGCAGCGAACGCTCCGCCGCTTCCTGGGCCGCCAGCGATGCCCGGAGCTCCGCGAGGGAGCGGCTGAGGACGCCCCGGCGCTCGTTCTGCTCCTCCTGTTCGCGGAGGTCCCGCTCGTCCCGCCGGCGGAGATCGTCGAGGCTGCGGTTCAGGCCCAGGATGAGGTTTCGGCGCTTCGCCTTCTCCGCGGCGGCATCGACGAAGGCGATCTTACGCTCATCCAGTTCCTTCTCCAGGCGGTCGCCTTCCCGCCGCAGGTCCTCCACGGCCGTCTGCCCTTCCGTGACCGCGGCCCGCAGCCCGCGGAGCGTTTCCTCCGCCTCGAGGATCGTCCGGCTCAGGTCCGCCTCCTCCCGCTCGAGTTCCTCGCGGCGCCGCTCCAGAAGGCCGATCGCCTCCCGGTGCTTCTCCTGCCGCGCGGCCGTGTCCGTCGTCCGGCCCCGGTTGAATTCCAGGCCCTGTTCCTTGATGCCGATCTCGTTGCGAAGCCGGTAGAGCGCCTCCTGCTGCCCGGCGAGGAGTTGCTCCGTTTCGAGGACCTCGGCCTTCAGCGCCTCGAGTGACGCATCGAGGGCCTGGAGAGACGTCCGGATGCCCTCCCCCCGCTGCCGGGCGCCGTCCCGCTCGCCTTCCAGTGTGTTCCGCTTCTCGATGAAATCGGCGTAGCTCTGCAGGGCGAGCGCCAGTTCCGCCTCCCGGACGTCCTTCTTCAGGGCCTTGTAGTGCTCGGCCCGCTTGGCCTGACGGGAAACCGCGTTGAGCTGGCTCTTCACCTCGCGCAGGATGTCGTGGATGCGGAGCAGGTTCTGGCGGGTCGCCTCCATCTTGCGGATGGCCGCTTCCTTGCGGCTCCGGTATTTCGCGATGCCGGCCGCCTCCTCGATGAACTGCCTACGGTCCTCCGGCTTCGCCTCGACCAGGGTCGCGACGCTGTTCTGCTCCACGATGGAATAGGTGCGGGCGCCGACCCCCGTGTCCAGGAAGAACTCCTTCACGTCCAGGAGCCGGCAGGTCATGTTGTTGATGCCGTACTCGCTCTCCCCGTCCCGGAAGACGCGGCGGGAGATCATGACCTCGCGGAATTCGCCGTAGGGATCCGGGAAGGGGCGGTCGTCGGCCTCCATCGTCATGAACACCTCGGCCATGCCGACGGGGGCCGCCTCGTCGCTGCCGTTGAAGATCACGTCCTCGGTCTTCTTGCCGCGCAGGGCCTTCAGGCGCTGTTCGCCCATGACCCAACGCAGGGCGTCGACGATGTTGCTCTTCCCGCAGCCGTTGGGGCCGACGATGGCGCTGATCCCCGGCATAAGATCCAGGACGATCTTGTCGGCAAAAGACTTAAAGCCGAGGATTTCCAGACGCTTGAGCTTCACCGGACCCGCTTCTCCCCGTTTTTAGGGGCAAATGTAGCAAAAGAATCCGGCCTTGTAAAGGAAAAATACAACAAAATGTGGTCAGTCGAAATCACCACCACAACATCTTGTGTCCGTCACGAATTTTCTTGGCCGCCCCCGGGAGCCATGATAAACGTGTTTCGGCTTTTGAAAATCGTCGCCCCTTTGCGCGCCGGACCTTTTTCGACCCGGCACCTCCCTGTTGCGCCGCAGACGGCGAAACTCGCTCGCGCCGACGCGCTCGAAACCGTCGTCTTTACGGGGACTCCCCCGCGGTGGCAGAGACCCGAAAAATCTAAAAGGCGTGCAGGGTCGAAAAGGTCCGGCGGACAGACGGATGAGGTCACAACGATCTCGCGTCGCGAATGTCCGCGACGGAAACGAAACGGGAGGATCGGAATCTATGGAGGCGGAGGACTGGGGGGTCGTCACCGCGGCCGCGGGCCTGACGAACGCCCGGATCATCACGGGCCGGCTCGAAACGGAGGGCATCCCGACCCGCCTGCGGTACGAGGCGGCCGGCGCCATCTACGCCATCACCATCGACGGTCTCGGAGAGGTGAAGATCCTCGTCCCGGCCGGGGAGCTGGCGCGCGCCCGGGAGATTCTGGACCGGTCGTACGACGAGGCGGACCTGAACGGGAATGGGGCCGGACCGGACCCGGACGGCCTATGAAAAGACGCCCGCCAACGGGGTCCGGCAGCGGGGGCAGCGCGCCTCGTCCAGATCGATGCCCCGGATGGTGTAGCCGAAGCGGTCGATCAGGAGATGCCCGCAGTCGTGGCAGAAGGTCTTCTCTCCTTCATCCCCGGGAAGGTTGCCGCTGTACACATACCGGAGCCCCTCCGCCCGGCCGACATCCGTCGCGAGGCGGATGGCCCGCGGCGGCGTCTGGGGCGTGGTCCGCATCCGGAACTGCGGGTGAAACCGGCTGATGTGCCAGGGCGTTTCCGGCCCGAGGCCGTGGATGAAGCGGGCGATCTCGCGAAGCTCCTCCTCGCCGTCATTGAGCCCCGGAATGAGGAGGGTCGTCACCTCGACCCACACGCCCGCCGCCTTCAGCGCCCGGAGGCTGTCCAGAACCGGCTGGAGGCGGGCGCCGCACTGCTCCCGGTAAAATTCATCCCGAAACGATTTCAGGTCCACGTTGGCGGCGAGCAGATAGGGGGCGACCGCAGCAACGGCCTCCGCCGTCATGTAGCCGTTCGTCACGAACATATTCCCGATGCCCCGCCCATGGGCCAGCTTCGCGATGTCCAGGGCGTACTCGAAGAACACCGTCGGCTCCGTGTAGGTGTAGGCGATCGTCCGGCTGCCGGTCTCGGCGGCCGCGAGCACGACCCGCTCGGGGGCGACCGGCCGGCCCAGGACGTCGCCCGCCTCCCGCGGCATCTGCGAGATGTCGTGGTTCTGGCAGAACGTGCAGCGGAAGTTGCACCCCACCGTCGCCACGGAAAAGGTGCGGGAGCCGGGATAGACGTGGAAGAGCGGCTTCTTTTCGATGGGATCGAGGTTCTCGGCGATCAGATTGCCGTAGACCAGGGAGTACAGGATGCCGGCCCGGTTCTCCCGGACCCCGCAGACCCCCCGCCGGCCGGGGCGGATCCGGCAGCGGTGGGCGCAGAGGCCGCATCGGACCTCGTCGTCCGGCAGTCGTTCATACAGCAGGGCCTCCCGGTTCATCGCTCCATCTCCCGCACCGCCCCGTGCACGGGGTTGTGCTGATTTGCCTTCATTTTGAACGGGTCCCGGATCGCGTCCTGAACCGTCCGATAGCGGAAACGCATGGGGAAAGACAGACCCATGAAGGCCCCGAAGGGATTCTTCACGGCCGGGAGCCGCTCTTCCAGCATCCCGGCCGCGGGGTACCAGGACGCGGGGAAGAGGATGACGCTTCCCCACGTGAGCGGCGTCGCTCCCAACCGATCGCGGATCATCCCCGACAGTTTTCGCAGGGTCAAGAGGCGCGCCCGGTTATAGACGGTGTCGCGGAGGCGGCCCTCCAGGCCGCGCTGTACGGCAAGCAGCGAATACGGATTGAGGAGCCCGAAGAAGACGCGATTGCGGCAGACGCGGATGGCCTCCGAGACGGCGAGGGCGGGATCTTCGGTGAATTCCAGGGCGGTGATCAGCACGACGTGATCGAACGCGTTGTCGGAAAAGGGGAGGTCTTCCGCGCTCCCCTCATGGAGCTCCGCCCGGTTGCCCAGCTTTTCCCGCGCCCGCGCGATCATGAACGGCGAGGCGTCGAGGCCGGTGACCTCGCACCCCTTCTCGTGGAACATCCGCAGGTGCTCCCCCGTGCCGCACCCGACATCGAGGAGGCGCTCCCCCGGCCGCGGCGACATCAGCGACAGGATGAAGGCCTTTTCCCGGGCGTCGATGTAGCGTCCGGACGGGGTCTGAAACCAGTCGTCGTAAGATCGGGACAGCGCCTCATCGAAGATCATCTGCGTCCCCCCTCCCCCGCCGGAGCCTAAAGCCCGCGGTCTAACCGCCGATCGCCGACATGTCCCGCTGCCGCACGCATTTTTTCAATTGCGCCTGCCCGCAGGACAGCTCGTGCCGCGGGGGCTTTTTCGCGATCGCCCCCCGGATCAGCGCCTCCAGGTCCTCGTCGCTGCATCCGTCCCGCAGGGGACGCTTCAGATCGACCTCGTCGTCCCTCAGGAGACAGGCCCGGAGGCAGCCGTCCGCCGTGAGGCGCAGGCGATTGCAGGTCTCGCAGAAATGGTGGGTGACGGGGCTGATGAAGCCGATTTCGCCCCGCCCTCCGGCGGCCCGGTAGACCTGGGCCGGCCCGGCCTCCGGGTTTTTCCCGTCGTTCACGGGCTCGAGGGCGTACCGTTCAGCGATGCGTTGCCGGATGACGTCATTGGAAAGGAAATTGCCGTCATTTTTCGGCCCGGCCTGCCCCAGGGGCATCAGCTCGATGAAGCGGATCTGATACGGCCGCTCCAGTGTCAGCGCCGCAAAATCGAACAGCTCGCTGTCGTTGAACCCCTTCATCGCCACCACGTTGATCTTGATCGGATCGAACCCGCATTCCCGGGCCGTCCGGATGCCCCGGATGACGGCCTCCAGATCGCCCCCCCGCGTCATGTGGCGGTACTTTTCGGGATCGAGCGAATCGAGGCTGACGTTGATGCGCCTCAGGCCCGCCGCGTAGAGCGCCGGCGCCATTTCCTCGAGCAGGATGCCGTTGGTCGTCAACCCGATGTCGTGCAGCCCCTCGATCTTCCGGAGGCCGGCGATGAACTCCGCCAGGCCGCGCCGCACGAGCGGCTCCCCCCCCGTGATACGGACCTTGCCCACGCCCAGCCGAACCGCGATCCGGACGATGCGGATCATTTCCTCGTAGCGCAGGATGTCGTCGTGGCCGATCAGCGACAGCCCCGCCTTGGGCATGCAGTACCGGCAGCGCAGGTTGCACCGGTCCGTCACGGAAACCCGCAGATAGTTGATGTCCCTGTTGTACCGGTCCCGCATCCCGCCTCCGCCCGCCCCGTCGCCGGGGTTCACACGCACCACTTTCGCGCGCCGTTTAAGTGTCTTCAATCCCGCCGTTTTCCTACCACAGATGTCTCCTCCTGGCAAGCGGGGAAGCCTTAGGGCGATCCGGCGCGCAGCGCGGCCCCGGGACGAATGGCGCTTGACAGGGAACCGTTTGTCGTCTAAAGCTAGGCCAGATCAACGGAACGCGGCGATGACGCAGGCGCCGCGCCGCAGAGGATGAGACCCCATGGAGAAAATGCCCATTACCCGGGCCGGCTACGAAAAGCTGAAAAAGGACCTGGAAGCCGTCAAGAACGTGGACATCCCGCAGAACATCCGGGACATCGAGATCGCCCGCGGCCACGGCGATCTTTCCGAGAACGCCGAGTACACCGCCGCCAAGGAGCGGCAGTCCTTCCTGCACGGCAAGATGCAGGAGCTGGAAACCAACCTCGCCCGCTCACGGGTGATCGATCTGGCGGGCATGACGTACGAGAAGGCGGTCTTCGGCGCCACCGTGACCATCGCCGATATCGACTCCGGAGAGGAGACCACCTACCAGCTCGTCGGGCCCTTCGAGTCGGACATCAACGCAAACCGGATCTCGGTCACCTCGCCCATCGGCCGGGCGCTGATCGGCAAGGTCGTCGGCGAAGAGGTGACGGTCCAGGCGCCGGGGGGCATCCGGAAGTTCGAGGTGGCGGACATCGCCGCACCCGCGGACGCCTGACGCCGCGCCAAACCCGAATCCCCCGAAGAACCAGGGCGCAACGCCTGACGCTTTTTTGAATGCGGATCGCGGGACGCCTGAACGGTGCGGATCCCGGAACGGCTCCGGATGCAGCCCCCTTTTAAGGGGCCGCGAACCAGGCCGGGACGTAAAGGCGGCCGGAAGGAACGCCCGAACCGGCTCCGGATGCAGCCCCCCCGAAGCGGCCGGGAATAAGGCCGGGGCGCGAAGATGGCGTCCCGCGAGCGAAGGACAAAAAAACCGGGAATCCCTTGACGGGATTCCCGGTCGTTTTTTCTGTCTGGGTCGTATCCCGGCTCAGGACCGGTCGGCGACCTTCAGGCGGGTGATGGCCCGCAAGAGGGCCGCGCGCATCACCTCGAAGTCGGCATCCTCCTTGGCGATCCGGGCCAGGTTGTTTTCCGCCAGGTCCTTGGCCCGCTGGGCCCGGTCCTTGTCGATCATATCGGAGCGCTCGGCGCTCTCGACCAGGACGGTGACCTTTCCGGAGGTGACTTCCACATACCCCGTGTTCAGGGCGTAGAAGGACTTCTTGCCCTCCCGCGTCAGGTTCATCTCGCCGATTTCGATCGAGCTGAGGAGCGATGCATGGCCCCGGAGCACCCCGAACTCGCCTTCCGTGCCGGGGAGGGTGACCTCCTCCACCTTCTCACTGAAGACCATCTTCTCGGGGGTCACAATTTCGAGAATCAAATCGTCCGCCATCTGCGTTCCTCCGGCTACTCGCTCAACCTCTTGGCCTTTTCGATCACTTCCTCGATCCCGCCAACCATGTAGAAGGCCTGCTCGGGCAGATCGTCATGCTTGCCTTCCAGGATCTCCTTGAAGCCGCGCACCGTATCGGCGACGGCAACGAACTTGCCGTCCGTGCCCGTGAACTGCGCCGCCACGAAGAACGGCTGCGAGAGGAAACGCTGGATCTTCCGGGCCCGGCTGACCGTCAGCTTGTCCTCTTCGGAGAGCTCGTCCATGCCCAGAATGGCGATGATGTCCTGGAGGTCCTTGTACTTCTGCAGGGTCACCTGCACCTGGCGCGCCACCTGGTAGTGCTCGAGCCCGAGGACGTTGGGGTCGAGGATGCGCGAGGTGGAGTCCAGGGGGTCCACGGCGGGATAGATGCCCAGCTCGGCGATCGGCCGCGAGAGCACGACCGTTCCGTCCAGGTGGGCGAAGGTGGTGGCCGGCGCCGGGTCCGTCAGGTCGTCGGCGGGAACGTACACGCACTGGACGGCCGTGATGGAGCCCTTGGTCGTCGAGGTGATGCGCTCCTGGAGTTCGCCCAGGTCCGTCGCCAGGGTCGGCTGGTATCCGACGGCGGAGGGCATGCGGCCCAGCAGAGCGGACACTTCGGAGCCGGCCTGCGTGAACCGGAAGATGTTGTCGACGAACAGCAGCACGTCCTGCCCTTCCTCATCGCGGAAGTATTCCGCGGCGGCCAGGGCCGTCAGCGCCACGCGGGCGCGGGCGCCGGGCGGCTCCGTCATCTGGCCGTAGATCAGGGCTGCCTGCTTGATGACGCCGGACTGCTTCATTTCGAGGTACAGGTCGTTGCCTTCACGGGTCCGCTCGCCCACGCCGGCGAAAACGGAGATGCCGCCGTGGTGCATGGCGATGTTGTGGATCATCTCCATCATGACGACGGTCTTGCCGACGCCGGCGCCGCCGAACATCCCCATCTTACCGCCCCGGGGGAACGGCACGAGGAGGTCGATGACCTTGACGCCCGTCTCCAGGACGTGCACGGAGGTGTCCTGCTCCAGGAAGGAAGGCGCCTCGCGATGGATCGGCGCCGTGTGCTTCACGTCGATCGGGCCCAGGCCGTCCACGGGCCGGCCGACCACGTTGAGGATCCGGCCGAGGCATTCGGGACCGACCGGCACGGTGATGGGCATCCCCATGTCCTTCGCCGGCATGCCCCGGACGAGACCGTCCGTGATGTCCATGGCGATGCAGCGGACCACGTTGTCGCCCAGATGCTGCGCCACCTCGACGATCAGGTTGTCCGGCTCGTCGTTGATCGCGGCGTTCGTGATCGTGACGCCGTTCATGATGCTGGGCAGCTTCCCCTCCTCGAACGCCACATCCACTACCGGTCCGATGACCTGCACGATTTTACCTATATTCATAATCATCTCCTTCGCTGATCTCTCTTCGCGTATTTTCGCCTTGTGACCGTCCCCGCTTTAGCCTTTGGCCAGGGCCTCCGTGCCGCCGACAATATCCATCAGTTCCGCCGTAATCGCCGACTGTCTCGCCTTGTTGTACTGCAGCGTCAAGCTCTGGATCAGCTCATCGCAGTTCCGGGTCGCGTTGTCCATGGCCGCCATCCGCGCGCCGTTTTCCCCGGCCGACGTCTCCAGAAGCGCCCGGAACAGGAGCACGTGCACGTACATCGGCAGCAGCCGGTCGAGGAGGACCTCGTCGGAGGGCTCATAGATGTACTCCACCCGCTTTTCCGGATCGATGTCCTCTTCCTGCCCGATGCTGGGCAGCGGGAAGAGCCGCACGACGACCGGCCTCTGGGTGGAGACGCTGGCGAATTCGTTGTAGATCAGGTACAGCTCGTCGTACTCCTCGCTCATGAAAGGCGGGATCACGTCGTTGCTGATCTTGACCGCCAGGCTCATGTCGAACTTGCCGAACACGTCCGTCCGCTCGTTCATGGTGGCGGCCTTCTTCCGGAAATGGTCGCGTCCCTTGCGTCCGACGGGAACCAGGGTCACGTCCTTCCCCTGGGCCAGCTTGTCCCTCAGGAAGCGCTCCGTCGCCTTGATCAGGCTGGTGTTGAATCCGCCGCAGAGCCCGCGGTCCGAGGTCATGCAGATGACGCGGATCTTCTTGGGATCCCGGACGGACAGCAGGGGATGGTTCTTCGCGTCCACCCGCAGCGCCAGGCTGTTCAGCACGTCCATGAACTTCCCGGCGTAGGGACGGAAGCTCTCCAACCGGTTCTGCGCCGACTTGAATTTCGACGCCGCCACCATGTTCATGGCCCTGGTGATCTGCTTCGTCTTGTGGACGGCGCCTATTTTTCTTTTAATGTCCTTCAGTGCGGCCATTAAAACGTCTCCCTCTTACAGTCTCGGTTCAATCACGCTCGCGACGAACGCTTTTTTCATGCATTATTCCGCAACGAACACGGTGTCGAACTCGGTCAGGACGTCCTTCATCTTCTTTTCGAGATCCGGGCTGATGACCATCTTCTCGTCGATCTCCTTCAGGACCTCCGGGTACTTGTTCTTGACGAACGCCAGGAGCTGCGGCTCGTACGCGCCGAGCTTGTCGACGCCGTACTTGTCCAGGAACCCGCGCGTGCCGGAGAACAGGACCGTGACCTCCTCCCCGAGGGACATGGGCTGGAACTGGGGCTGCTTGAGCAGCTCCACGAGCCGGACGCCCCGGTCCAACTGGGCCTGGGTCGCCTTGTCCAGGTCGCTCCCGAACTGGGCGAAGGCCGCCAGTTCGCGGAACTGGGCCAGGTCGAGTTTCAGCGTTCCGGCGACCTGCTTCATCGCCTTCACCTGCGCGGCGCCGCCGACCCGGGACACGGAAAGACCGACGTTGATCGCGGGACGGACGCCGGAGTAGAACAGGCCCGGCTCCAGGTAGACCTGGCCGTCGGTGATGGAGATCACGTTCGTCGGGATGTAGGCGGACACGTCGCCGGCCTGGGTTTCGATGATGGGCAGGGCCGTCAGGGATCCGCCGCCCAGCTCCTCGCTCACGCGGGACGCCCGCTCGAGCAGCCGGGAGTGGTTGTAGAAGATGTCGCCGGGGAACGCCTCGCGTCCGGGGGGACGACGGAGCAGCAGGGAGATCTGCCGGTAGGCGACGGCCTGCTTGGAGAGGTCGTCGTAGATGATCAGGGCATCCTGCTTGCGGTCGCGGAAGTATTCGCCGATGCTGCAGCCGGCGAAGGCGGAGATGTACTGCAGGGTCGCGGGGTCGCTGGCGCAGGCGGAGACGACGCAGGTGTAAGGCATGGCGCCGTGCTTGCGGAGGTTCTCCACCACCTGGGCCACGGTCGATTTCTTCTGGCCGATGGCGACGTAGATGCATTTGACGCCCGTGTCCTTCTGGCGGATGATGGCGTCGATGCAGATGGCCGTCTTGCCGATCTGGCGGTCGCCGATGACGAGCTCGCGCTGGCCGCGGCCGATGGGCGTCATGGCGTCGACGGCCTTGAGCCCCGTGTACATGGGCTGATTGACGGGCTGGCGCTGGATCACGCCGGGGGCGATCATTTCGATCCGGCGGAATTCCGTCGTCTCGATCGGACCCTTGCCGTCGATCGGCGCGCCGGTGGCGTCGATGACCCGACCGAGCAGGGCCTCGCCGACGGGCACCTGGGCGATCTTGCCGGTCCGCTTGACGATGTCGCCCTCCTTGATATGGGTGACCTCGCCGAGAACGGCGACGCCGACGTTGTCCGCCTCGAGGTTCAGGACCATTCCCAGAATCCCGCCGGGGAACTCCAAAAGCTCCATGGCCATGGCGTTCTCCACACCGTAGACGCGGGCGATGCCGTCGCCGACGGACAGGACGGTACCCGTTTCGCTGATGTCCAGCTTCTTTTCATATTCCTTGATCTGTTTGGAAATGATCTGACTGATTTCCTCTGCCCTGATGGTTTCCATGCGCTATATCTCCTCCCCTAAGAGATTCCTTATCTTGTTGAGCTGCGTCCGGATGCTGTCGTCGTAAATCGTATCCCCGACCCGGACGACAATCCCCCCCACCAGGGACGGATCGTCCATGACGGCCATCTCCACGTGCTTCCCCGTCATCGACTCGAGCCCGCTCTGCAGGCTCTGGACCATCTGGGGGGACAGCGGGAAGGCCGTCTTGACCTGGACCCGAACGTTTTTCAGGACCGCGTCCATGAGTTCCCGGTAACAATCCTCGATCTCGGGAAGGACGTTGATTCTCCGCTTGTCGACCAGCAGCTTGAGGAAATTGGCCGTGACGGGAGAGATATCCGTCCTCGCGAGGAGCGACGTGACCACGGCCTTCTTGTCGGCCTGGTCGAAGATGGGGTTGTCCAGGAATTCCCGGAGATTCTTGTTCATCTCCAGGAGGGATGAGAACTGGCGGAGCTCCTTGTAGTAGGGCTCGTACTTCCGTTCCTCACCCGCGATCCCGAAGAACGCCTTCGCGTACCGTTTGGCGATATTGCTGCTGATCAATTTTGTTTCACCACCTTGTCTATGCAGTCGCGCACCATGGTCTCGTGATCCTGAGGCGTGATCTGCTTCTTCAGAATCTCCTCAGCCAGTTCTACGGAAAGCTTGACCGCCTCCAGCCTGAGCTGGCTGCTCGCCTTGTTGAACTCCTGCTCCATGCGGGCCTGGGCGTCTTCCTTCATCTTCTCCGCCTGCTTGCGGGCATCTTCGACGATCCTCGCCTTTTCGGCCTCGCCCTGCGAGCGGATCATCTCGGTGATGCCGTCGATCTCGTCGGTCGCCTTCTGGAGCCGCGCGTCGTAGTCGCGGAACTTCGCCTCCGCCTCCTCCTTCGCCCGCCGGGCGTCCTCGAGCGCCGTGCTGATATCGTCGCGCCGCCCGACGAAGAACTCCTTCACCTTCTTGGCCAGCATCCACCACAAAAACCACGCCAGCACCGCGAAATTCAGCATGCGCCAGCCGAAATCCTTCCACTCCGCCCAGGAATCGTGGCCCCCTTCGGCCTCGCCGCCCGAGGCATAGACCACGGCCGCGGTCAGCAGAACCCACCCGATTGCCGTCAACAGGGAACGCGACATAAGCCGACCGTGCCGACGCGCTGCAAGCCACCCTCTCATTGGACACTCCTTCCCAACACTTTTTCGGCAATCTCGACCGAGATCCGGCGCGACTGGTCGTGCAGAATCTGCCTCGCCTGGGAGACCTCCTGGTTCATCCTGGCCTGGAACGTCTCCACCAGCCCCGGGATCTCGCCCCGCACGGCGTCGATGATGCCCTTGGCCGTCGTGGCGCCTTCCTGGGTGATCTCCTGCTTCTTCTCCAGGGCCCCGGCCTTCGCCTGGCGGAGTTTCTCCTCGTAGGCCGCCATTTTCTGCTCGACCGTCTCGTTCAGCCGGCTGATTTCCGACTCCGATTCGTCAAGCTGCGTTTTCCGCCGGCCGATGATCGCGAGGATTGGTTTGTAGAGGATAAGATTGAGGATGAAAATCAGGGCCAGAAAGTTGATTATCTGGATCAGGAATGTATAGTCGAGACCGATCGTCACTGTTCATACCTCGCTTTACTGGATCAGATTCCCAAAAAAACCGGGAGGAAAAAGTAATCCACCCGGCTTCTCATCGAATACGTTTTACGGAAAGCTCGCTCACCCTAATTTGAAAGAGGTTTTCTGGATGCCTCTTGCCATCAACCCGATTCACAAACAACCTCGACGAACCGATTTCATGACCTGCGCGGCAGAGCGGCGCCTGACTTCCGGTCATATAGTGACTGCCGTTCAAGTCGGCGCACTACTAATCATAACTCACCCTGCTTGTCAAGCACTTTTTGCCCACACGAAGCGCCTCCGGCGCGAGGGATCATCCTGGCGAAAACACGGATGATTGACCCGTCCGGCGCACCCCCGATCAAAAAGAAAAAAACGCGGAAATTCCCGCGGGCCGGACGAGGGGAAACCGTCCCCCCCGTTCATGAATGCAGAATGAAGCGCCTCATGCTGATGTTCAGCATCAGGCCGATGCCGGTCAGGAGCACCACCATGGACGAGCCGCCGTAGCTGAAAAACGGCAGCGGAATGCCCACGACCGGAAGGATGCCCGTGACCATCCCGATGTTGATGAAGACCTCGGAAAAGATCATGACCGTGATGCCGAACGCGATCAGCGTCCCGGAGAGGTCCCGGGCCCGCTGCGAAATCTTGAGCCCCCAGAGAATCAGGAACAGGAAGAGGATCAGGAGGACCAGCCCCCCCGCCAGGCCCCACTCCTCCGCGAAGACGGAAAAAACGAAATCGGTCTGCTGCTCCGGGAGGAACTTGAGCTGCGTCTGCGTCCCCTTCAGGAACCCCTTGCCGAAGAGACCGCCGGAACCGATCGCGATCATCGACTGGATGATGTGATACCCCGAACCCAGCGGGTCGCGCTCCGGGTTGAAGAAGGTCAGGATGCGCTCCTGCTGGTAGTCGTGCAGAAAGAACCAGGCCAGGGGAATGAGGGCGATGCCCCCCGCGCCGAACCAGAGGACGGAGCGCCACCGGACCCCGGAAAAGACGACCATGGCGAGGAAGATGATCAGAAGGATCAGGCCCGTCCCCAGATCCGGCTGCCGGAGGATCAGCAGGAACGGGACCAGCACCAGGATCAGGGGCGTCACCAGCTCCCGCAGGCCATACCCCTGGAGGCTCCGGTGCCGGTCGAAATATCGCGCCAGGGCCAGGATGAGCGCCAGCTTCATCAGCTCCGAGGGCTGCAGCATGAAGCCCCCGAGGGCGATCCAGCGCTGCGACCCCCGGGTCGCATAGCCGTAGAGCGCCACGACGACCAGCAGCACGACGGCCACCCCGTAAAGAACGTAGGCGTAGCGGTGGATCAGGCGATAATCGACGCTGAAGGCGATCACCATGATCGCGAGGCCCATCGCGATCCACTGGAGCTGCTTGAGGTAGAGGGGCGTCTGCCGGAGGCCCGAGAGGCTGTAGCCGGTGCTGAAGATGTTCATCAGCCCGATGCCGCTGATGACGAGCACCAGCGCGAACAGCGTCCAGTCGAAATTCAGGAGCAGTCTGCGGTCGATCTTCATGGGTTCGGCTCCGGGTGGGCGTTCGCACCGCGGGGCGCCACGGGTCTGTCGGTCGGGGAAACAACAGGGCGCGTCGCGGTGGGCGTGGGTGCGGTTCCGGGGCGGCTCCCAGCCGCTGTGCCCGCTGGAACGGCGGTTGCAACGACGGGGCGGGGCGGGGCGGGCGGGGCGTTTTTGCGTGCAAAGTAGGCGTCGATGATGCGCCGGGCGACCGGCGCGGCGGCCGAGCCGCCGTGCCCGCCATGCTCGACGATGACGGCAATGGCGATTTCCGGGGCCTTGTCCGGGGCGAAGCAGACGAACAGGGCGTGGTCGCCCTGGGCGACGGCCTGCTTGAGCCGCCGCGCCTTTTCGTCCTGGGGCAGCCCCACCACCTGCGAAGTGCCCGTCTTCCCGGACACGTCCGCCTCCCGGCGCCGCAGGACGTAGCCGGTGCCCCGGGGCTCGTTCACGACCCCCCACAGGCCCCGGTTGATCTGCTTCAGCGTCTCCGCCGAGATGGACGCCACGGACCGGCGCACGGGGGGAAACCGCTTGACCGGCTTGCCGTCCTGCGTCTCGATCCGCTTGACGAGGCGCGGCTGCCAGACGGTCCCGCCGTTGGCGAGGGCGGCGTAGGCATTCAAAAGCTGGATCGGGGTGACCAGATCGTAGCCCTGGCCGATGGCGATGGAGATCGTCTCCCCCGGGTGCCAGGGTTGCCTGAAGCGCTTCAGCTTCCATTCCCGGGTCGGGATGAGCCCCGCCTTTTCCCGGGGCAGGTCTACGCCGGTCGGCGCCCCCAGGCCCAGCTCGCGCGCATAGCGGGCCAGCGTGTCCACCCCGACGCGCCGGCCGACCTCGTAGAAGAAAACGTCGCAGGACTCGACCAGCGCCCGGTGCAGGTTCACGCGGCCGTGCCCCTTTTTCTGCCAGCAGCGGAAGGTCCGGTTGCCCATGACGAAGCTGCCGTTGCAGTAGACGATGGTCTCGGGCGTGATCAGCTTCTGCTCCAGGGCGGCCGCGGCCACGACGGGCTTGTAGGTCGAGCCCGGGGGGTACTGCCCGGAGGCGGCGCGGTTCTCCATCGGGCGCAGCCGGTTGTCGGCGAGCTTCCGCCAGTCGGCGAGCGTCACCTTCCCCGTGAACAGGTTGGGATCGAAGGAGGGCGTGCTGAGCATGGCCAGGACGGCGCCGTCACGCGGGTCCATGACCACCACCGCCCCCGTCCGTCCCGCCATGGCGTCCCAGGCCGTCTTCTGCAGATAGGAGTCGATGTTGAGAACCACGTTGTACCCGGAGACGGGGTCGATCCGCCCCAGCGAGCGCACGCCCTTCCCAACCGCGTTGACCT
Source organism: Syntrophaceae bacterium UBA2251 (assembly GCA_002347815.1). Taxonomy (GTDB): domain Bacteria; phylum Desulfobacterota; class Syntrophia; order Syntrophales; family UBA2251; genus UBA2251. The sequence goes on from DDXV01000024.1 coordinate 30,736, forward strand.
CCACCTGCTCGAAGCCGTTCGTCCCCCGCAGATACGGGTCCAGATACTTCTCGATGCCGAACTTGCCCACCATGTCCCCCATGGCGTAGGCGGCGGGGTTGCGCTCCAGCTCCTCGGGACCGATCTCGCCGATATAGCCGATCACATGGGCCATGACCTCCCCGGCCAGGTACTGGCGGACCGGCGACACCTCGGTGATCAGCCCCGGCAGTTCCAGGGCGTGCGTCTCCGCCAGGGCGAGCTTCTCCCAGGCGACGTTCCGCTCCAGGCGCACGGGCTGAAAGGTCCGCTGCCGGCCTTTCGGGGGCACGTCCGGCGCGAACGCCAGGGAGCGCTTCCGGCACAGGGCGGCGAATTTGTCGATGGTTTCCCGGATGTCGCGCGAGCGGTCCGGGATGAACACGAGGTCGAACGAGGTCTGGTTGTCTACGAGCGCCATCCCGTTCGTGTCGAGAATCAGGCCGCGCAGGGCGGGGAGTTTCCTCATCCGCACGCTGTTGTTCTCCGACCGCTGCCGCAGCTCCTCGCCCTTGATCACCTGCAGGTACCACATCCGGACGAACAGGATGGAGAGGGCGATGAACACCACCACGAACAGCGTCTGAAAGCGCTGGCGAAACTCGCCGGGCTCGTGGCTGTTCAGGGGGTTGGAGTTCATCGACATGGGTCAGGGCTCATCGACATGGGTCAGGGCTCATCGACACGGGTCAAGGGTTGTATCGGCATCGGTCAGGGTTCATAAAAATGGTTCACGGCTCACAAACAGGGTCCAGGGTTCAGGACTCATCGACATGGGTCAGGGTTCATCGATCTGGAGGAACGACCGGACGCGATCGAAAACGGGGAAGACGGCGGGGCTCAGGACCCCGAGGACCAGCGCCTGGAGCACGAAGACGCGGAGCCGGCCTTCGAGCTGCACCCCGCGGATCAGCTCCGTCAGCCCCACCACGAGCAGGCCCTCCAGGAGCGTGCAGACGATGACGTAGGCCATGATCAGGGTCCCCTGCTTGACGTACACCCGGGCGGAAACCAGAAACGAGAGCAGGAAGACGAGCGCGTAGGTCGTCATGTACAGCCCCGTGATCGACCCGGTCAGGCAGTCGATGAAGAACCCCATCAGGAGGCTCAGCACCGCCCCGCGCACCAGGTCCATCCGGAAGCCGGCATGGATCGCGAGCAGCAGCGACACCTCCACGCTCAGTTGCTGGAAGAAAAAGAGGTTCAGAAACCCCTGCTGGAAGACGACCAGGAAGAAGGCGAGAAACGGGACGGTCAGGTAAAACAGCACGATCGCTACCTCCCGGTCAGCACGAGGACTTCCTCGAGCCGGGAGAAGTCGGCCGCCGGCGCGACATCGATCTTCTGGAACATGGCGGTCGTTCTCTCAACCCCGCGCACGACCCCGAGGAGCAGGCCCTTGGGAAAGACGTCGGCCATCCCGGAGGTCACCACGGCGTCGCCGGCGCGCACCGGGGCCATCTTGCCGACGTACTTCAACTGGCACCCCCGCCCTCCCCTCCCCTGGAGGATGCCCTGCACCCGGCTGGGCTGGAGAACCGCGTCCACGTTGCTGCTCTCGTCGAGGATCAGCAGAACGCGCGCGGCGTGCCAGGAGGCCTCCATCACGCGGCCGACCACGCCCTCGGCGACGATCACCGCCTGCCCCGGCTTGATCCCGTGCGCCGACCCCCGGTCGATCACGAGCGTCCGGGCGGTCGCGCTCCGGACGTGCCCCGTGACCCGCGCCACCGTGCCCCGGTAGCCGTCGTGCTCCTTCAGGTCCAGCAGCTTCCGCAGGCGCAGCGACTCCAGGTAGCCCTCCTGATACTGGACGAGCTGGCGGGTCAGGATGGCGTTCTGCCGGCTCAGGCGGCCGACCTCCGCCTCCAGGCCGAACAGGAACAGGTACCGCCGCCAGGCCTTCTCCGCCGCGTGGATCGGCCGGCCCAGCAGGCCTTCGATGGGGGCGGCGCACTCCAGGACGATTTGCCTAAAGACGCCGGTCCGCTCGGGATGCCGGACGCTGATCGAGATCACGACGAGACAGAGGATGGCCAGGAGGGTCACAACGATGACGGTTCGGTATCGCTGAAAAAACATCATAGGCGTGTCGGTCGGGCGCCCCGGACCGGCGGAGGGCCGGATCCGGACGGCGGTCCCGCGGCGGGCAGGAACGGGCGGAGAATATCCGGACGCAGACGTCCTGTCGCGGCTACAACTGGACCGTGATCTCCTTCAGGACGTCGAGCTCGTCCAGGGCCATGCCCGCCCCCTTGGCGACACAGGACAGGGGGTCGTCGGCCACGATGATGGGCAGCCCGGTTTCCTCCTTGAGCAGAACGTCGAGATTGCGCAGCAGGGCGCCCCCGCCCGTCAGGACGATGCCGCGGTCGACGATGTCGCCCGCCAGCTCCGGAGGCGCGTTTTCCAGGGCGTCCTTGATGGCCTCCACGATCATGCTGACCGGCTCCGCGATCGCCTCGCGGACCTCCTCGGAGTTGATCTCGATGGTCTTCGGGATGCCCGAGATCAGGTCGCGGCCCTTCACGTCCACCTTGCGCAGCTCGTGGTCCGGGTAGGCGCAGCCAATGGTCGTCTTGATCATCTCGCCCGTCCGCTCCCCGACGAGCAGGCTGTACTTGCGCTTCAGATACTGGACGATCTCCTCGTCGATCCGGTCGCCGGCGATGCGGACGGATTTTGAATACACGATCCCCGCCAGGGAGATGACGGCCACCTCGGTCGTGCCGCCGCCGATATCGACCACCATGGAGCTGATCGGCTCCTTGATGGGCAGGCCGGCGCCGATCGCCGCCGCCATGGGCTCCTCGATCAGGTAGATCTCGCGGGCGCCCGCCGATTCGACGGTCTCGCGGACGGCGCGCCGCTCCACCTGCGTGATGCCGGAGGGGATGGAGACGATGATCCGCGGCCGCACGAGGGTCCGCCGGTTGTGGACGCTCAGGATGAAGTGCCGCAGCATGGCCTCGGTCACGTCGAAGTCCGCGATCACGCCCTCGCGCATCGGCCGGATGGCGACGATGTTTCCCGGGGTGCGTCCCAGCATCTTCTTGGCTTCGGCGCCGACGGCGAGGATCTTCTTCTGCCCGCGGGCGTCCTTGTGGACCGCAACCACCGAGGGCTCGCTCAGGACGATCCCCTTGCCCTTGACGTAGACCAGCGTGTTCGCCGTCCCCAGGTCGATGGCCAGGTCATTGGAAAATTTTCCGAGAATGAAATCGAAAAGCAACGTCCCCTCCTCAATTGTCCTGCAAGAATTCCGCTGTTATCCCGCTTTTTCCCCCGATACCGGAGCGTGATGTGTATATCCCATTTCCGACCCCTTGGCAATGCATTTTTCCAGAAATGATTTGCATTTGGGGGATGACTGTACTACTAATGCCGCCCATCAAACGAGGAGTGGAACGCCATGCTCGAGCTGATGAGAAAGCATGCCCGCAACTGGCTCATGAAGGTCCTGCTGGGCATCATCATCATTGTCTTCATTTTTTACTTCGGATCCATGGGGGGCAAGCAGCAGGCCGAGACGATCGCCAAGATCGACGGGAAGATCATCGCCTACGTCGACCTGCAGAAGGAATACCAGAACCTGACCGAACTCTACCGCCAGCGCTTCGGGGGAAACCTGCCCGAGGAGCTCCTGGCGTCCCTCGACCTCAAGCAGAAGGCCTTCGACACCCTGCTCGACCAGGCCGTCGTCATGGCGAAGGCCAAGGACATGGGCCTGGAGGTCACGAACGAGGAGGTGCGGGCCTCGATCATGGCCTATCCCGCCTTTCAGCGCAACGGCGTCTTCAACGACAGCCTCTACCGGCAGATGCTCCAGTACAACAAGGTGACGCCGGAGGAATTCGAGGCGATGCAGAAAAAGGGGCTGACGACGGTCAAGGTGGAGGCCCTGATCCAGGAAGGGATCAAGGTTTCCGAGCGCGAGGTGTACGACCTGTACCGCGCGCAGACCGAAAAGATCAGCGTGAGCTTCGTGCAGCTCGCGCCGGCGGATTTTGCCGGGCGCGTGCGGCCGACCCGCGCCGACCTGGAGGACTACCTCCGGGTGCACGGGGACCAGTTCCGCGTCCCGGAGCAGCTCCAGGTGAAGGTCCTCGCCTTCCGGGGGGCCGATTACGCGGGCCAGGTCAAGGTCACCGACGACGAGGTGGCCAACGCCTACGAGAGCCAGAAGGAGAAGTTCACCCGGGCGGGCAAGACGGCGCCGCTCGCGGCGGTGCGCGAGGCCATCGCGGCCGAGCTGCGGCAGGTGGGCGGCCTGTACCGGGCGGCCGACGAGGCGAAGAAGGCGCACGACACGATCTATCAGGAGGAGAACTTCGACCGGTATGCCGCGCAGAACCGCCTGAAGGTCGCGACCACCGATTTCTTCCCGCTCAACCGGCCGCCGGCGGAGTTGGCCGGCATCGAGGACCTCGCCAAGACCGTGTTCGCCCTGCAGAAGGGCGAGGTCAGCGGCGTCCTGTCGGACGAGCGGAGCTACTACGTGGTGAAGGTCGAGGCCCGGAAGCCGGCCTACGTCCCCGACCTCAAGGCGGTCGAGGCGGACGTGGCGCGCGCCTACACGGCGGCGGAGGCGAAGAAGCTCTGCCGGCGCGAGGCGGAGGAGATGCTCGGGCGCCTGAAGAAGGGCGAGGGCTTCGCCGCCCTGGCGGGCGCCAAGGGGCTTTCGGTCGCGGAGACCGGGTTCTTCATCCCGGGGACCGCCGTCCCCAAGCTGGGGCTTTCCCAGGAACTGGCCGAGTCCCTCTTCCAGATCTCCGAGAAGAAACCCTACCCGGACGGCGTTGTCGAAATGGGCGAGCGGCTCGTCCTGATCCGCTTCCAGGCGCGGCAGGCGGTCAGCGACGCCGAATTTGCAGGCAAAAAGGACGCCCTCCGGGGCGCGCTCCTGACCGCCAAACGCAACGAGGCGGTCCGCTCATGGCTCAAGGAAACCAAGAAGGCCATGATCAAGAGCGGCCGCCTCAAGATCACCAAAGACCTCAAAGACCTCTAAAAAATAGGGACAGCGCCCTATTTTTTCCTCATGCAAAATAAATGGGCGCTGTCCCTATTTTTTCGACGCTATTTTTCAATCCACGCGATAGAAACCAAATGCTCCACGGATTTGAATTCCGGATCTCCGGTCACCAGGATTGCGGAATGATCTATAGCGCAGGCAAGCGCGAAACAATCAGCATACGAAAGGGTATATTCAGCCTTGATCTCGGCCGCTTGAAAAACAAGAACATCAGAAACAGGTATGATCTTAAACCCAAGCTGATAAATCCGGCTCAGCAATTCAATTTTCTTTTCATCGCCAAAACGTCTTTTGGCAAGATAGAGAATTTCGCCAAGATTTATCAATGAAATAAAGATGTCAGAAGATTCTGCGCGAGACTGCCGCAAAATTTTTTCTACTGTTCGAGCGCCCGGTTCCCCTTGAAAAAACGCCAGCAGGGCATGGCTGTCAAACACATATGCTGACATCAACTATTTCGTTCTTTCTTTCTATCCTTGAGCAACTCTTTCGACAGGGAAGGATGCGCCGGCAGACAGCCACGAGCCTCGTCCACAGGATCGTCGGCCTGCGGAACAATGTAAATCAGCTTTCCGTATTCAAACATTTGTATTTTATTTCCCGGCCTGATCGCATATTTTTTTCTGATTGAGGCGGGAATGACGATCTGACCTTTATTCAGCACTTTTACGGATTCCACAATCCACCCCCGTTTGTTATAGCGTTGGACAATTTTGCGTTATTGTATAACCGGCACAGGGAAATTTCAAGCTACAAAACCGGTTGAAAAATAGGGACAGCGCCCTATTTTTTCGGGGATATCGGGGACGCCTCCGGTTAAATTAAATGGGCGCTGTCCCTATTTTTCTATTTTCGCCGTCTCCATTCGGTCATCTCACGGCTCATGTACCCGATAAACGCTGTCCACAACGCGTCTCGTGGAAGCGGGTTTTTCTCCCGGGTCACTCGCCAATTCAGACAGCGGAAACCGACCGTCCCCTTTCTTCTTGTAGAGTTCAACCGATTTTTTCAGATAAACCGCCAGGCCGCCCAGACTGGTCCGGTAGATGAAACCGTGCCTGATCCGCCTGTTTTTATGCAATGCCTGTTTTGTGATTCCCAAAGCCGCCGCCGTTTCCGAGGCCGTCAAGAAGTCCCGAATCGGCTGTTTCTTCAGCATGTCATCCAGCAGCGCTTCTGCATGGTCGTCGAAGGCCCGTGCAGTTTCCAAGGGAAGGATCAGCTCTCCACATCGATCGCATTCTTCATAATCGACACGATCCCTTTTCACAGGTCCTACGAAAGGATCTTGAATTTCCAGGGAAGCGCGTTTCTTGATGTATTTTCCTCCGCATTCGCACGGATGCATAAAATCACCTATAATTTCTTGAAACTGTTGACAATCAGTCGCCCTTTGAGGATGTAGAAATGAAGATACACGGACTCATTGTTCAGATCGCGCGCCCTGTATGAATCTATCATGAGATTCTTGATCATCCGGGATGGTTCGCTTTTGAAAAAATGGGAAGGTTTCAGCTTCTGGATGGCGGCGACCATCTCATCGGTTCGCCAGCCGAAATCGACTCGTGCTGAATCCCTTGCGTTTGCCTTAAAACTAACGGCGCCTTCTTTAGCCAATTGCTTGACTTCCACCAGCGAGTAATACGGTTTTGACCTTTTCCAGTGGACTGTTGGGCCTTTCGTTGTCATTAGCCTAACACCGAAGGTTGACAATCGTCAACCAATATCTGCAAACAGGTGAACCGCTCTCCTGGTTTAATTAGGGACAGCGCCCTATTTTTTTCAGGCGCGCGGGGGCGGGGCGGAGGGTGAACCGAAAAATGGGCGCTGTCCCTATTTTTCCGCTATCAGGACGTTGCCGAACCGCACCGAGACGAAGCGCGTGTCGCCCCGGGTACCGCCATCGGGTCTTCCGGAAAATAGGGCGCTGTCCCTATTTTTCCCAATGAGAAGAAAGGAAATCGGCCACGGTCATGATGGTCATGCCGCCGGTTTTCGACGGGTCTTTCATGAAGGGGCCAAAATGCCGAATATCGCCGGTCAGCAGATGCGTGGCCCGGCACTTGAGGGCGGTCAGAAAGATCGGCTGATCTTTCTTCGGAAGATCGATTGGGCATGACGGACCGGAAACGGAGGAAACCACTTTGATCCTTCGGAGAAGCAATTCCAGATCGGGGATGCATGCCGGAAAGTGGATGTCGAGATTCCTTCGCGCCTCTTCGGCCGCAAGGGTGGATGTCGTCGTCTGCCAATGTCCCTTCGTGCCGAGTTCAACGATCAGCGCGGACTTTCCGGACGGATTATGGGCCGCCGTGAAGAGCACATTGGCATCCAGAAAAACAATCGGGATCACGTGCCCGCCCCTATTTGAATCGATTGACAATCTCCCGGCGCCCGGCTTCATCCAGCCGATCTTCGGCATCCCAGCGGGCGATATCGTCGCTGCTGTACGTCTCGATCTCCAGGACGGCCGCGGGGCGCAGGACGATTTCGCGATCCCGCGCCTCCGCAATCAGGATGCCGCCCGCCTCGATGCCCAGGCGCTTGCGCATACCCGCCGGAAGGGTGATCTGACCACGACCCGACACGGTAAGATTTTCACGCATACTGTCCTCCTTCAAATTCCGAAATTCAGCATATCGGAATTGCGGCATATCTGCAAGCGAAAAATAGGGACAGCGCCCTATTTTCTCGGGGATTTCGGGACGCCCCCGGTTAAATTAAATGGGCGCTGTCCCTATTTATTAATACCTCTATTTTTACCCTTTTTAAAGGGTATTACCACGACTGTCCGGTTAAACTTTTCTGAGCACCATGTAATATGTTGATATTGGGTAGCAAATGAACCATTTTAATTTTTTCCGATTTGAATTTACATTGCGCATTCTGGCCTGTACCTTCTCTCCAACGAGGGAGGGTTGCCGATGAATGCA
>DDXV01000060.1 GCA_002347815.1 Syntrophaceae bacterium UBA2251
TTTTAGCAACTGTAGAAGATGAGTATTACCGCAGGCACGGCGCGAACCGGATCATGATCCGCCTGGGCGCCTGGGTGGACATCCTGGGCGCCTTCACCGCAGCGCTCTGCGATCCCTTCATTATCCCGCCCATGATCCTGCTGTTTCTGATCGCCGTGCTGGGGAACGGCATCCAGCACGGGCTCTTCGTCATCGTCGAGTCGATGATCGGGGCGCTCCTCCTCGGAGGGGGCGCGCTCGTCCTTCACAGCCGCCTGCTCGGGGACGTTCCTCCCTACAACCTGTACTTTTATGTCTTTCTGATCGTGGTGGGCGTGTACTACGCCTATGTCCTCGTGCGGCGGATCGAACGGATGAAGATCGAGGCGATCCGGATCGGCGAGTCCGACAGCCTCACCGGGCTCCGCAACCGGCGGGCGTTTTTGAAGACCGCGGAATACCTGTTGCTCCTCAACGAGCGGTCCGATCTGTCCCTCGTTTTCGTCTTCGCCGACCTCGACAATTTCAAGGCCGTCAACGACACGCACGGACATGAACGGGGCGACGAGGTGCTGCGGCGCTTCGCCGACACGGCGCGATCGATCTTCCGGAAGTCCGATATCCTGGCCCGATACGGCGGAGACGAATTCGTGATGGTTCTCCCGAACACCTCCCTCGCGGCCGCGGAATCGGCGGTCCGGCGGCTGCAGAACGACTTCGGGAACTGGGCGCGGAACAGCGGCTTGCAGACGGGCGTCAGCGCCGGTCTGGCCATCGCGGCGAAGGGGAAAAACAACCTCGAGGATATCCTGCGACGGGCGGACGCCAAACTGTACGAAGCGAAGCAAAAGATGCGCCAAAGCGCCCGGGCGCTCCCGCCCTCCTGAGACCCCTCCCGATCCCAAACGACCTGACCTCATCCAAAAAACCCGCGGGAGAACGCCCCGAGGGCGTCAAGGCCCCGTCCCGGCGTCGGGGGGGTGATCCGCCCGCACTTCGCTGTCCCAGGCGTGGTCGTTGAGGGCCGGGTTCGCCTCCCGGTCATGGGTCAGCAGCCGCTCCTGGAGTTCGACCTGCTCCCGCGTCGTGAAGATGTAGGCGCTCTCGTCGTGGCGGTGTGGCGCGAGCCGGTGCATGGCGGCTTCGTCGTACTTCAGGAAGTTCTGCCCGGCCCGGGTCGCGCTGTACCGGCGGAAGCCCAGCTTGACGAGGGCGTCGACGCCGAGACGCACGGAGGTGTCGAGCGATTCCCGGTAAATGTTCCGGATGCCCATGTCCATCAGGGTGTAGGCGTCGGGACGGCCCTGGGCGCGCACCATCAGGGTCAGATGGGGAAAGCGTCGCTGCACCTTTTCAACCAGTTCCTGATTGATGTCCGGTGAACCGATGGCCGCGATCAGGATCCGGGCCCGGTCGGCCCCGGCGGCCTGGAGGATGTCAAGGCGCGTGGCGTCGCCGTAGAACACCTTGAATCCCATCTTCCTCAGGAGGTCCACCCGGTCCGAATCGGTGTCGAGAATCGTGGCCTGAACACCGTTCGCCCTGAGAAAGCGGCCGACGGTGCTGCCGAACGGTCCGAACCCGGCGATGATGACCGGAGGATGAAGATCGACGGCGTCGGTCGCCTTTTCCTCCGTTTCGCGCGTGCCGAAGCGCGGCAGGATCAGTCGTTCACTCACGAGCAGCAGCAGGGGGGTCACGGTCATGCTGATTGCCGTGACGCCCATCATCCGGTCCGTCCATTCGGCCGGCAGGAGGTGAAGCTGATACATGAAGGAGAACAGGACGAAGGCGAATTCCCCGACCTGGGCGAGGGACACGCTGAACAGCAGGGTCTGGTCGAACGTCATCCGCGCGACCCTGCCCGTCAGACACAGCGCGAGAAATTTGATGGCGACCGCACCGCCGACGAGGGCCAGGATCTCGAGAGGACGGATCACGATCAGGTGAAAATTGATGGAGGCCCCGACCGCGATGAAGAACAGTCCGAGCAGCAGGCCCTTGAAGGGCTCGATGTCGCTTTCCAGCTCGTGTCGGTACTCGCTGTTGGCCAGGACGACGCCGGCCAGGAAGGTTCCCAGCGCAGGGCTCAACCCCACCCGCCCCATGATGTAGGCGGTGGCGACGACGATGAACAGGGCGGAGACGGTGAACAACTCCCTCAGCCGGAGGCGGGCGATGAACCGGAGAAAGGGGACCGCCACGAAACGACCGCCCAGGATCACGAGGCCGACCGTGCCGAGCAGGGCGACGGTCTGCGCCCAGCCCGGCAGGCCCTCCAGGAACGTCCGGGATGCGCCGGCCGGGACGGGAGCCGTGTAGAGGGCCAGGAGCGGGAGCGCCGCCAGGATGGGGATGACGGCCACGTCCTGGAACAGCAGCACGGCAAAAGCGCTCCTTCCCGACTGGGTCCGGTCCAGGCCTTTCTCCTTCAGGGTCTGCAGGACGATGGCCGTGGAAGACATGGAAAGGGCGAGTCCGCTGGCCAGGGCGGCCTGCCAGGGGAACCCGAGGAGCAGGCAAGCCCCGAGAAAACAGAGGGTGGTGACGCCCATCTGGACCACCCCCGTTCCCAGGATAAGGCGCCGCATCCGCCAGAGGTGGGCGGGTTCGAGCTCCAGTCCGATCAGGAACAGCATCATCACGACGCCGAATTCGGCAAAATGCAGGATGTCCTTGCCTTCCCCCCCGATCAGGCCGAGGAAATGGGGACCGATCAGGATGCCGCCGATCAGATAGCCCAGAACCGATCCCAGGCCGAGCCGCTTGGCGACCGGGACGAAGACGAGCGCGGTCGCCAGGTAGATGAGCGCGTCCTGAAGAAAGGCGGTGTTCATGGGCGTTGTCCCTCCGCGTCTTCCGCGAGCCAGTCGTTGAGAAACGCGAATCGCCGCACGGCCTCGATACGGAAATCGCCCCGGCTCAAGCGGGCGAGAAGATCCCCGTAGAGGGTCGCATGGATCTTCAGGTCCGCCTCCGTCAACCGGTAGGTGCCCGCGACGACAAAGGGCGGGAGGTCAACCATCTGGCAGAGCGCCGCCGTCTGGCGAAACGGCGTCAGAAATTCCTCGAAGCTGAAGCGGTGAAAGCCGTCCGCGGCGTAGGTCTCCCGGGCGCCCCCGGACGTCAGGGCGTTGAAGACAAATTTGTCCTTCAGGAAATCTCCCCCGGGGCCGTGCGCCCAGCCGTACTCGAGAACCAGATCGATCCACTGTTTCAGGAGCGCCGGCGCGCCGTACATGTAGAAGGGGTGATGCCAGACGATGACCTCGTGGGCGGCGAGCAACGCCTTTTCGCGCTCGACGTCCACGTTGAAATCGGGGTAGCGTTCATAGAGATCGTGGAGGGTGACGCCCGGCACCCGTCCGGCCTCCTGAAGCAAGGCCCGGTTGACCCGCGATTTTTCGAACCGGGGGTGGGCGAAGAGGATAAGGATGCGGTTCATGAGGCTGATCCTGAAAACGGGTTTCGGCCCGTCCCGAACGGGGCCGGGACACCGGCCATGACCGTGCGGACCCAACCGTCCGCGGCGCGAAGACGTTAACACATTTTTCGCCAAAGATCGACCGGAACCGGCCGCCGATCCCGGACGCATCCGGTTGATGCCCCGTCTCCAGTCCGGCGAAACCGGGGACCCGCCCCGGGACCTTTTTCGGCGCCGCTACCGCCTCCCATCGGGACCGCCCGCCGGAGAGCGGAGAAAACCACACATTTGTCCCAAAAGTGATCTACGCTTTCGTAGGCCGGTGGAGAAAGGGCACAATTTTGTCCGATCCTTCGCGGCAGCCTTGTCGGACGCGACCCCACGGATCTTCATCATTGCATTCAAATTCAACAGGTTACAAGGAGAGATCCTCCCTTGGCACCAGTCTTGCTCTTCTGGCTGGACAAACGGGGACCCCGCCGCCAGGCGCCGGTCCGGCGGGCGGCAAACCCGAAATCATTCGGCAAGGGAGGTCATGATCATCATGAATACGGGAGATACAGCGTGGGTTCTCATGTCGTCGGTCCTCGTTCTGGGCATGACGATCCCCGGCCTGGCCTTTTTTTACGGCGGCCTGGTGCGGAGGAAGAACGTCCTGTCCATTTTAATGCAGTGTTTCATCATCGTCTGCATCATCAGCCTGCAGTGGGTCCTGTTCGGCTATTCGCTCGCCTTCGGGCCCGATACGGGGTACGGGATCATCGGCAGCCTGAAGTGGGCCGGCCTCCATTCCGTCGGCGGGCAGCCGAACGCCGATTACGCGGCAACCCTCCCGCACCAGGTCTTCATGATTTTTCAGGCGATGTTCGCGATCATCACCCCGGCGCTCATCATCGGCGCGTTCGCGGAGCGGATGAAATTCTCGGCCTTTCTGGTCTTCACCCTCCTGTGGTCGACCCTGGTCTACGATCCGCTCGCCCACTGGGTCTGGGGGACGGGCGGCTGGCTTAGGGGCCTCGGGGCCCTCGACTTCGCCGGAGGTATCGTCGTCCATGTGAGTTCCGGGGTTTCCGCCCTGACCCTCGCGATCCTGCTGGGGAAACGGTGCGGGTACGATTCGCGGCCGTTCCGGCCGCACAACCTCCCCTTCACGGTTCTGGGGGCGGCGCTCCTCTGGTTCGGCTGGTTCGGCTTCAACGCCGGCAGCGCCCTGGGGGCGAACGAACTGGCCGCCAACGCCTTCGTGACGACGCACGTCGCCACAGCGGCGGCGGGCTTCACCTGGGCGCTCATCGAATGGCGGCACCACGGGGCGCCCACGGTCCTCGGGGTCGTGACCGGGGCCGTCGCGGGACTCGTCGCGATCACCCCGGCCTGCGGCTTCGTCAACCCGATGAACGCGATCCTCATCGGCGTGCTGGTCGCCGTCTTCTGCTACCTGGCCGTCGTCTGGCTCAAGGCGAAACTCGGGTACGACGACGCCCTCGACGCATTCGGCGTCCACGGCGTGGGCGGCATCTGGGGAACGATCGCCACGGGCCTGTTCGCCGAAAAGGCGATCAACGCCGCCGGGGCGAACGGGCTCTTCTTCGGCAACCCCAGGCAATTGCTCGTCCAGGTGCTTCTGGTCGTCATCGCGCCGATCTTTGCCGCGGCCATGACCTGGATCCTTTTCAAGGTCGTGGACGGATGGATCGGAATGCGGGTGGAAAAACAGGACGAGATCGTCGGCCTCGACCTCACCCAGCAGAGCGAATCGGCCTACACCGTCATCGAATAGGAGGACAAAACCATGAAATACATCGTCGCAATCATCCAGCCGCACCGCCTGGAGGACGTCAAACAGGCCCTGGAAGCGGTGGACGTCAATTTGATGACCGTCACCAACGTGCTCGGCCAGGGACGGCAGAAGGGACATACCGAAATCTACCGGGGGGCGAAGGAGGTCGGCGGCCTCCTCCGCAAGGTCCGGCTCGACATCGCCGTGAACGAGGCCTTCGTGGAGCCGACGATCGCCGCCATCAGCCAGGGAGCCAGAACCGAAGGGGGCCAGGTCGGGGACGGCAAGATCTTTGTCCTCGATCTGGCCGACTGCATCCGGATCAGCTCCGGCGAGCGGGGCGGCGTCGCCATCGGCTGAGTCGTCCCGTTCCGGAGCCCTGCGGCGCGGAGGGACGGAACAACCGGTCCCGCGCGCCTTGACAAACGCCAAAATAAACCGTAAGGTGGTGCGCACATGAACCGTTTCAAACGATTACGCAAGATAGCCCGGACGGGGCTCTTCATCGTCGCGGCGATCGCCGTCCCGGCGGCGCCGCTCTTTGCCGAAGCGGCGGCGCCTGCCGGCGAGGTGTCCGTCGGCGTTCTGAGCCAGTACATCTGGCGAGGGTACGAGTCCAGCCGCCACAGCGTCGTCATCCAGCCCTCGGCGACCGTCGGCTACGGGGGCCTTTCCGCCAACCTCTGGGGGAACCTGGATACGGACCCGTACGCGCAACCCGGGGAAGACGCCCACGCGGCGAGATGGAACGAAACGGACCTCACCCTCTCCTACAGCCGGACGCTGGGCCGGTTCACCCTGGGCGGCGGGTACGTCTACTGCAACCTGGAGGCCGTCAACGAGGACGCGGCCGACCGGAAGGATTCGCAGGAGCTCTTTGCGACCGTCTCCCTCGACGTGCCCCTGACGCCCACGCTGACGGTCTACCGGGAGTTCGCCCACTACCGCAACTGGTATTTTCTGCTCGGCGTGTCCCACGTCTTCGAATTGGGCAAGGCGGTGTCCCTGAAGCTGGCGGCCTCGGCGGGCTATCTGCTGAGCACCGACGCCGACACCTATCCAAAGTACGACGGCGACGCCGCGGCGACCGACGACAAGTTCAGGAATTTCCACGACGGGACCGTCTCGGTGAGCCTGCCCGTCAAGGTGACCGACCGCATCACGCTTACGCCGGCCCTTTCCTACATCTTTCCATTGACCCGCGACGCGAAGGACGAGATGAAGGGGCTGGGCCTGAAGGGCGGCCCGCCTGCCGATCGCGACGGCGATTTCTGGGTCGGCGGGATCACGGCGAGTTTCAGCTTTTAAAAAAAGCCCCGAACGTGTTATGCACGCATCGTGCGGTCCCGGCTTTGCGGGGGCGATCCGCTCCGGCGCCCCCCGGAGGACCGGCACTGAAGGAGGGACGCTCGTCATGTCCACAGCCGTTTGGGGGGCCGTCGTTGTCTTCGCGCTGCTGCTGATCGGTGTGGTCCTGCTGCTGGTGCTCCGGAAACCGCCGGACATCTCCGTGCTCCTCGGTCCGCTTTCGACCCTGACGCAGACCCTGGGGGCCCTGCAGTCCGATCTGCGGGGGCTCGGCGAGCGCATTGCCACCGTGGAGCGTGACCAGGGCCGGGCGGGCGTGCAGATGACGGCGCTGGAGAATCGACTGGCCGAGACGGGCTCGGTGGCACAGGGACTCGTGGAAACGGCGGCGTCCATCCGTTCGGGGCTCGGCGCGGCCCAGGAGACCCTGGCCTCGCTGCACAGCCAGGCCAGGGCGCGCCAGCATCTGGAGGAACGGACCGCCGACTCCATCCGGCGCCTCGAGGCGGTGCTCGCCGGGACGCACTCGAAGGGGGCCGCCGGGGAGAACATCGTCGAGCAGGTGTTTTCGCAGCTCCCGCCGCAGTGGCAGGCCCGCAACGTCCAGGTGGGGAACAAGACGGTGGAGTTCGGCCTGCGGCTCCCCAACGGCCTGATCCTTCCCATCGACAGCAAGTGGACGGCGACGCACCTCCTGGAGGCCTTTCAGGCGAGCGAGGACGTGGAGGAACAGCGGCAGATCAAGGGCCAGATGGAGCGGGCGGTTCTCGCCAAGGCCCGGGAAGTCAGGAAATACATCGATCCCAGCGTGACCGTCCCCTTCGGCGTCGCCGCCGTTCCGGACGCCGTGTTCGATCTCAGCGCCGCCGCCCAGGTGGAGGCCCTGCAGATGAACGTGGCGATCGTCGGCTACAGCCTGTTCATCCCCTACTTGCTGCTGGTCTTTCAGACGCTCCTCAAGTCGGGGCGGGACATCGATCTCGAAAAACTGGCTGCATACCTGGAGACCGTCCAGCAGGACATGGGCACCCTGCAGGAGGAACTGGAAGGCCGACTGTCGAAGGCCATCACGATGCTCGGAAATTCCCGGGACGAGATGCGCGTCCGGCTGAGCCGGGTCGCCGTGGGGCTGGCCGCCCTTTCCGTCCATCCGGAAACGCCCGCGGCGGCGGTCCGAACGGACGACCCCCCCCCGGAACCTGAGAATTCGGACTGATTTTCACGACGCGTCACGCCGCCTACGCGCACTCGCTGTAGCCGCACATGCGGCAAACGGCGCACCCGCCCTCGTGCTCCACGATGCCGCCGCAGTCGGGACAGGCCCCCTTGAGGAAGGCGACCTTTGCCTTGACCTTGCTGCCGCCGTTGGCCGTCAGGTGGGCCTGGATCGCCTTGGCGACGGCATCGGCGCAGGACAGGACCTTGTTCTCCCCGAATCCGGACGGGGAGTGGCAGGAGATGCCCTGGAGCTGCTTGATGACCTGCCGGGCCTGGAGCCCGCTCCGCCAGGCGAGCGAGACCATGCGCCCGATCGCCTCGCTCTGGGAGGCCGCGCAGCCGCCGGCCTTCCCCATCGTGGTGAAGAGCTCGAAAAGCCCCGTGCTGTCCTCGTTGACCGTGACGTACAGCGGCCCGCAGCCCGTCTGCATCTGGTAGGTCCACCCCTTCAGAACCCGCGGCCGCTCACGCTTCAGGCTCTTCCGTTCGGCGTCGATCTCCTCCCGGGACGTCGGCGCGTCCTTCCTCCCCGTCGAGAGCACCTGATGGTCGCGGCTGCCGTCGCGGTAAATCGTGACGCCCTTGCAGCCCTGTCGATAGGCCAGATGGTACACCTTGGCGACGTCCTCGACGGTGGCGTCGCGGGGGAAGTTGACGGTCTTGCTGACCGCGTTGTCGGTGTATTTCTGGAAGGCGGCCTGCATTGCGATGTGGATTTCCGGGGTGATGTCGTGCGCCGTAACGAACAATCTCCGGACGTCCGCCGGGATTTCCTCCATGTCGCGGAGGGTGCCGTGTTCGGCGATGCGCTGCATCAGCTCCGGCGAGTAGAAGCCCCGTTCCCGGGCGATCCGCTCGAACAGGGGATGGACCTCCACGAGGATGTCGTTGTCCATGACCTGCCGGACGTAGGAGACGGCGAAGATCGGCTCCACGCCGGACGAGGCGTTGGCGATGATCGAAATGGTGCCGGTCGGCGCGATCGTCGTGATGGTGGCGTTCCGGATCGGCGGCTCGCCCGGCGTGTCGAAGACCGATCCCTTGAAATTGGGGAAGGCGCCGCGCCGCTTCGCCAGTTCCCGGGAGGCCAGGCGGCCCTCCTCCCGAATGAATTCCATGACGTTCTCCGCGGTCCGCACACCCTCTTCGGCGTCGTAGGGAATCCCCAGGAGGATCAGCATGTCGGCCCAGCCCATGACGCCCAGGCCGATCTTGCGGTTGCCGGAGGTCATGGCCTCGATCTGGGGCAAGGGGTAGCGGTTGATCTCCACGACGTTGTCGAGAAAATGCACGGCCAGGTGCACGACCTCCTTGAGCCGGGTCCAGTTGATTTTCCCGTCTTCGACCATTTTCCCCAGGTTGATCGAGCCCAGGTTGCAGGACTCGTAGGACAGGAGCGGCTGTTCCCCGCAGGGGTTTGTCGATTCGATCTCTCCGATGTGGGGCGTCGGATTGTCGCGGTTCAGGCGGTCCAGAAAGATGATGCCCGGCTCACCGTTCTCCCAGGCCTGGGTGACGATCCGGTGAAAGACCTTTCGGGCGTTAAGCGTCCCGGTGACCTCGTTGTTGCGGGGGTTGACGAGTTCATAGTTCTCGTCGTTTTCGACGGCGACCATGAAGGCCTCCGTCAGGCCGACCGAAATGTTGAAGTTGTTCAACTGCTTCTTGTCGGCCTTGCACATGATGAAATCCATGATGTCCGGATGATCGACCCGCAGGATCGCCATGTTGGCGCCGCGGCGCGTGCCGCCCTGCTTGATGGTCTCGGTCGCGATGTCGAAGACCCGCATGAACGAGATCGGACCGCTGGAGATCCCGGTCGTGGTCATCACGACGTCCTGGGCCGGCCGCAGGCGGGAGAAGGAGAAGCCCGTGCCGCCGCCCGACTTGTGGATCAGCGCGGTGAATTTGACGGCGTCGAAGATCTCCTCCATGGAATCGCCGACGGGCAGGACGAAACAGGCGGAAAGCTGGCCCAGCTCACGTCCGGCGTTCATCAGGGTTGGCGAATTGGGGAGAAACTCGAGATCCGTCATCATCCGGTAGAACGCGTCCGCGAGCTTGGCGACGTCGGACTTGCCCGGGAACCGGCGATCGGCGGCGGCCAGGGTCTCGGCGACACGCCGGAAGAGGTCGTCGGGGCTCTCCAGCACCTTGCCTTCCTGATCCCGCTTGAGATAGCGCCGTTTCAGAACGGTCAGGGCATTGGGGGTCAGTTGCGGGATCTTCCGTGCGCCGGTCTTTCTTTTCATGCCGATGGACTCCTCGATAGATCGAAAAAAATCAAAGCCTTCCCCCTGCCGGGGGGGGCGCCGGCCCCTTGTGCGTGAAGCACAAGATGTAGTGTTTAGGGTTTTCTTTCACCACAAGATGTGGGAAATGTCAACAGAAGAATGGAAAAAAGTCAGGGGGATGGGGAAAGGAAATGCCCTTACGTCTTCTCCGGCGGGACGAGGGGTTCGAGGGCCTGGACGATGCCCGGCAGGTCGTCCTGGATCGTCCGCCAGACCGCTTCGATGTCCACGCGGAAATAATCGAAGATCAGACGGTTGTTGCTCACGGCGATGATCTCCCGCCAGGGGATCTCCGGATGGGCCTCCTTCGTCTCCCGCGAGACCTTCTTCGCCGCATTGCTGATGATCACCAGCCGGTCCACGACGGCATCCTGGTGGAGAGGACTCGTGTCGAAATCCTTCCAGGTCATGCCCTTCACGAACCTGAGCGCCCATTTGGCCGCCACGACGATATCCAGCAGGTGGGCGTCATCCCGCCACATACAGGACATCCCGATGCTTCAAAATGTGTTCCCGGCGCAGGTAGTTCTCGCTCCGTTCCACGGCCCTCCAGTCCACGGCATCGACCGGCCGCCCGACGAGGGCGGTCAGCTCCTCCTGGAGGTGGACGAAATCGAACATACCATACTTGACGTCCTCCGCAAAGCGGACAAGGATATCGACGTCGCTTTCCGGCCGGAAATCTTCGCGCAGCGCGGACCCGAAGAGGGAGAGTTCGACGATGCGCCATTTCCGGCAGAAGGCGGCAAGCGCCTCCGGCGGGGGCAGTGCGATCCGGGCGGTCACGCCGTCCCCCGCAGCCCGGCGGCCAGCCCGGCGAGCCCCGGGGTGGCGTCTCCGATGAAATGGAAGCGGATCACCGGCCGCCCCGCTTTCCGGAGGGCCTCGCCGTCGCCCGCCGCCTGGGCCCGCTTCAGCGTCCCGAAGGTCACCGCCCCCTCCGGGCCGCCCATCTCGTCGGGGATGACGGCGTCGCGGGGATCGTCCGCCGTGATCTGGATGAAGCGCCCCCGGCCCGCGTCCCCCTTGTGGAGCTGCCCCGTCGAGTGGAGGAAGCGGGGGCCGTACCCCGACGCGACGGCCAGGCGATGCCGGTCGCGGATGGCCGTCCGCAGGGCGAGCAGGACCCGATCCATTTCCGGCGTGGGCCGGACGTACGCCTGCAGGACGACGTAGCCCCCCGGACCGGCCGCATCCAGAAACGCCGCCAGGGCCGCGCCCGGCGTTTTTGCCTGCAAATCCCCGTAAACGCGGACCGAACCCGCCTCGATCCCCGCCGCTTCCTCCGGCAGCCGCCCCCGCTCCCGGAAGGCGGCGAGGCGTTCGCGGGCGAGGCCTTTCGCGGACTCGACGTCGGGCTGATCGAAGGGGTTGATGCCCAGGCGCCAGCCGGCCACCGCCGTCGCAACCTCCCAGAGGAGGCACTGGGCGCCCAGATCGTCGGCTTCGTCCATGTCCACGCGGATGACGGGGTGTCCGGCCGCCGCGAGGTCCGCCGCCTGCTGACGCAGGACCGGGTCGTCCGGAAATCCAAGAAGTGCGAACACGCGGTCCGTGCCGTACGCGGCCGGATCGGCCGGGGTTTCGCCCACAATGGGGAGGATGCCCTTTCCCTCCTTGCCCGTGCTCTCCGCGATGAGCTGTTCCAGCCAGTCGCCGAAGGCGTCGAGCGGCGGCGAGAAAAAAAAGGTGAGCTTGTCCCGGCCCGCCGCGGCCAGTCCGCCCAGGGCCGCCCCGATCAGCGCCCCATTCAGCGGGAGCGGCGCGTCTCCGACCCGTGCCGCCGCGGTTCCCGCGCCGAATCCTTCCCCCGGCCCCTCCCGCTCCGCGTCGGCCTGTGCGGCGGCCCGCTCCAGGAAACGCCGGACGTCGACCCCGATCAGGGCGGCCGGCGCCAGGCCGAAGCAGGACAGCGCCGAGTACCGGCCGCCGATGTCCGGGTTGTTGAGGAAGGTGCGGCGGAAGCCGAACCGGGCGGCGATCCCGGCCAGCGCGCTCCCCGGGTCGGTGATGGCGATGAAATGCCGACCCGCCTCCGAAGGGCCGAGCGCGTCGACCAGGCGCCGGTGGAAGAACTTCATGAGGGAGAAGGTCTCCACCGTTCCGCCGGACTTCGTGGCGACGATGAAGAGGGTTTGGACGGGGTCGAGGCCCTCGGCCAGGGCCAGGACGGCGCCCGGATCGGTGCTGTCCAGGACGGCGAGATCGAGGTACCCCTCTCGGACGCCGAAGGTTTTCCGGAAGACCTCGGGGGCCAGGCTGGATCCGCCCATGCCCAGGAGGACGGCCCGGGTATAGCCCGCGGTCCGGATTTCGTTAACGCAGGCGTGGATCTCCGGGAGTTCAGCCATCATGTCCCGGGGGCTGGTGAGCCACCCGAGGCGGTTGGCGATCTCCGTCGGCGCCGGCTTCCAGAGGGTGTGGTCCTTCCGCCAGAGGCGCGCCACCACGCGCTCCCGGTCCAGGGCCTCCCAGGCCGCCGCAATGGCGGCCCCGTCGCGCCCCGCCTGTATTGCCAGGTTCCGTGCCGACATCGCCCCACCTCCCTCTCCGGTCGTTCACCGGAATCGACGGTCGGAGGTCCCGTCCCGCAGCGCGGTCGGTCCGGCCGTCCCCTCCCGCCGCGCCCAGGGAGAACCCGTCGCGCCCCGGGTGGCGTCCGGGACCGATCGCCCGCTGTCCCGTCATGAATAGCGAAAAAGGCGGCGGAAGGCAAGTCCCGCGTCAGGGGGGCTTGACGGGCGCGGGGTTTTCCTCTACAAGGCGGACCATGGAACGGATCATCGTGCAGCTTTACGAAATCCAGGAGCCCCGCGAGGCGGAGCGCCTGCTTAAGCTGGGGGTGGATCACATCGGCAGCGTGATCCTCTCGGAGGAGGCCTGGAAATCGCCCGTCCTCAAGGACGTCGTCCGCTTGGTCAAGGACTCCCCGGCGAAGAGCAGCCTGATCCCGCTCATGACGAACGCCGACAACATCCTCCGCGCCCTGGACTACTACCAGCCGCAGCTCGTGCATTTCTGCGAGATGATCCCGCTTGCGCCTGAGGACGGCGCCCGGCGCGCCCGCGTCTGCGCGGAGCTGATCCGCATCCAGCAGCTCGTGAAAAAGGAATTTCCCCCCTTCGGGATCATCCGGTCCATCCCGATTCCCGCCCCGGGGCCTGCCGACCCGGCGCCGGTCCGGGAGGTGCTGCTCGAACTCGCCCGCACCCTGGCCCCGCACGGCGATTTCTTCCTCACCGATACGCTGCGCGGATTCGAGACCCCCGAGGCCGCCCAGCCGGTGGCGGGCTACGTGGGCATCACCGGGGAGGTCTGCGACTGGGCGCTCGCGGCGGCCCTCGTCGAGGCGAGCCCGATCCCCGTGATCCTGGCCGGGGGGATCTCGCCCGAGAACGTCCACGACGGGATCCGGCGGGTCAGACCCGCCGGGATCGACAGTTGCACCCAGACCAACGCCCGCGACCCGCGCACCGGCCGCCCCATCCGCTTCCGGAAGGACTTCGACCGCGTCCGCCGCCTGATAGACGAGGTCCGCCGCGCCGAAGCGGCCGCCTGACCCCCGCCGCCCGTCGGCGTCGGGAAGCGACCCGTGTCGGCGTCTGCCCGCCGGAAACAGAATCCCTGCCCGGCCCGTCGGGGAGAGCCATCGGACAATGAAGAGCGGTTGTCGTCGTCGGGATTCCGGCCGGCTTGTTTCTGCTGAACCGTTCATTCCGTCATTCACCGGCGGAAGGCGGGAAAAATGCGATTTGCCGATTGTCGTTTTCACCGACAAGGCAAGCATCCGTTATTCAATATGATTATGCAGATTACTTTTTGAAATGGGCAACGACTTGCACCCCGATGAGGTTAGTTGTCGTAGCTTACCAATCAAATCTCCGATAGTCATCACGGCTGAGGTTCAGCTACAACCACGCGACTTAATGCTGATGCAACCTAATTCTACTCCGACACATAA
>DDXV01000030.1 GCA_002347815.1 Syntrophaceae bacterium UBA2251
GTTAATTCGTGACGACGCCTTAGTGTTGTGTGACCTGCAGTTCGGCTGTGGCCAAATTGCTGGCCATCTGGACCCATACAACATCAGGGTTGCCATGTATGGTCTAGAGCAGATACACATGGCGGTCCCGAGAGATCATTCAGTGAGTCCCTATGCTACCGGAATGAGTTATGGGCCGAAGCGCAAGATGACGGAGGATCACAATACGACCATAAGTGCGATCGGTGTCCTATTCACTCCGAGTCCAAACGAAATCGAACTATGCGTGTACCACAATAAGTTCGCGGCAGTGCCACTCGATCAGAGGTTGCTGGCGAAGCATGGCATTTGCCAGTTCAAGTTGGAAGGCGAAGCACGTGGAAACACCGCAAAATGGGAAGAGGTGGCTGTCCAGCCCCAACCCTAATAAATCGCTTGCAGGCGATGGCATACAGTGTCCGCTTCCGCTACCCACCGTGCCTGAAGCGTGGCATTGGTAGTTAGTATTAAATGTTGAGGTAAATTCATGAGGAAACGGAAAACAGATGCGGGGAAGGCCGGGGAGAAGGTGGTGGATTACCGG
The DNA here is from genome assembly GCA_002347815.1 of Syntrophaceae bacterium UBA2251. Taxonomy (GTDB): domain Bacteria; phylum Desulfobacterota; class Syntrophia; order Syntrophales; family UBA2251; genus UBA2251. The sequence goes on from DDXV01000030.1 coordinate 563, forward strand.
CACAGGACAAGCAAGCGATTGAACATCCCACCGGCAGGACTTGAGGCGCGGGGGGAGATCGCCAGGGAAAAGCGGATCAGGTGGGCTTACAACCCCCATCTGGCGCCGGCGCTGCGTTTCGATGGTACGGGCAAGTCTGACGACATCGCTGAACTCATTGATGCGGCGGGGAAACGGCAGCTCGAACCGGAGGAGTTCAAAAGACTCCAGGAGGCCTTCCGGAATCACGAGCCCTGGCTGGAGTGGGCGGGGAAGCGGGAACAGCAGTGGTGTGTAGCCGATCCCGTGGCTCTGCACATCCACGAGCGTATCTCCACGCAGGCGATCCTCAAGGTCGCCCGGCGGGAGGACATCCAGCGCGACCTCTTCGCCGATCCGGAGCACGAGTACCGCGAGGCGGTCCAGTTCTACAAGCACCCGATGGACTGGACGAACCGGATGATCCTGGGCGATTCGCTTTCGGTCATGGCGTCGCTTGCCCGGCGCGAGGCCCTGGCCGGCAAGGTCCAGATGATCTACATGGACCCGCCCTACGGCATCAAATATGCCAGCAACTTCCAGCCGGAGGTCGGTCGTCGCGACGTGAAGGACAGGGACGAGGACCTCACCCGCGAGCCGGAGATGGTCAAGGCCTACCGCGATACCTGGACCCTCGGCGTCCACTCCTACCTTTCCTATCTTCGGGACCGGCTGCTCCTCTGCAAGGAGTTGCTGGCTGATACGGGGAGCATTTTCGTGCAGATTAGCGACGAGAATTTGCACCGAGTAAGAGCGGTTATGGATGAGGTGTTCCAACCTGATTCTTTCGTGTCCGTGATAACTGTTAAGAAGACCGGTGGCATGGGGCAAGAGTTGATCGACAATGTGTCAGACTTTATACTTTGGTACGCAAAAGATCGACAGAAGATAAAATATATTCCACTGTTTAATGAAAAGGTGATCGGCGAAGGATCAGGGGAACGCTACTCCAGAGTCGAACTACCGTCTGGTGAAATAAGGCCCCTTAGAGAAGAAGAGATCTATAATCCATCATTAATTCCCGTCAATAGCCGAGTTTTTCTCGGCGGACCTCTTACATCGCAAACACCGAGTGAATCGACAACATTTGAGTTCCAACTTGAAGGTCATAACCTTCGGCCATCGAAGGGAGGATGGAAGACAAACATCGTAGGCATGAGTCGTCTTATCAATAGTGAAAGACTTCTTTCAACTCGCGAATTTGTGAATTACAAGATGTGCATAGATGATTTCCCGGCAACTTCAGTGGGAAACCTTTGGTCCGACACAATGGGAACAGCGGAACAAGATAAAAAGTATGTTGTTCAAACAACAACTAAAGTTATTCAGCGCTGTCTCCTGATGACCACCGACCCCGGCGATCTGGTCCTGGATCCGACTTGCGGGTCGGGGACGACGGCCTATGTAGCCGAGCAGTGGGGGCGGCGGTGGATCACGCTGGACGTCAGCCGCGTTGCCCTGGCGATCGCCCGGCAGCGGCTCTTGACGGCGAAGTTCGATTACTACCGCCTCCGGCCGACGAACGCCGGTGACGTCCAGCGGAACCCCGACGGCTCCTGGCTGACCGACCCGGAGGGGCAGATCCCTGGCTCCTGCACGTTTGACTGCAAAACCGTTCCCCACGTCACCCTGAAGAGCATCGCCCAGAATCAGGCTCTCGACCCGATCTTCGACAAGTGGTCGCCGGTCCTCGCCGAGAAGTTGGCGAATCTCAACTCGGCCCTCGGTCAGGGCGTCACCAAGGCCCTGAGGCAGAAGCTCTTGGGCAAGCTGGAACTCAAGCAAAAGCGGGAGGGGAAGCGGGCGGTTACCGACGCCGACGAGCGGCGCTGGCAGCTTCCGGAGAAGGAATGGAAAGAGTGGGAGGTTCCTTTCGACGCCGATCCCGACTGGCCGCAGGCGCTCCAGGAGGCCCTGAAGGATTATCGTGGGGCTTGGCGTCAGAAGATGGACGAGGTCAACGCCTGCATTGCGGCCCGGGCCGATCAGGAGGAACTGGTGGACCAGCCTTTCCTGGAGCGGAACCGGGTGCGCGTCGCCGGGCCGTTCACGATGGAGGGGGTGATCCCGGCGGAGGAGAGCATTGACGCCGGGGATCCGGAGGCGTCGCCCATCGGCGGTGCGCCGGAGGATCTGGAGACCTTTGATGAAGGCGGGGGCGCCCTCCGGTCGGAGGCGCAGAACACCGAGGCCTATCTCGACCGCATGACCCGCCTGCTGCGCGGGGACGGCGTTCGTTTTCCCGACAACAAGGTCATGAAGTTCACAACGCTGGAAGCCCTGGCCGACGGCTCGACGATCCATGCGAAGGGAATCTGGGGCGAAGGCACGGAGGAAAGGCAGGTCGCCGTCATCTTCGGACCCCAGTATGGCCCGTTGACGACGCGGATCGTTGAGGAGGGGATCCGGATCGCCGCCCGGCGCGGCTTCGACGATGTGGTCTTTGCCGCCTTCAGCTTCGACGCCCAGGCCCAGGTGACGATCCAGGAGGTAACGGATCCGGCGATCAAACTGCATATGGCCCAGATCCGCCCGGACGTCAACATGGGCGACCTCCTCAAGACGACCGTCTCCAGCCAGCTTTTCACGGTCTCCGGTTCACCGCGAACGCGCCTGGAGCGGGGTGAAGATGGGCAGTACATCGTCCACATGGAAGGCGTGGACATCTACGACCCGGTGACGAACGCGGTCCGCTCGTCGGGGGCGGAGAAGGTCGCCGCGTGGTTCCTCGACAGCGACTACGACGGCCGCTGCTTCTGCGTCTGCCAGGCCTTCTTCCCGGACCGGAACGCCTGGGAGAAGCTGGGCAAGGCCTTGGGCGGGGCGCTGGACGAGGAGGCCTTCGCGAAGCTTTCCGGTACGGTCTCCCTGCCCTTTACGGCGGGCAAGCACAGCCGGATCGCCGTCAAGGTGATCGATCCGCGCGGCAACGAGGTCTTGCGGGTGCATCGCCTTGGGGAGTATGATACGAAACGGTAAAAGGATGGGTATAATGCATTTGGAACGGTGGTCCATATTTTGAACCATTGTACGAACAGAAAGGTGCCGAAACCATGAAAAGTCAGGATATTGCCGAATATGTGAAGCTGAGCATTCCTGAGCGGATTCAGCTTGTCGAAGACATCTGGGACAGCATCGCCGAAATACCGGAAGCGCTGTCTCTGACAAAGGCGCAGCAGGCGGAGTTGGACCGACGCCTTGACACCTATCGTCGAAATCCCGAAGAGGGATTGCCGTGGGAATACGTGAAAGAAGCCATACGACGGTCATGAAGCGAATGATAATCATCCGCCCTGAAGCGGAGCAGGACATCCGAGAGGCCTATTCCTGGTACGAAACGCAAATGTCTGGTCTGGGGGCCAATTTCCTCCTTCGTATCGATGCCGCAATGTCTTCAATCCAACGGAACCCCCGACAATATCCTCTCATTCATCGAAAAATTCGACGCTGCCTAGTGCGCAGGTTTCCTTATGGCATCCTTTTCATAGAGGAAGACAAACGAATCATTGTCCTGGCCGTATTTCATGCCAAACGCGACCCCCGATCCTGGCAGGAGCGATCATGAATCCGGAACCCGTGTTGATCCAACCTGTCGAGAGCCCGGTTATCTGCAAACCCTACTATGAACCGGACCGCTACTGGGAATACGACCGGCAGACGGGGCGCGCCGCACTGCGGGAAGGCCGCAGACCCGCCGCCTACTGGTACAAGTTTGCCGACGCGGACAGCCGCCGGGGGCAGCTTTCGCTGGAGCTGGAGGAAGACCGGCGGGACCTGCTTCTCGCCAATAAGCTTCGCGCCGACGTGAAGCGCTGGAGGAACGCCGGCTGGGAGGGGGCGACAAACGTCACCAAGGACCTCCTGCGGCACTGGAGCCGCCGGGACCGGCCGCGGCGCTTCTTCTTCTGCCAGCTCGAAGCCGCCGAGACGATCATCTTCTTGAACGAGATCCGCGGATTCCGGCGGGACAATCACCGGGGAAAACCGCGCTGGAATCCGGATTTCACCGATGCGGATTTCGATCTCCTCTGGAAGACGACGGAGAACTCGTGGGAGCCGTTGACGAGGTATGCATGCAAAATGGCCACCGGGAGCGGCAAGACGGTGGTGATGGCAATGATCATCACCTGGGCCTTCTGCAACCGCGCCCGGGTGCCTTCCGATGACCGCTTCCCCAACGCGGCGCTCGTCTGCTGCCCCAACCTGACGATCAAGGAACGCCTGCAGGTCCTCCGGACCGATGCGCGGGGCGACGACTACTACACCCAGTTCGACCTTGTGGCGCCGCCCTACTGGGACCTACTCCGAACCGGGAAGGTCCTTGTGACGAACTGGCATTTTTTTGCGCCGGAGTCCGAGCACAGCGAGGGAGGGCGGAGCTACGCCGTGGTGAAGAAGGGCGAGGAGACCGACGAGGCCTTTGCCCGGAACCGTCTGGGCGAGCTCTTCGAGCGCGGGCCGATTATGGTCTTGAACGACGAGGGGCACCACGCCTACCGGCCGGCCCCGATCAGCGAGAAGGAGGCGAAGACGACGGCAGCCGACGCAAAGAAGGAACGCGAGGCCGCCACGATCTGGGTCCAGGGACTCGACCGGATCGCGCAGTCCTGCGGCATCCGCTTTTGCATGGACCTCTCGGCCACGCCTTTTTACATCAAGGGCAGCGGCTATACGGAAGGGGAGCCCTTCCCCTGGATCGTGAGCGACTTCGGCCTGGTGGACGCGATCGAAAGCGGGATTACGAAAATTCCCCGCCTGCCGGTCAGCGACACGACAGGCCAACCCGATCCCAAATATTTCCGCCTGTGGCGGAATATCACCAAGGATCTGGTTGCGGGGCAGCGCCAGTCGAACAAGCGGCCCAAACCGGAAATCGTCTGGGAAAGGGCTCAGGATGCTTTTGTCCAGTTGGCCGGGGAGTATCGGCAGGCGTTCGAGGCGGTCGAAGAAGCGAGCGACACGGCCCTCAAAGCGCCGCCCGTCATGATCGTCGTCTGCGACAACACGGACATCGCCCAAGTCTTCTTTGAGAATATCTCCGGCCAGAAGGACGTGGAGGAAATCCCCGACGAAAATGGCGACGAAGAAGAGGAAGAGGAAGGGCCGAAGACCCGCAAGAGAAAGAACCGGACGCGCGTGGCCTATGGGGCGACCAGCACGGCCTTCCCCGAGCTTTTCCAGAACGAGGCGGGGCGCCTCTGGACGATCCGCATCGACAGTCGGCGGCTGGAGAAGGTGGAAAGCGAGGACCCGGACGCCACCCGCGATGAGGCGGCGAAGGAACTCCGCGAGATTGTCAACACTGTGGGAAAACTGGGGAAACCGGGGCACGATGTTCGTTGCGTCGTGTCGGTGGCGATGCTGACAGAAGGATGGGACGCCAACAACGTGACCCACATCCTGGGGGTGCGCGCTTTCGGGAGCCAACTCCTCTGCGAGCAGGTGGTAGGGCGGGGACTCCGTCGGATGAACTACACGCCGGATCCGCGGACGGAACTCCTGCCCGAGGAGTACGTGGACGTCTACGGCATCCCCTTTTCGGTGATCCCCTACAAGGGCAAACCTTCCCGGACGCCGCCGGACCGGCCTGTGAACCACGTCCATGCGATGCCGGAGCGGGCGGCTTACGAAATCCGCTTCCCGAACGTCGAGGGCTATGTCTATGCCCTGCGCAAGCCCTCGATCACGGTGGATTTTGCGAAATTAGAAAGACTCCCTATCCAGCCGGAGAAGACCCCGACCGCCACCTTCGTCCGCATTGTGGCTGATCACCTGGAGGGAGGCGCCCACGGGGGAGGGATCGGCGAGTATATCAGGCAGGACAGGAGTGAATTTTGGGCGCGCCATCATCTTCAACAGATCGAGTTCGAGATTGCACGGCAGATCGTTGCGGCACTGGTGGGTGAAGGGGAGCAAGCCCCCGTTCGTGGGAACGCGCGAACCCGGGGTCTGGCCAGGCACGAACTTTTTCCCCAGGTTCTCAGAATTGTCCGCCGCTATGTCGCGGAAAAAGTCGATTTCCGGGGACAACCTCCCTGTGAACTGGGCCTGGAAAAGTATGTCCGTCGAATCAAGGAATTGCTTTTGGATGCCATTATGCCCAACGAGCAAGAAGGGGAAGCGCCGCTTCTGCCCATCCTGAACCGTTACAGGCCCATCGGATCGACCGCCGATGTCGATTTTACGACGAAGCGCAACGTCCACAGCACGCAACGCTCCCACGTGAACGCCGTCGTCTTGGACAGTTCCTGGGAACAGACCGCCGCCTTCCACCTGGAAATGCAGACGGACCACGTTTACGGTTATATCAGAAACGACCGACCGTTTCTCCTGATCCCTTATGAATATGAAGCCGCCCAGCATCACTTCGAGCCGGATTTCATTGTCCGCCTGCGAAATGGTCGAACGCTCATCCTGGAAGTGAAGGGCGAAGAGGACGACCAGGACCGTCAGAAGTACCAGGCAGCACGTCGCTGGGTGGCGGCTGTGAATGGTTGGGGAAGGCTAGGAGGGTGGGATTTCGCCGTCTGCCGCGATCCGCAGCTTCTGCCGTTGCTGCTGGCCAAGATGCAACCCTAGTGTCTTGCATCAAGCGTTCATTAAAGAAGAAACCGTCATGACAAAGAAAGGCAAGCTCACACCGGCCGCCCTGTGGCCGACCGTCCGGCGGGCCGCCTGGACCCTGGTTCTGCTCGCCGCGGGCAGCGCCGTCTGCGCGGCGGCCGTCAACGGCATCCTCATTCCCCGGCAGTTCGTCAGCGGCGGCTTCACGGGGCTCGCCCTCGTCGTTCATTACCTCTGGCCCGCGTTGCCCGTGTCCGCCCTGTATTTCCTGTTCAACGTGCCCCTGTTCGCCGCGAGCTGGTTCTTGGTGGGCCGGCGGTTCTTCGTCTACAGCGTCGTCGGGATGGCGGTGTTTACCGGCGCCCTGGCCTGGGTGCGGATCCCGATCCCCCTGACGGACCCGCTCCTCTCGGCGCTCCTGGCGGGGATCGTCATGGGGCTGGGGGTGGGGGTCGTTCTGAGGTCCATGGGCTCCACCGGCGGGACGGACATCCTGTCGGTCATCCTCTTTAAGCGCTGGTCCGTCCCTCCGGGGACGACGATCCTGGCGTCCAACGTCTGCATCCTGGCCGTATCCCTGTTGTTCTTCTCCCTGGAGACCGTCCTGTACACCCTGATCTACCTGTACGTCTCCTCGCAGATCATCGATGTCGTCGTGATGGGCCTGAGCCGGCGCAAGGCCGTCTTCATCATCTCCGGCGAGTGGGAGGCCATCTCCGGACGGGTCATGAAAGAGATCGACCGGGGGCTGACCATCCTGCAAGGGGAGGGCGGATACTCGGGCCAGCGGCGGCGCGTCCTCTACACGGTCGTGACCTTCCGGGAACTGGGGCTCCTCAAGCAGATCATCCGCGAGGCGGACCCGGCGGCCTTCGTCGTCGTGACGGACACGCGCGAGGTCATGGGCAACCGCATCGGGAACCAGCCACCGTGGTAGATTCGTTCCCGGACCGGCGTTCCGTCGGGCCTGATCCCCCGCTATAAGGCCTTCTTCGGCTCCAGCACCAGCAGTCGTTTGAGCCCCTTCGCGGAGCGGTAGTTCGCCGGGATCTGCTCACCCCTCGCCCACAGGCCGGCCAGGTCGTCGTAGTAGGGGCTCAGGTAATGGCCGGACTGCCCCGGCGGGCTCATCAGGGTCATGGTGTCGAGGTTGGACATGTCCACCACGATCCGGATGGCGGCCCCGCTCACCATGTCATAGGGATGCTCCCGGTCCCACCAGCCGGCATGGATCGTGAAATCGTCGCCCGCGTAGGGCAGCGGCTTCAGATTCAGGAACGGCAGCGCCCCCCCGAGCGGGTGCCGGATGGTCATCCGGTGGACCTTCCCCCAGGCCCATTGCTTCGGATCGCCGCCGAAGCGGGCGGTCAGCTCGGCGATGGCGTCCTCCATGCCCTTCATCACCATGTCGTCCCGTGTTTCCCGAACGCCGGACGTGCGGATGTCGTCCCACAGGACGTGACCGTTGTCGTTCATGTAGCGGATCATCCATTGCGCCGGAATGGAGACGTGCAGGTCCTTGAACAGTTCGGCGACGAGCGCTTGGCCGAGCTGGTCCTCGAGCGTGTTTCGGATCATGCGGGTGAAAAATGCATTAAAGATCGTCGCCTGGGGGCTGTCCGCGTCCATCGCGCCATCCCACTTGCGGAGCAGGGATGCGTATTTCGAAAGCCCTTCCCGGTCGCCGCACACCCGCAGGATGTGGGGAACCCAGCGCTTGGCCACCGTGGAAACCACGTCGAGCTGCATACCGCGGATGTCCTCCGGGCTGAAGCGGTCCTTGCCCTTGACCATGTCCTCGAAACGGTACGCCCGCTCGAAGAGGAAGAAGGCCGTCCCGTAATAGTCGCCCGCCTCCGGCATCTGGTTGAAGGAGGCCAGGTAGCCTTTGGCGGGATTGAGCGCGAAGGGGTGATCCTCGAAGGGGATGTAGCCGGTCCAGTCGTATCGCCCCTGTGCCCCCGGCTGCGGCAGCGGGTTGTCGCCGGATTTCCTCCTGGGGAAGGTCGTGATGTACTGATACCCGATGTTGCCGTCGATGTCCGCGTAGCCCATGTGCACGCTGGCCCCGCGGATCGGGCGGAGCGCCTGGCGGAACTCGGTGAAATTTCTCGCCCGGTTCAGGGCGAGCAGCCCCTCCACGGTGCCGTCGTGGCCCATCAACCCCGGCCACATCATGGCGCAGTTCGGCGGCAGGCCGGACATCACGCCGGAAACGACGGGGCCGTGCCGGGACGTCTTGATCGTCAGCTTCTCCTCCCTGAACCCGCCCTTGCCCTTGACACGGATCACGTCTTCCCGGACCTGGAAGTCCCGGTAGCCGTCCTCGGTCCGATACTGGTTGGCGTTCGCCGGGTTGACGGTCTCCGTGAAGTAGTCGAGGTTGTCGCCATGGCCGACCGTGATGCTCCACGCCATTCTCCCGTTGAAGCCCGCCGCGTGGACGCCGGGGATCCCCGCGATCGAACCGCCGATAACGTCGTAACGCCCCCCCTTCAGGTGGATGAGGTAGAAGAGCGACGGGATCACGGCCTCCAAATCCGGGCTGCCCGCGAAAACGGCCTTGCCGGTGGTGGTCCTGGCGCCGGAGAAAATCATCCAGTTGCTGGCGCGCATCCGCAGGGGGATGGGGCCGTCATCGTCGATGCCCGCAACGGGAGCGGGGGCGGACCGTTCGGGAAGCTCGGCGCGCACGTCCGGGCCTCCGGCGACAGGTTCGCATACTCCGCCTCGGAGGCGCGGTAGAATCCGAGGGTCTTGAAGAAACGGTCCTTTTTGAGCGTCTTGTCTCCCAGCAGCGTCGAGAGCTCCCCCCGGCCCGCCAGGCGGGTGAGGTCCATCTGGAACATCCGCTCCCTCGCCGTGATGAACCCCTGCGCAAAGAAAAGATCGGCCTCGTTTTGCGCGAAAATATGAGGGACGCCGTGGTCATCCGTCCGAACCTCGACCGCGGCCATGAGGCCGTCCATGGTCAGCGTTCCGGTGTACGACGGATGCGGAAGCCTGAGAAATACAGACAATGCGACGGCCGCGACGATGATAATCGCCAGGACGACGCCCAGCACGATGACCCCGATCTTCGCCTTTCTCGACTTCACGACATCCCCCCTCCGGATTTTTTGCGACGGCTCCGCGCGACAATTCCCCAAAAATCATAATGGATGCGGTCGGGTCCTGTCAAATCGAATCGGTGCCGACGGCGCCGGTTTCCACCGATGACGGGCGCAGAACGTCGGCCCGCCTGTGGACATCCTGTCCCGAATGTCACTAACAAATGATCTGT
>DDXV01000078.1 GCA_002347815.1 Syntrophaceae bacterium UBA2251
GTTCTTAACCGGACATTGCTGAATAAAAGGAGATTATAGGTGTTCAATGTGTCTTGTTCCTGTATCGTCAGAGCCGTTGGATCCTTGTCGGCGGCATAGGATGCCATTTCCTCCATGACGGCCATCGGATCTTTATCGGGTTTAGTCCTGTAAGGCTTGCTTCCCTGCAGTGGTCGTCCAACCCGTTTCTGAAAATAGGCAAACACCGGCTCATAATTGAACAAGGCTGCCTTCGCTCTCGCCAAGGGCATCGTGAGGGCATCGATTTTTGTTTGGGTCATGAATCGGCAAAACGGGCTTACGTCAACGCCAATGGATCGGATGCCCATCAGGCAAGCCTCCACGGGAACGGTTCCCGAACCCGCCATCGGGTCCAGAACGGTGTCACCGGGCTTGAGACCCATAACGTTTATCAGCCCCTTGATCATCTGCGGATGAAACTTGCCACGATAGGGAAAAAGGCCATGCGTGGCGTAACCAGTGCGGAAGATATTCTTGGCGAAAAAAGATTTCAGGCGGGATGAGGAGTGATCGGGGAGCTTTAACGGTTCGCCTGCGCACATCAAAAAGTGCCGGGTGTATTGACCGTCAATACGGGAAAAATAGGCACCGTTTCTGATTAACTGCTCATCGGTCAAAATCAGGTTTTCGTAAAAAGCGAGTTCCAGTTCGTAGATATCGGTCAGATTGGGAATCGGTTTTCGGTTCTGAGGAAACAGCACCTCCGTCAGATTTCGACCGAGTGCATATGCAACTGTTTCCGCAATCACGTCTTCAATCATGGATCTTCAATGAAATCTTCAGATCGATGCGGGCTGAGATTCTCGGTCTGCAGGCGTTCAATAATAACATCGCAACTCTCCAGGTCCATCCCGATCCAGTGACGCCCGAGTCGTTCACAGACATCGTATGTCGTCCCACTACCGCCGAATGGATCAAGAACCACATCGCATTCTTTCGTAGACATCTGAATGACGCGTTCCAGAATCTTCGTGGAAAGTTGATTTAACGGTCTCTTGCGGCTCTTGAACTTCCAATGACGCACCGGTGTGATGTCATTCCATACATCCGTCAATGTGACTCCATTGGGGTTCATTGCACCCCGGTGCCCTCCATAATCTTTGATTTCCCGGCCACAGTGTCGACACGTCTCGATCGGCGTGCGGATTCTTCGAAACGTGTTTGCCTTTCCCTTTGTAAAATACAACAGACCGTAATGGGACGGATACAATCTACCCGGAATCGGTAGCGAAAGTTTGATGTTGACCGCGATCCAATGACGAAATGTCAAACCGCTCTCAACCAAATGACCGCCCAGAATCATGTTCCACCTAGGTAGGTTGTAAACAAATAGGGATCCACCCGGCTTCAAGATCCGGACGCAGTGATCCAACCATTTCCGGCACCAGGCGATATAATCACTGTCAGAAAGCCGGTCATCGACTTTTGATCCGTATTCCTTAGCCAAGTTAAATGGAGGATCTGCAAATATGGTGTCGATGGTGCCATCGTTAAGAAATGGCAAAATATTCAGGCAATCACCCTCATAAAGGACACCATATCGGCTGGAAAAAACCAAATATGGCTCAATGTTCACACGAGCAATGTTCGTAGGCGCCCAGAATTCGGAGTGATTCAGCAGTGGTAAAGGCATACGCTTCTTTTTGCATCCTCAAAGATAAAAAGATATATACTTGAATAGGATATACGCAAAATATTGCTCATCGGCAAGGATTAGTTGCAAAGGAAAACACTGGACCTCGCATTAATCCGTTCTTGCCAAAAGGAGGGAGGCGCCATGAAAACGCTGGAGGAGATGACCCGGGAGGAGATCGTTGACCTCTTGAACCGTTCCTGGATGACCCACGACGGAATGTGGTTCTACCACTGTTTCCAGGCGTGCGGCATCGAGACGGCCAACCGGGTGAACAAGGCGGCGATCGGGTCGCTCGCGCCCCTGGAGATGGCGCGGATGAAGAAGGCCCTGGGGTTCACCGGGGACCGGATTCAGAGCTTCGCGGAATTCCGGGAGTTCTTCACGGCAGCCGCGCGGCTGTGCATCCCGCCCTTCATGAACGGGTCGATGGACACCTCCCGCGAGAACGTCCTGCACTGGGAATTTGCACCCAAAAACTGCTTCGCCTACAAGGGGATGAAGCGGATCGGCGCCATCGACGGCTACGAATGCGGCGTGATCTACCGGCTCGCCTGCTGGTTCGACGCCCTCGGCCTGACGTACCGGGCCACCCCGGAAATCACGGGCTGCCGGATGCGGACCGGCGACACGTGCGGGGGCGATTTCGTGTTCACGTTTTAACCCCTGCCGCCGCGACCCCGGCTTTCAGGGGAGAGAGGGCGCCGGCGCGCGGAGGAAGGCTTCGATATCCTGCATCACCTCCGCGCTGTGCATGTACAGGTTCGACGGGCAGGTCACGACGGTTGCCCGGGGCAGCCTGTCCGCCATGAGGCGGATATTCGCGGAGGAGTGCAGCGTATCCGTCGGGGCGTAAGCCAGGGCGACGGGGATCCGCACGCGATCCAGATGCGGCCAGACCTCGTAGCGCCCCGCAATGGCGGCCTTCGCGGAAAGCTTGATCCGCTGGGGGTGGGCCGCCTGCAGCGTCTGGTTGTAACGCATCATCTGCTCGGGCTCGTTTTTGACGTCGACCCGGAAGGTCCGGATGTACCAGAGGAGAAAATGCTTGATGCCGTGATACAGGAACGCCGGCAGAAACAGCATCCACCGCAAATACCACGGCGCCTTGAAATCACTGTTGGGAGCGATCAGGAACGCGGCTCCCGCGGCCAGCCTTCCCCCTTTCAGCGCCTCCAGAAGGGCCGTCGCCCCCAGGGAACTGCCGACGACGGTTAACGCGGGCGAGGCGATTCCCAACCGGCGGCAGACGGCGATCAGGTCTTCGGCCATCCGCTCGATGCTGAAATCCTCCGGCGTCAATGTCCTTTTCTCGAAGAGGGCCGATCGCTTCTCCCGCGTTTCGATATAATAAACCGGCCTTCGGGCGGCCATGACCTTCAGCAGGGGCGACCACCCGGATACGGCGGAGACCCATCCGGCCACAAAGACGATCGGATCTTCGCTCACGGGCCGTTTCGGCCGCCAGATCAGGACCCGCAGGCGGACGCCGTCCGGCACGTCTACCGACGCGGCTGTGTAGACTGAATCCGGGGGAACGACCGGATCCACGGCGAACTCATCCACATCGACCTCCTCGATTAAGCGAAAGGATCATGCCTACCGCTTCTCCAGGCGCTGGAGGAGATCGGCCATCCGCTTGAGCTCGTCGCCGTAGCCGCCCCAGTTCCCCTGACGGAGATGGTCCTGGGCCTTGCGGTAGTGGTCGAGGGCCTCCCGGATCATCCGGCGGTCGCCGCTGTCGGCCGCCACCGCCGCCGCGGGGACCACCGCCCCCCCTGCCCTTTCCCGGACGGTCGCGCCGCCCCCGAAGATCCTCTGCAGCGACAGCTCCAGGGTCTCTTCCATGGCGATGGCGTTGCCGAAGGCCACGATGACCCGCTTGAGCTCCGGCAACTGCCCCTTTTCCGCGGCCAGGTACAGGGACTGGACGTACAGGATGGACTTCTCGATGGGAATGGCGAGCAGGCTCCCGCGGATCACCTGGGAGCCGCTCTGGTTCCACAGCGAGATCTGCTTGGAGATCTCCGACTCCTGGTCGATGCGGGCCTCGATCTGCCGCGGCCCGTAGATGAGCTTCTGCTTGGGGAAGTTGTAGACGACCACCTTCCCGTAGTGGGGGGCGTCGCAGCGCGCCGCCATCCAGGCGGACAGGTTGTCCTTGTTCCGCGGGGTGAACGGCAGCAGGAGGATGAATTCCTCCTTCTCGCCCTCGGGAAGCTTCATGATCGTGTAATAGGGCTCCATCTCCTGCTCGCCCCCCGATACCCCCTGCGACGGGATCTCCCACATGTCCTCCTTGTTGTAGAACACCTGGGGGTCCTGCATGTGGTAGGTGCGGTACATTCGGGCCTGGATGGAGAGCATTCCCTGGGGATAGCGCACGTGGGGCTGGAGATCCGCCGGCATCTCCGAGAGCGGGCGGAAGATCCCCGGAAAAATCCGGGCGTAAGTCTTCATGATCGGATCGGCGCCGTCGGCGATGTAGAGCTGCACGGTCCCGTCATAGGCGTCGACGACCGCCTTCAGGGAGTTGCGGATGTAGTTCCCCAGGCGGGGGATCGGTTCGGAATAGGGGATCCGGTCCGTCAGGGTGTAGCCGTCGACGAACCAGACGATACGCCCCTGCGGCGTGATGACGAGATAGGGGTCGGCATCGAATCGGGCGAAGGGGGCGACGCGGCTCACGCGTTCGCGGATGCTGCGATGGTACATCACGCGGCTGCCGGCGGGAATGTCGTCCGACAGGAGGATCGTCAAAGAACCGAAGCGCATGGCGTACAGGACCTTGCGCCAGAAATTGAGCGGCACGCCGCCCTTCCCCTCGTAACGGGCATAGACGTTCTGGTCGCCCACGGGATAGTCGAACTCGGGCCGTTTGGTCTTGACGAAGACGTATTCGTTGGACGTCTCGTCATAGTAGATTTCCGGGCGGGTGACGCGGACGTTCGTCGTGGCGACGGGGGGGATGTCCTTGATGAAGAACTCCGGGAGGCCTTCCCGGGTGATGCGGTTCACGGGGCCCATCACGGCGCCGTAGCCGTGCGTGTACACGAGGTGCTCGTTGACCCACGAGCGCGACGGCAGCGCGTCGTACGACAGCTCGCGCGGGGAGAGCATGACCTGCCGGTACTCCCCGTTGACCATGTACCGGTCGTTGTCCACGTCCTTGAACTTGTAGTAGGTGCGGATCTCCTGAATCTGGCTGTAGGTCTTGAGCAGGGGAGCGTGGTTCCAGAGGCGGATGTTCTTGATCGTGAGGTCGTTGCGCCTGAGGTCGGCCGCCGTGAGCGCCTCCTCCGCCGGGAAGTCGCGATCCTCCATATTCTCGAGATTGTAGGCCAGGCGCGTATAGTGGATGTTCCACTCCAGATAGGGCTTCTCCAGGACAATCTCGTTGGGCACGACCTTGAACTTCTGCACGAAGGCGGGGTACATCCCCCGGCCGACGACGATGCAGACGAAAAACACGAGGACCGCCGCCGCGGGGATGCGCCAGTCGCGGCGGAACAGGGAGGCGACCAAGGCCGCCCCTGTCAGCGCGGCGACCCCCATCAGCGCCTTGAGGACCCACACCTGGGTCGTGACGTCCGTGTAGCCGGGCCCGGAGACGACGCCCCGCTTTTCGAACAGGAGGTTGCTGAGGCCCAGCCAGAATCCGAAGACGCCCAGGAAAAAGAGCGCCGCCACCAGCGCCACCAGGTGTGCCCGCGCGGCGGGGGAGACCTGAACGGTCCTCGGCGGCATGAACACGAAGGCACGCCGCAGGAGGTAGACGAGGAGCGTGGACAGAAGGGTGAAGATCAGAACGCCCATGAGCCAGCCATAGAGGTCGTTGAGCAGGGGGAGCTGGAAGACGTAAAAGCCGATGTCCCGCTTGAACAGGGGATCCGGGGTCCCGAACGGGGTGGCGTTGAGGAAGCGCAGCACGCTTTCCCAGCGGACGGCGCCCTGAAGCGCGGCGAAGACGGAAAACAGCAGGGAGGCCAACAGGATCAGGCCCCCGATGGCCCGGTCGCCCATTTTCCACGGGGGCAGGACGATCGTTCCCTCCCGCACCTCGAAAAAGGGCTTTCGGGACAGGGCGCGCGCCAGGGAGAGGTTCCCGAAGAAGAGGGCGAAGAAGACCGCCGCGAAGAGGAGGGCCGTCTTGATCTGCGTCGTCAGGGTGACGAGAAACACCCGCTCGTAGCCGACCTCCTGGAACCAGTACCAGTCCGTGATCAGGTCGGCCGCCTGCCAGAGGAGCGTGAGCGCCACGAATCCGGCGAGGATCGCCACAAACGCGCGGCCCTGCCCCGGCGGGCGCGGAGGCGTCGTCTGGTGGAAAAATGTTTTTGAATTCATGAGCCCTCCTTGGGTCTTTCTTTCCATGTGTTCTATCGGAAATCGCGAAGCGGTGTCAAGACAATTGGCCCCCCTTCCCCGCTTAAAGCGCCGTGCGCGGGCGCCGGAGCGGCGTCGGGAAGATTGATCTTTCCGGCAATCTGTGACAAGAAGCGTGTACACGATCCGGGAATCGGCATCTTTCTGCGCGCCGGACCTTTTTTGACCCTGCGCCTCCTCCGGGCGCGGCAGAGACGAAACGCGCGCCGGCGGGATCAGATTCCCGGGACATTTGGACAAACCATCGGAGAAAGGGACGCCGCTTGAAACCGCTCATCGCCATCATCGGCCGGCCGAACGTGGGGAAATCGACCCTGTTCAACCGCCTGACGGACCGGAAGAAGGCCATCGTCATCGATCAGCCGGGGGCCACCCGGGACCGGAATTACGCCGACGGCCACTGGCGGGACCGGCGTTTCACGGTCATCGACACGGGGGGGTTCGAGCCGGCGGCGGACGAGCGCATCCTCATCCAGATGCGGGAGCAGACGCTCCTCGCCATCGAGGAGGCGGATGTCCTCCTCTTCCTCATGGACGGCCGAACGGGGCTTGCGCCCGCGGACATCGACATCGCCCGGACGCTCCGGGGGCTGGACAAGCCCGTCTTCTTCGTCGTCAACAAGATCGACGGCGCCCGGCACGAAGACCTGGCCTACGAATTCTACCGCCTGGGGGTAGAGGAGATCCATCCCGTCTCGGCGCAGCACGGCCTCGGGGTGGCCGAGCTGCTGGACCGCGTCATCGAGCATCTCCCGCCCGCGGAGGCGGAGGCGGAGGACGACCCCGGGGACGAACCCCGCCGCATCGCCGTCATCGGCCGGCCCAACGTGGGCAAATCGTCCCTCATCAACCGCATCCTGGGGTACGAGCGGACCATCGCCAACCCCACCCCGGGCACGACCCGCGATCCCATCGACACCCCGTTCCGCTACAACCGCCGCGACTACCTCTTCATCGACACGGCCGGCATTCGCCGCAAGAGCCGGATCAGCGTGACCCTGGAGAAGTACACCATCGTGCAGGCCATGAAGGCCATCGACCGGAGCGACATCGCCCTCCTGCTCGTCGACGCCGTGGAGGGCGTCACGGAGCAGGACGTCAAGATCGCGGGGCTCGCCGTCGAGAAGGGGAGCGCCGTCATCCTGTGCGTCAACAAATGGGACGCCGTGGACAAGGACGACGCCACGGTCGGCGCCTTTGTGGCCGACATCCGGGACAAGCTCAAGTTCCTCGAGTTCGCGCCCATCGTGTTCATCTCGGCCCTGACCGGCCAGCGGGTCCGCAAGATCCTGGAGATCATCGAGGGGGTCTACGACCAGTACACGCGGCGGATCGCGACGGCCGAGCTGAACCGGCAGGCGCGGGACTTCATCGCCGCCCACCCGCCCCCCCGCTACCGGAACCACGACAACGCCGTCAGCTACCTGACGCAGGTGGGCGTCAAGCCCCCGACCTTCATCTTCTTCGTCAAGGAGCCGAAGGGGATGCACTTCTCCTACGAGCGCTACCTGACCAACCAGGTGCGGAGCGCCTTCGGCTTCGACCAGGTCCCCGTGCGGATCTTCTTCAAGCGCAAGTCCTGATCCCTGATCCGAACGCGACCACGATCTTTCTCGTCGAACAGAACGCCCACATGGCCCTCCAGGTCGCTCACCGGGCCTACGTGATGGAGAACGGCCGGCATCACCCTGAGCGGTCCGGCGGCGGCGCTCCTGCAAAACGAGGCCGTTCAGAAGTCCTATCTGGGGCTGTAGGCACCGGGCGTCGGGCGTTGGGTGTTAGTCAAAAGAAGTGCGGCGTCCTGCATCAACCTGGTGGTTGATCCGGTCGATGCATCTTTCCTGAATGAGAGCGGTTGGGATTACTTACGGTCGGACTTCTTTCAATTCACAATACACACATTTTCTTTTGAAAGCAGGCAGGGCATCCGACAATTTGCGGCCCGGATTATCTTGACACGAATGATTGTTTCTTATACTGGTTCCACCATGAGTCAGACGGCCTTACCGCCCAGAGGGAATGAATAGGGGAAGCGTCGTCCCTATCCATCCGGGGGTCGCCTCTTGATCGCCGGTTTTCCCAGGCACGAGTACCAGCGGGGGATTCCAAGGAAGCCAAGCAGCGCAGAATAGGGGCAAGCGGGTTCCCGATCGTTCCTTTATCGTCAACCGATTTCAATCACCAAGACGACAAACGTTCATCCTTGAAGACCGGTCACCGATAACCCGTAACTGAGGAGGTGCGATTTGGCTGACTATCCCTGGTTCAGGAACTACGATGCGGGGGTGCCGCACACCCTTGCGCCCTATCCGGACAAGACCCTGTTGGACGTCGTGGCCGAAACCGCCAGACAGCGGCCCGGTCACACGATGATGTGGTTCAAGGGGAATGTCATCACGTATGCCCGGTTTCAGACGTACGTCGAGGATGTGGCGCGGGCGCTCGCCGGTCTCGGCGTCAAAAAGGGCGATCGCGTGGCACTGCTCATGCCCAACATCCCCCAGATGATCATCTGCCAGGTTGCCGTGTGGAAGGCGGGCGGCGTCGCCGTGCCGGTCAATCCCCTGTTCAGCGAATCCGAGCTTGTGCACACCCTGAAGGATTGCGGTGCGGAGATGGCCGTTGTCATGACCCCGTTTTACGGCCAGATCAAGAACATCCAGTCCAAAACCCGCGTCAAGACGGTGATTGCAACGGGGGTGAAGGAATACCTGACGCCGTTCAAACGCCTGATGTTCGGACTGCTGATGGAAAAGAAGCAGGGCCATTACGTGGAACTTCAGGCGGGCGACCTGTGGCTTCAGGACATCATCCGGCAGTACGCCGGCTCGCCGGTGCCCAACGTCAAGCTCGGATTTGATGAGACCGGTCTGATCCTGTTCAGCGGGGGCACCACAGGCATCCCCAAAGGGGTCATGCTCTCCCACGGCTGCATCCTGATGAACGGGATGCAGACACGCGCCTGGTTTGGAAAGCTGCTCGTGGACTGGGAGGATGTGACCATTCTGCTGATGCCGCTCTTCCACATCTACGGGAATATCATCCTGTTCTCGACCCTGCTGAATGCCCGGGTGCCCATTGTGCTGGTTCCCAATCCCCGCGACGTTCCCGACCTGCTCGCGACGATCAGGACCACCCGGCCCAAGTTTTTTCCGGGCATTGCCACCTTGTTTATCGGCCTCATGAATCACCCGGAGGTGAAATCGGGCAAGATCGATTTCAGGTCCATGAAAATGTGCGTTGCCGCGGCCGCCCCCCTGCTGCCGGAGACCAAGAAGAGTTGGGAGGCGCTGACCGGCGGGAAACTCGTCGAGGCGTACGGCCTCACGGAGTCGGGCATCATCGCCATGGGCCCCATCCTGGGGAAATGGAAGGAAGGGGCGGTTGGACTGCCCACCCCCGACGTCGAAGTCAGGATCGTCGATATCGAAACGGGGGGAAAGGAAATGGCCATTGGCGAGACGGGCGAGATTATCGCCCGGGCGCCGCACTTGATGCAGGGATACTGGAACAACCCCGGGGCCACCGCGGAGATGCTTCGCGATGGTTGGCTGTACACCGGAGACGTCGGACATCTCGACTCCGACGGCTACCTGTTTATCACCTCGCGCAAGAAAGAATTGATCAAGCCCGGCGGTCACCAGGTTTTCCCGGTGGAAGTGGAGGAGGTCATCACCAAGCATCCGGCGGTTCTGGAAGTGGGCGTGGCCGGCGTCAAGGATGCCGCGCGGGGAGAGGCGGTCAAGGCCTGGGTCGTGCTGCGACCCGATCAGCCGTGCACGGCTGAGGAACTCCAGGCCTTTTGCAAGGAGCGATTGACGGCCTACAAGGTGCCGAAGCACATCGAGTTCCGCGATTCCCTGCCCAAGTCTCTTATCGGGAAGGTGCTGAGACGCGTCCTTCAGGAAGAGGAGCTGAAGAAATAACAAGTGTTCATACATGAAGTGGATTGAAGGGGCAATTATCAAAAGACTCTGAATTTGATGAAGTGCGATGACTTCAGGCGGCGTGATGTTCAGGAATTCATGGCAACTCAAAAGGAGGATGAATTGAAATGACGCATGCAACCGTGACCACTCAGTTTCTCATGGCCAGCACACTCCGGAAATTCAGCAGCAAATTGTTCGCCAAAATCGAGGACGTCGAATGCACCTACCAGGACGTTCACCTGAACTCCAACCGCATCGCAAACGGCATCCAGGCGCGCGGGTTTGGTCCCGGAGACCGCATTGCCGTCGCGATACCCAACAGTCTGGAGATTATCTATACCACGTTCGGTGTTTTCAAGTCTGGGGCAACCGTCGTGGGGATCAACATGCTCGTGGGCGATAAGGATCTGCAATTCATCCTGAACGACGCAAACGTCAAGATGATTTTTGCGGACACATCTGTTGAGGAAAGAGTCCTCCGAATGAAGGATGAACTCCCAAACCTGAAAACCATTGTCACTGTTGGCGGTAAAACACGGGACAACATCATCGCCTGGGAGGAATTGGTCAACGGCTACACTGACGAGAATCCCCCACAGACCGCCAGCCCGGATGATGATGCCGTGATCGTGTATACGGGCGGCACAACCGGGAACCCCAAGGGGGTCATCCACTCCCAGGCAAGCTTCTACTACCTGCTGTTGGCCCAATCTCTCGGATTCAACCTCCTCCCTTCCGACAAGATCATGTTGATGACGCCCCTTGCCCATGCAGCCGGAGCCATCATGTACCTCGGCTGTGTAAACGGGGTGAGCTTCATCATTGAAAAGCGCCCCGATCTTTTCCGCCTGCTTGACCTGATCCAAAAGGAAAAGGTCACCGTGATGTTTCTGGTGCCGACGATCATCTACATCCTGCTCGATGTCCTGAAGGCGGGCAATTACGACATGAGCTCCCTGAGAATGATTATCTATGGCGCAGCGCCCATTGCCGAAGGACGCCTCGTGGAAGCGATGGAGACGTTCGGGCCGATCCTCCTTCAGCTCTATGGCCTGACGGAATGCCCCCAGGCCGTTACGGTGCTCAGCATTGACGATCATGTCAGGGCATTGAAGAATCCGAAGATTCTGTCGAGCTGCGGCAAGCCCTGCCAGATGGTGGATGTAAGGATCACGGATGATAACGGGAAGGTCCTGCCTCCAGGGGAAGTCGGCGAGATCCTCGTTCATGCGCCGTTTATCATGAAAGGATACCTCAATCACCCGGAAATGACCGCCGAAGTCATGCGCGGCAGCTGGCTGCGCTCGGGCGATATGGGCAAGATGGACGAGGATGGCTACGTCTACATCGTCGACCGGAAGAAGGACATGATCATCACCGGCGGCTTCAATGTTTATTGTTCTTCAGTCGAAAACGTCATTTCCAAGCACCCCAAGGTCAAACAGGTGGCCGTCATCGGCATTCCGGACGAAAAGTGGGGTGAAAGCGTGACGGCCGTCGTCATTTCGGATGGAGAGCTGAGCGAGGAGGAGATCCTGAGCTTCTGCAAGGGCAAGCTGAACAAATACGAGCAGCCCAAAAAGGTCATCTTCACGGATCAGATCCCCGCGACCTCGATCGGAAAGATAGACAAGAAAGCGCTGAGAGCCCCATACTGGGAAGGGAAAGGCAGGAGCGTCAATTGAGCATCCAGTATCGGAGAAAAGAAGAGGGGATCTGTCCATGGGCGTTTTTGATGGGAAGGTTGCTGTCATTACCGGCTCCGGGAGGGGATTGGGGAGAGCCGAAGCGCTTCTCTTTGCTTCGGAAGGGGCTCAAGTGGTCGTCAATGATCTCGGCGGCGGCACTGACGGTAGCGGCGGCAACAAGTCGCCGGCCGACGAAGTTGTTGCCGAAATCACGAAGGCGGGAGGCAAGGCCGTGGCCAATTATGATTCGGTGGCCACCTGGGATGGTGCTGACAAGATCATAAGGACGGCCCTGGATTCCTTCGGCAGGATCGATATTCTGATCAACAATGCCGGGATACTGCGTGACCGCATGGTGTTCAACATGACGGAGGACGAATGGGACATCGTTCAGAAAGTGCATCTTTACGGTCATTTTTACTGCACCCGGCATGCCTGCGAGTATTTTCGCAAACAGAGGAGCGGCCGAATCATCAATACGTCTTCTCAATCCGGCTTGGGAAACCTTGGGCAGGCCAACTATAGTGCCGCCAAGGAAGGGATCGTGGGGCTCACCCGCACGGTAGCCATGGACATGGCCAAGTATGGGGTCACGGTCAACTGCATCCGCCCTCTCGCTTCCACGAGGCTCCTCTTCTCACCGGGATTGATTGAGGGCTTCAAGAGAAAGGCCGAAGTAGCGGCTGACGGAAGCCTCGGGCTGAATTTTGGCGTGCAGTTGAACGAAATGTCCAACGATCAAATATCGGCGGCCCTGGACACGATCCGTCCCGATTACGTGGCGCCGCTCGTTGCCTATTTGGCAACCGATGCGGCCGGGAACATCAATGGACGGACATTCTATATCAGCGGAGGCGAAATCGGGCTGTATTCAGAGCCCGAAATCGTTTCAAGCATCTTTAAGGACGGCGCCTGGACGGTTGGGGAACTGACTCATCTGATTCCGAGGAGCCTTGCCAAGGGCCTTACCCATTCCTAGGCGCCTGAGCCGGATAAGCCGTAAGGTTATCGTTGTCAAGAGGATGAGGAATAAGCGCCGACAATAAACTTTCCCGCCACAAGATGCGGGACGACATTCGCTTTCAGGGAGGGGGAAGATGAAGGTTGTGGCTTTAAACGCCAGTGCGCGCAAAGACGGCAATACGGCAATCCTGCTTAACACCGTTCTGGACGTATTGCGGGCCGAGGGGATGGAAACGGACCTGATTCAGCTTGCGGGAAAAACGCTCGCCGGCTGCCGCGCCTGTTTCAAATGTTTTGAAACACAGGACAGGCACTGCGTGCAGAAAAAAGACATGCTCAATGATATTCTGGATCGAATGTTTCTTGCCGACGGCATTCTCCTGGGATCGCCCACGTACTTCTCGGACGTGAGCGCCAATATGCGGGCATTCATTGAACGCTGCGGGATGGTCGCGACGGCCAATAACTATATGCTCAAACACAAGGCCGGAGCCGCCGTCGTTGCCGTGCGACGCGCCGGGTCCATTCCTGCCTTCTCCAGTATGAACCTGTTTTTACACTATATGCAGATGGTTATGCCGGGGTCGTCATATTGGAGTTTAGGCGTGGGCATGAACATCGGCGAGGTCTTGGAAGATCAGGAAGGATTGCGAACCATGAAAACACTCGGTCAAAATATGGCCTGGCTGATGAAGAAAATTGCTCCGCCCCAACCCCGATAAGCCGTCTCTCGGCGAGAAAAAGAAGAATATCGTGATGGAGCGATTGGAAATTAAGGCCAGTCCCCTCTTTGGCTTATCATACCCACCGAAATCCTTTAAATAATATCCCTGTCACTAACAAATGATCT
>DDXV01000008.1:0-224 GCA_002347815.1 Syntrophaceae bacterium UBA2251
ATCATCGTGGTCATGGCGGTCCTTTTTCTGCGCATGCCCACCGCCTACCTTCCGGATGAAGATCAGGGTTCAGTAATGGTCCAGGTGATGATGCCGGCAAGCTCAACAATGGAACAGACCCTGGAGGTTTCCAAAAAAATTGGGGACTATTTTAATGAAAATGAAACAGATGCCATGGAATCTGTGTTTTCCCTCACCGGGTTCAGTTTTTCCGGACGGTCACA
>DDXV01000008.1:234-29796 GCA_002347815.1 Syntrophaceae bacterium UBA2251
CAAAGTCCGGCCCAACAGCAGGGATGATGTTCCGGAA
Organism: Syntrophaceae bacterium UBA2251; assembly: GCA_002347815.1. Classification (GTDB taxonomy): domain Bacteria; phylum Desulfobacterota; class Syntrophia; order Syntrophales; family UBA2251; genus UBA2251. The sequence goes on from DDXV01000008.1 coordinate 272, forward strand.
TACCGCATCGACGTGAATTGGGAAAAGGCCGGCGCTCTGGGGGTTCCCATTGCTTCCATTAATACCACGCTTTCGGCGGCCTTCGGCAGCGACTATGTCAACGACTTCACTCAGGGCGGCCGGGTGAAAAAGGTCTATATCCAGGCGGATGCGCCTTACCGGATGTTGCCCAAGGATCTGGAGAAAATCTATGTCCGTAATACCCAGGGAAAGATGGTCCCCTTTTCTTCCTTTGCTTCCGGCCACTGGACTTCGGGTGCTCCCCAGTTGAATCGTTTTAACGGGTTTCCTTCCATTAATATCTGGGGAGAACCGGCGCCGGGAAGGAGTACGGGAGAAGCCATGCAGGCCATGGAAGAAGCGGTTGCGCGGTTGCCCAAAGGGTTCGGTTTTGACTGGACCGGGCTTTCCTACCAGGAACGGATGTCGAGTTCCCAGGCTCCTCTGCTATATGCATTTTCCATTTTCGTTATCTTCCTGTGCCTGGCGGCGCTCTATGAAAGTTGGGCCATTCCCATTGCCATTTTGCTGGTCCTCCCTCTGGGTGTTATCGGCGGCGTCATCGCGTCGAGTCTGCGGGGCATGGCCAACGACGTCTATTTTCAGATCGCCCTGCTCACCACGCTGGGGCTCACCACCAAGAACGCCATCCTGATCGTCCAGTTCGCCAAAGGGGGGCTGGAAAAGGGGATGGGACTGATCGAGGCGACCCTGGAGGGCGTGAAGCTCCGGTTTCGTCCGATCGTCATGACCTCGCTCGCCTTCGGTTTCGGCATCCTGCCCCTGACCTTCACGACGGGCGCAGGCGCAGGCGCCCAGAACGCCATCGGAACCGGCGTGCTGGGGGGCATGATCACCGCCACCGTCCTCGTGCTTCTTTTCGCGCCCCTCTTCTATGTGTTGATCGAACGGATCTTCGGCAAACGCCAGCGGCGGCCGGCGGCCGGGGCGGAAACCGCGGGACCGTCAGAGGTTGAATGAGATGAATCGAATCCTGTTCCTGCTATGGGTTGCCGTCGCCATCGTGTTTGGCGGGTGCACGCTCGCCCCTCCCTATGAACGTCCGGCCTCGCCGGTGCCGGCCCAATGGCCGACCGGGGCGGCCTACCCGGGAGGGGAGGCCGATGCGGCGGCAACACAGGCGTCCATGCCGGTCTGGCGGGAGTTCCTGCCGGATGAGCGCCTTCAGAAGGTGATCGAGACGGCCCTTAACAACAACCGCGACCTGCGCCTGGCGGTCCTGAACGTCGACCGGGCGAGGGCGTACTACGGCATCCAGCGGGCCGAACTCCTGCCCGCGGTCCACGCCGCCGGAAGCTGGGCGAAAGCCCGCACACCCGCCGATCTTTCGGCGAGCGGGCACGCCTACACCGCCGAACGGTACGATGTCAATCTTGGCGTCGCTTCCTGGGAGATCGATTTCTTCGGCCGCATCCGCAGCCTGAAGGACCAGGCGCTCGAAGAATACCTGGCCACGAATCAGGCCCGCCGCGGCGCCGAGATCGTGCTCGTGGCCACGGTCGCGCAGGCATACCTGGTGCTCGCCGCGGACCGGGAAACCCTCAAACTCGTGGCCTCCACCCTGGAGGCACAGGAGGCCTCCTACGCCCTGATCCGGAAGCGGCGCGATGTCGGCCTGGTGTCCGATCTGGACCTCCGCCGGGCTCAGAGCCAGGTGGAGGTCGCCCGGGGGGACGTTGCCCGCTACACGCAATGGGTCGCACAGGATGAGAACTTTCTAGACCTGCTGGTGGGCGCCCCGATCCCGCCGGCGCTCCTGCCCGTGGACCTGGACGGCGTCCGTCCGCCCCGGGAGGTGTCCCCCGGACTGGCTTCGGAGACCCTCCTGTCCCGCCCGGACATCCTGGCGGCGGAGCATCGCCTCAAGGCGGCCCATGCCAACATCGGCGCCGCCCGGGCGGCCTTCTTCCCCCGCATCTCCCTGACAGCGGCCCTGGGAACCGCCAGCGCCGACCTGTCCGGCCTCTTCAAATCCGGCTCGGGCGCGTGGAGCTTCGCCCCGCAGATCGTGATGCCGATCTTCGACGCCCGCACATGGTCGGCCTACACGGTCACCCAAGTGGAGAAGGACATCGCTGTGGCCCAGTACGAGAAAGCGATCCAGGCGGCCTTCCGGGAAGTGGCGGACGCCCTGGCCACGGCGGGCACGGTGAACCGGCAGATCGCGGCGCAGCGCTCCCTGGTCGAGGCGGTCGCGGAAACCTACCGCCTGTCCCAGGCGCGCTACGACCGGGGCGTGGACAGCTATCTGGCCGTCCTCGATGCGCAGCGCTCGCTCTACGCGGCGCAGCAGGGGCTGATCGCCCTGATCCATGCCGTCCTGGCCAACCGGGTCACCCTCTACAGGGTCCTCGGCGGGGGGGCATGAGGGATCCGAAGCCCCCCGGAATGAAAACGGATTGGGAGCTGACATGAAGGCGACGAGACAGCAGGCAAAAGGCGCCGGATCGTTTAAATGGTTTTCCGCGTCCATGAAAACCCTGTCCGAGTATGCGCTGCGGCACAACCTGCTGAGTATCGCCTACGCCATCACCCGCCTGTACTTTCTCACCATCCGGATCGAATCCGTCAACGAAGACGAGTTGGTGCGGTATCTAAAGAGTGGGAACAAGGCGATTGCCGCCATCTGGCATCAGCGGATCATCGCCTCGGTCGGCTACGCGGACCGTTTCGCCCAATTCGAACCGTCCGTCATGATCAGCGCCAGCCGCGACGGCGACCTGATTGCCGACGTCTACCGACGGATGAAGTTTCGGCCCGTGCGGGGTTCCTCCACGCTGCACGGGAAGGAGGCCCTGACCGCAATGGTCGGGGATCTGAGGGACCACGCCTTCGCCGTGCACGTCCTGGACGGTCCGAAGGGCCCCCGGGGCGTGGTGAAACCAGGGCTGATCGCCCTGGCGAGAAAGTCGGGCGTTCCCGTCGTCCCCGTTTACATCTCCATGAGCCGGGCGTGGGTCCTCAAGAGCTGGGACCGCTGCCTGGTGCCCAAACCCTTCAGCAAGATCGTGATCCGGTGGGACGGTCCCCGGGCCGTTGCCCCGGAGATGGATGAGCGGACATTCGAGGAGGTTCGAGGGGGGATCGAAGCGCGCATGCTGGAAAACCAGCGCGCAGACGACCATCGCTTCGGATGGACGGACCTCATCTGAGGCCTGGCGGGCAGCGGCCCCTGTGCGCCGCGCCCCTCACCCCGGTCATGACGAACGGGGCCGGGTCCGGAAGATCGAGGCGACGGAAGGCGGGTGCGCGTTACAGGGCCTTGACCGTCATCCCGCCGTCGATGACGATCGTGTTGCCCGTGATGAACGAGGCCTCGTCCGAGGCGAGAAACGCCACGACGCCGGCCACGTCCTCCGGAACGCCGAGGCGGCGCATGGGGATGCCCCGGATCGTCTTTTCCCGGTATTTCGGGTCGGCGATCAAGGGGGCCAGCATATCCGTCTGGATCGGACCGGGGCACAGGGCGTTTACGGTGACGCCGAAGCGGGCCAGTTCGATGGCGTTGGCGCGGGTCAGGCCGATGACACCCGCCTTGCCATGTCCACGGTCAGGGCCAGGGCCTCGCCGCCGGCCTGACGGATCAGGGCGGCGGTCTGTTCGTTCCCGTCCGTCCGGATGTCCGCCACCGCCACCCGGCATCCCCCGGCCGCGAGCCGGACCGCAATGGCCCGCCCGATGCCGCCGCCCGCCCCCGTCACCAGGGCCCGCACCCCTGCAAGACTCCGCTCCATACGCGCCTCCCCCCTGTTCTCAGGATGATGCCGTATCGCGAACCGGTGAGCCTGTCAAGGGGGCAACCCGTAAAATCTGCTTGTCAAACGGGCCACAACCTGTTAGTAAACAGCCGCATTTTTCCTGTGGATTCAGGCCGCCAAAGGCGGTCTGCACGGAAACGAAGGAAACACGGTATGGGCGAGGGCCTTTCCGACTACACGAAATTCTGCGTCGATCTGAGACGCCACATGTGGATGGCCGGCGTGGAAACGGAACTGAGGCGGTTGATCTGGCAGATCGCCGTCACGGGCAAGTATATCTCCGCCAAGATTCACGAATCCAACCGGAAGCTCGCCGGCTTCCGGAACATGTACGACGAGGACCAGCTCGCCCTGGACCGCAGCTCCGACGAGATTCTGAAAAACCAGCTTCAGTTTTCCGGCTTCGTCCGGGAGTACGCGTCGGAGGAACAGAACGCCGTCGTTCCGATCGGTCACGGAAACGAGAAGTACTTCGTCACGGCGGACCCGCTCGACGGATCGTCGCTCGTCGATACGAATCTGTCGATCGGCACGATCATCGGCATCCACCGGGAATCGATGTTCTGCGCCGGCAAGCAGTCCATGGTCGCCGCCCTCTACATCACCTACGGACCGCTCATCACGATGGTCTATTCCGCCGGCAAGGGGACCCATGAGTTCGTGCTCAACCGGGAGGGGGAATACGTCCTGTCGGAGGAGAACATCCGCCTGAAGGAGAAGGGGTCGATCTACAGCCTGGGCGGATTGAGGAAGGACTGGTCTCCGGAGCACCTGAGCTTCGTGGAGTCCCTCGAGGCCGAAGGGTACAAGCTGCGGTACAGCGGGGGCTTCGTTCCGGACATCAACCAGATCCTCATCAAGCGGGGGGGCGTCTTCGCCTATCCGGGGCTGCGGAACAGCCCGAAGGGGAAGCTCCGGCTCCTGTTCGAACTCCAGCCCATGGCCTTCATCATGGAGCAGGCCGGCGGCGCCGCCACCGACGGAACGACGGACATTCTCGCTATCCCGGTCCAGGATCTGGAGCAGCGCTCGCCCGTCTACATCGGCAGCCGGTTCGAGGTCGACCGGGCGAAGGAATATCTGAATGCAAAAAACGGGCGTTAAGCAAAGGGAGAAAGGCCGGGGGCCGGGGGCCGGGGGCAGACGGGCCCGGGAAGTCCGGGCTTTCTTCGGAACGCCGCCTGTTTGAGGTTGTCGTTCATGAGGGATGACCATGTGGCCGCCCTGAAGGAGGGCATGCGGTACAGCCTGGCGATCGAAGCGGGCGAGGTCCGGGTCCTGGACGAGCGACGTCTGCGGGACACGGAGATCGTCCGGCTGGTCCATACCGCCGTTTTCGGGGCCGACGCCGCCGTCCGGCAGGCCGCCCGCTGGCTGATCCGGCGGGCCGGGGCCGCCCTCGGGATCTTCCCGTCGTCGATCCAGCCCCTGTACGAGGCCATGGGGCGCGAAGCGGTTTCGGGCTTCACCGTGCCGGCGATCAACATCCGCGCCCTCACGTTCGATGTCGCCCAGGCGGTCCTGAGGGCCGCGCTCGCGGGACGGGTCGGACCCGTCCTCTTCGAGATCGCCCGCTCCGAGATCGACTACACGCGGCAGCGGCCGGAGGAGTATGCGGCCGCCGTCACCGCCGCCGCCATCCGGACGGGCTATCGGGGGCCGCTCTTTCTCCAGGGGGACCACTTCCAGGTCAACGCGAAAAAATACGCGCAGGCTCCGGCCGCGGAGGTCCGCGCCGTCAAGGATCTCATCTGGGAGGCCATCGAGGGCGGATTCTACAACATCGACATCGACACCTCGACGCTCGTCGACCTGTCCCGGCCGACCCCGGCGCGACAGCAGGAGACGAACTACACGCTGGCCGCGGAACTGACGACGATGATCCGGGATCTCGAGCCGGCGGGGATCACGATCTCGGTGGGCGGGGAAATCGGCGAGGTGGGCGGGAAGAACAGCACCGTGGAAGAGCTGCGCGCCTTCATGGACGGGTATCGGTCGGTCCTGCGGGAAGCCGGGGCGGATCTCGCGGGCATCAGCAAGATCAGCGTCCAGACCGGCACGACGCACGGGGGCGTTCCCCTGGCGGACGGCAGCGTCGCCAAGGTCAAGATCGATTTCGACACGCTGGCGGAACTCTCCCGGGCGGCCCGAGGCGAGTACGGCCTGGCCGGGGCGGTTCAGCACGGCGCCTCCACCCTGCCGGACGAGGCGTTCGACCGCTTCCCGGCGGTGGGGACGGCGGAGATCCACCTGGCCACGGGATTTCAGAACATCCTGTACGACAGCCGGCACTTTCCCGACGCGCTCAGGGACCGCATCTACGGCTATCTGAAGGCGGAGCTGGCCTCCGAGCGCAAGGAAACGGATACGGACGAGCAGTTTTTCTACAAGACGCGCAAGAAGGGCTTCGGTCCGTTCAAGCAGGAACTGTGGGAACTGCCGGACGCGGTGCGTCAGGCCCTCGGGGAGGAGCTGGAGCGGCAGTTCGCCTTCCTGTTCGGAAAATTGCGGGTGACGGACACCCGGGCCCTCCTGGACCGGACCCTCCGGCCCGTCGACGTTCCGCCGGGGGTTCCGGCGGCATGGTGCGCTTGACGGGAAACCTGTTTCGGCCCGTTCCCGCGCACCGGCGGCGCCGCGTCGCCTGGACCGACCCGGCCGGCGAAACGGTCCGGCTGGCCGTCCACATGGACTGAGGATGTCCGAGTGCCCGGGGCAATCCCGGCGCGTTCGTTGGATCGAAAGATCTATATTTCGGAAAGGGTATGGGATAAGCAAGGTTATGGACGAAGAGAAACAACAGCAGATCAACGCGGAACCGGAAGAAGAAAAAAGTTTTGCCGAACTCCTGGCGGAAACCTCTCCCGATCGCGGCCGACTCCGGCCGGGCGAGCGGGTGGAGGTGACGATCGTCAAGATCACCTCGGAATGGATATTTCTCGATTTGGGGGGCAAGAGCGAAGGGTATCTGGACCGGTCGGAACTGCTCGACGCCGAGGGAAACCTCACCGTGCAGGAGGGCGATACGATCCGGGCCTATTTTCTATCGGCCAAGCGCAACGAGAAGCTGTTCACCACGAAGGTGAGCGGCGGGGAAGCCGCCCGTTCCTACATCGAGGACGCCTGGAAGAGCGGGATCCCCGTGGAAGGCGTCGTGGAGAAGGAGGTCAAGGGCGGCTACGAGGTCCGCATCGGGGGATCGCTCCGGGCGTTCTGCCCGCACTCCCAGATGGGCATGCCGCGCCAGCCCCAGACGGAGAGCCCCGTCGGCAAGACCCGCACCTTCCGGGTGGTGGAATACGGGTCGCGCGGCCGCAACATCATCGTATCGAGGCGGTCGATTCTCGAGGAGGAGGACCGCCAGCGCAAGGAGGCCCTGAAGGACACCCTGTCCGAAGGGATGACCCTGCGGGGAACCGTCGTTTCCCTTCAGAAATTCGGGGCATTCGTCGATATCGGCGGCATCCAGGGGCTTTTGCCCATCTCCGAGATCGGCTGGGGGCATGTGGAGAAGGTTCAGGACGTCCTCGCCGTCGGCCAGGAGATCGACGCCGTCCTCCTGAGGCTGGACTGGGCCAACGACCGCATCACCCTGAGCCTGAAGTCGGCCCTGCCCGATCCCTGGGAAACGGTGGAGAACGCCTTCCCCGAGGGATCGGTCCATACCGGCGTGATCGCCCGCCTGACCAAATTCGGGGCCTTCGTGACCCTCGCGCCGGGAATCGACGGCCTCGTCCACATCTCCAAGATCGGCAAGGGGAAGCGGATCAACCACCCCAACGAGGTCCTCACCCAGGGCCAGACCATCGAGGTGCGGGTGGAGAAGGTGGAGACGGCCCAGAAGCGCATCTCGCTCACGCTGGCGGCCGATGCCGCAGCGACGGGAGAAGAAGGCGACCGGGGCGGCGATTACCAGCAGTATGTTCCCAAGTCAAAGGAATCGTTCGGTTCCTTCGGAGACATGATGAAAGGAAAACTGCCCGAGCGCTCCCGCGGGAAGAAGGAGACGGACTGAGCGGGGGAGAAATAATGCTTGACATCTGGCGCGGCCGTGGTATGGTCGCGCCGACATAAAGTTATGGAGAGTGGCGTGAGGGTACTGGCCCTGTGACCGCCCGGCAACCTGATCCACAAGGTGCCAAAGCCAGCCCGCAAGGGAACCATGAGGTCGCAACGACAATTGGAATGAACCTCTCCTTGCGAGAGGTTTTTTTATTTCAAGCCAAGGAGAATTGCATGCAGATTTCATCGGAAAGCGTTAAAGTCGGGCATCCGGACGTCGTGGCCGACGTGATTTCGGCCCAGGTGATTGCCCTCATCCTTGATCAGGAGAAAAAACTGGGGCTCACCGTTGCCAACATGCCCCATTGCGGCCTGGAGGTCTTTCTCGGGAAGAGCCTCTGTCTGATCGGCGGCGAGGTCCGCACCCGGGTCGAAAAGATCGATATCGAAAAATGCGTCCGCGAGGCGGTCCTGTCCCTGGGATACAATGACGAGGCCGTCGGCCTCGACGGCCGGACCATGCGGGTCATCAACGAGATCATCCCCCAGTCCCCGGACATCAACCAGGGCACCGCGCTCGATCTGAACAAGGACAAGGAGATCGGCGCCGGCGATCAGGGGATCATGTACGGATTCGCCTGCAACGAAACCCCGGAGCTCCTCCCGCTGCCCTACGTCCTGTCCAGCCGCATGATGCGCACCTTCGAGACGTGCGGCGATCCCATCTTCGCCCCCGACGGCAAGGGGCAGGTGTCGGTGGAGTACAACACCGAGGTGTGCGGTCCCCGGCGGCTGGCCAAGGTGCTGATGTCCAACGCGGTGGATTACCGCCAGGTGAACGGGCTGAGCCGCGAGGCGATCAAGGCCCGGGCGAAGGAGATCGCCTTCGGGTGTCTCGCGGACTGGGTGGACAAGGACACGGAGTTCCTCTTCAACCCGACCGGGGAGTGGCAGGCCGTCAACTCGTGCAGCGCCGCGGACTCCGGCGTGACCGGGCGCAAGCTCGTCGTCCAGTTCTACGGGGGCTACCCCGGGGCGCAGCTGGGCGGCGGCGCCGTCGTCAACAAATCCCCGGAGAAGGTGGACTGCTCCGCCGCCTTCGGCGCCCGCTATGTGGCGAAGAACATCGTCGCCGCCGGGATCGCCGAGAAGTGCGCGGTCCAGCTCTCCTACGCGATCGGCATCGCGCGGCCCTTCTCCATCTACATCAACACCTTCAGCACCTGCGGCAGCGCGACGGACGAGCGCCTGGCCCAGGTCGTCGAGGAGCTGTTCGATCTCAGGCCCCAGGGGCTGATCGAGCGCTTCGACCTCCTGAACGGCGACCTCTACCGGCGGATTCCCAAGACCCTGTTCATGGACGATTATCCCTGGGAGAAAACGGACATGGCAGATAAACTGCTGAAGGCGCTGGCCTGAGAAAACACGAACCCCTCGCACGAAACCCGGGCCGGGGAAGCCCCCTTCCCCCGGCCCGGGCGCCGTTTGGCCCTTCCCGTCCCCCCTGCCGCCCGTCAAAACCAGAACGGATTGAAAACTGCCCCGTCCGAACCGCTTTCGGATATTCAGGCTATCGGGCCAGGGGCGCCACGGCCGAGAAGGTGCAGTCCTGGTTGTACAAATCGCCGCTGCCCGTCTCGATGTAGAATTGAAAGCCGCGATGCCTCAGGTAATACCCCGGGTAGTTGACCGACTCCAGGGAGACCTTGGCGATCGCGGCAACGGTCTGATTCAGGGTGAACGACTGCGTGTTCCCGTCCCGGCCCCCGGGATGACCGGCGCGCACCCGGGGCATTCCGTTTGAAGAAACCCGTTCACGGTTTTTCAGGATTCAAATTGAAAAAACGCCGGGGGCTGCCGCTCGGCAGGTTATGGATCTCCCCGGACGAGAATGAAAATCCGAAGGCGGCCTCGTAGACGGGAGGCGCGGGAGGACTCCCCTAACGAACCGGGGCGCCCGTCTTCGGATCGCGGTCGAAGCCGATCAGCGTCAGGCCGTCCGGCGTATCCGTCGCCAGGAGCATGCCGCGGGATTCGACGCCCATCAGCTTGGTGGGTTTCAGATTGGCCACGACGACAATCTTCTTCCCAACCAGGGTCTCCGGGAGGTAATCCTTCGCGATGCCGGCCACGATCTGCCGCTCCTCGCCGAGATCGATCTTCAGGCGGACGAGCTTGTTCGACTTCGGGACGGTCTCGGCTTGAAGGATCGTGGCCACCCGCAGATCGATGCGTGCAAAATCCTCATAGGCGATTTCCGGCTTGACCGGGATCGCCTCTTCTTTTGTTTCGGACATCGGTGCGTCCTCCTTCTTGAATTCGACCCGCGGGAACAGGGCCTCGCCCCGCGTGAGCCGGCTGCCGGCAGGCAGGCCGCCCCAGCGGCGGATCGAATCGAAATTCAGCGTCCCGCCTTCGATGCCGAGCTGGGAGAGGATCTTCGCCGCCGTGGACGGCATGAAGGGGGCGATCAGGACGGCGATCACGCGCAGGGCCTCCAGGACGTTGTACAGCACCGCCTCCAGCCGCCCCCGCCGCTCCGGTTCCTTGGCCAGCGTCCAGGGCTCGTTCTCCACGATGTACTTGTTCGCGACATTGATGAACTCCCAGATCGCCATCAGGGCCTTGTGCAGACCCAGCTCGGCAAAGTCCGCCTCCACCTCGGAAAGGATCCTCCGGGCGGTTTCCGGAAGGGGCGCCGCCTCCGCCGCGGCGTCCGTCACGGCCGGCGCCTGGCCGGGCAGGAATTTGGTCGCCATCGTCAGTGTGCGGCTGACAAGATTGCCCAGGTCGTTGGCGAGGTCGGCGTTGATCCGCTGGACGAAGGCCTCCTCGCTGAAATTCGAATCGAGCCCGAAGACCATGTCCCGGAGCAGGAAGTAGCGGAACGGATCGAGCCCGTACTTGTCCTTCAGATCGAGGGGCTTGACGACGTTGCCCAGGCTTTTGGACATCTTGCTCGCGTCCACGTTCCAGTAGCCGTGGACGTTCAGGTTCCGGTAGGGCTCGATCCCGGCCGCCTTGAGCATCGTCGGCCAGTAGATCCCGTGGGGCTTCAGGATGTCCTTGGCGATCAGGTGCTGGGCGACGGGCCAGAACTCTCCGAAGCGCGCCGAATCGGGGTAGCCCAGCGCCGTCACGTAGTTGATCAGGGCGTCGAACCAGACGTAGGTGACGTAGTCGGCGTCGAAGGGCAGGGTGATGCCCCAGGTCAACCGCGATTTGGGGCGGGAGATGCACAGGTCCTCCAGGGGTTCGCGGAGGAAGGCCAGGGCCTCGTTGCGGTAGCGCTCCGGCCGGATGAACTCGGGGTGCGCCTGGATGTGACCGAGCAGCCAGTCCTGGTATTTGCTCATCCGGAAGAAATAGTTGCTCTCCTTGCGGTACTCGGGCGCGGTCTGGTGGTCGGGGCACTTGCCGTCGACCAGTTCCTTTTCCATGTAGAAGCGCTCGCACCCGACACAGTAGTAGCCCTCGTAGCTGCCGAAATAGATGTCGCCCGCATCGTAGACCTTCTGGAGGATCCGCTGCACGGTCCGGACGTGGTCGGCGTCCGTGGTGCGGATGAAGTAATCGTTCGTCACGGAGAGTTCCGGCCACAGGGCCCGGAACTGGGCGCTGATCCGGTCGGCGTAGGCCTGGGGGGTGACCCCGGCCTTCTGGGCGGCCTCGGCGATCTTGTCGCCGTGCTCATCGGTGCCGGTGACGAAGAAGGTCCGGTATCCCTGGGCCCGATGGTACCGGGCGAGTACGTCGGCCACGATCGTCGTGTAGGCGTGGCCGATGTGGGGGGAGGCGTTGACGTAGTAGATGGGGGTCGTGATGTAGAAGGCTTGTTCCATAACGGAGATCCTTTGAATGCTCGCGCGGCCGTCCGTCCCGAAGCCGGGACAAGATCAGAGATCCGTCACGTTCAGGGTAATTTCCTTGCCGCCTTCAAGCACCACGGTGATCTGCCCCTCGAAGACGTTCTGGCGGGTGACCCGTCCGCGTCCCTCCGGGGTCTGGATCACCTTGCCGCACTTGGGCATGTCGCGCTTCATGTCGAGGTAGGTTTCATGCTCATAGGCCAGGCAGCACATCAGCCGCCCGCAGAGGCCCGAAATTTTCTCGGGATTGAGCGACATGCTCTGTTCCTTGGCCATCTTCACCGAGACCCGGTCGAGGTTCTGGAGGAAGGTGGCGCAGCAGATCTCCCGACCGCAGACGCCCAGCCCCTTGACCAGGCGCGCCTCGTGGCGGGCGGCGATCTGCCGGAGCTCGATGCGGGAGCGGAACTTCTGCACCAGGTCCTTGACGAGTTCCCGGAAATCGACCCGGTTTTCCGCCGTGAAATAAAAGATGACCTTGCTGCGGTCGAAGAGACACTCGACGTCGACGAGCTTCATGGGCAGGCCGCGCTCCCGGATCCGGACGAGACAGAAGGCCCGCGCCTCACCCTCCAGGCGATCGTTGTCCGCCTTGATTTTCTGGTCTTCGGGCGTCATCTTGCGCAGGATGTTCTTGAGGGTGGCCGGAACCTTGGGCAGGGGCTCCTGCCGGACGTCCGTCGCGACCCAGGCCAGCGCCGGACCGTTCTCCGTCTGGATCATGACGGGGTCGCCCTTCCTGAGCTCCAGGTCCCCGGCGTGAAAACTGTAGATCTTGCCTTCCTGCTTGAATTTGACGCCGACAATGTTTCGCAACGGTCTGTGGGTACCCCTTTTCGTAAGATCAGCTTTCAGAGGGCCAGTCTAAACATCATGACTTCCAAAGTCAATTGCTTATTGGCGTTCTGATCCAGGGCCGCGATGGCCCGGTCGATGAGCCGGATGTTGTTCAGGATCTCTTCCCCCGTGCGCCGGTCGGCCAGGGTGCGGATTTCCGCCTCGCAGTCCCGGTGGATGAGCAGGTCCGCCGTTCCCGTCTCCCGGACGACGAGGGCGTCACGCCAGCAGCTCCGCATGACGGCCAGCCGTTCCGCCAGCGAACGGCGCTCCTGACCGAGTTCGCCGAGGAAGGACAGGCGCTGCCAGGGTTCCCGGAGGGCGGGGGAGGCCATCCGCTCCAGGAGGGCCCGCCGCATCTCGAGAAAATCCCCCTGCCGCAGGTTCAGGGCCCGGGCGATGCTGCCGCCGGAGCAGGAGGCCAGGAGGGCGGCCGGCGGCGCCTCCAGGGCGTGCTGCTCCACGAGAAACCGCTGCACCGTTTCCCGGGGAAGGGGATGAAACCGCACCTGCTGGCAGCGCGACAGGACGGTCCGGGGCAGCCGGTCGGGATGCGCCGTCAGGAGAATCAGGCCGTGGTTCGCGGACGGTTCCTCCAGGGTCTTGAGCAGGGCGTTGGCCGCTTCCAGGTTCATCCGGTCCGCCTCCCGGACGAGGAAAACCCGCCACCGGCCCTCGTAGGGCTTGAACTGCATCTGTTCCTGGAGGGCGCGGATGTCCCGGATGCGGATATACTGGCCTTCGGCCGTGAGGGTGGACACGTCGGGGTGCGTGCCGTGCGCGATCTTCCGGCAGGAGGGGCATCGCCCGCATGCATCCGTCCCCCCTTCGCGGCAGTTCAGGGCCTGGGCGAACGCCAGGGCCGTCGTCCTTTTTCCGATGCCCTCCATGCCGTGAAAGAGGAGGGCCTGCGGTACCCGGTCCCGTTCGAGGACCGTCTTCAGGATGCCGAGGGGACGTTCATGTCCGTAAATGTCACGGAAGGGCATGGATCTGACCTTTGATGAACGCGGCCAGTTGGACGGAGACGTCTTTGTGGATGGTGAAAATGTCCCTGGTGGCGTCGATGATGCGAAAACGCTCCGGGTTCTCCCGGGCCAGCGTCAGGTAGCCTTTCCGGATCCGCCTGTGGAACGCGAGGGCCTCGTTTTCAAAACGGTCTTCCGGCGCCTCTCCGCCGGCGCGGCTGATCCGGTCGAGCGCCCGCTGTAAACCGGTTTCCACCGGCAGATCGAACAGAAACGTCAGCGCCGGGCGAAGCGGCGAGGCAAAGGCGTCGATCTGCCGGATGCCGTCCAGATCGAGCCCTCGACCGAACCCCTGATAGGCGAAGGAGGCGTCGCTGAAGCGGTCGCAGAGCACCCATTCCCCCCGCCGGAGCGCCGGCAGAATCGTCTCCCGGACATGCTGGGCGCGGGCGGCGCAGAACAGCAGGATCTCCGCTTCGGGGCAGATTTCCTCCGGGCTCCGCCGGAGCAGGATCTGGCGGATCCGCCGGCCCAGCGGACTCCCGCCGGGTTCCTCGGTCAGAAGATGGGGGAGATGGTGATTGCGCAGCACCTCGCGCGCCATCTTCATCTGGGTCGTCTTGCCGCACCCCTCAATCCCCTCGAATGTGATCAATGGCTGCATCGGGGTCCGTCCGTTCCCGCCGAAAAAAAGAGGGGGGAAACAACCGGGCTTCGTCTCGCGGTAATTTCCCCCTGCGTCACGACCTGTCTGATGCCGGTCTATTTGTCGTCGCCCGGAACGATCGCCTCCACGGGACACTGGTCCGCACACGCGCCGCAATCCGTGCAGAGACTGGCGTCGATGACATATTTGTCGTCGCCCTCGCTGATCGCTTCCACCGGACACTCATCCTGGCAGGAACCGCAGGCAATGCATTCATCCGTGATGATGTACGCCATACCCTATATTCTCCTTAACCCTTGTTATCGTATTCGCCTTCTGCCGGCCCGTTGCCCCGGGCCTGGATCTTCCGAAGGGACGGGCGGACCCGCCCTCGCTGTTTCGTCTCGCACGGCCCCGGTCGCCTAAGCGACGGACACGACCTCCTTGACGCCGGGGACTTCCTGAAGCAGGAGCCGCTGGATCCCGTTCTTGAGCGTCATCTGCGACATGGGGCAACCCCGGCAGGCGCCCGTCAGCTTCACCTTCACCACGCCGTCGTCCGTGACCTCGACCAGCTCCACATCTCCGCCGTCAGCCTGGAGGTTGGGTCTGATCTTGTCCAGAGCCTTTTTCACCTTCTCCTTCATCCTGTCCTCCTCCCGATGCCCCGTCCGCCCCGATCGCATCGTTTCCACCTGCCCCGCCCGGCCGGATCTCCGCGGCGGAGCCGTGGGCGGGCGGACCTCAATGGGGCATGTGTTCGATCATCTCCTTGACCAGGTCCCTGGCGACATCCGGCAGTTTCGGCTTGAAGACGCGATATTTTTCAATGACGACATGTCCGGCTTTCCACATGATCTTCCCGGTGGTGACATCGATCAGTTTCATCCCCATCCCCACCTTGGCCACCTTTTCGCCGTTCTCGACCGCGTAGTTCCAGTCGTCGACGTTCACCATCAAGAGGGCGTCCACCTGGGTCAGCTCGCCGATTTTCTTGCTCTGCTGCGGGTCGGAAAAATTGACGGTCTTGAGCTTGGCCATGTAGTCCATCACGACCTTCCGGAGCTCCTCGTTGGCGGAAAACTGCCGGGCGATGGTATCCCCGGAGACCACGTCGGCGAACCACTTCCTTTCAATCAGGACGCCCGCCAGGGTCTGGTCCACATTGCCCCGGGCCTCCTCGTAGGTTCCCACGTCCACCGGCAGGACCCCGATCCGCCGCGGGTGGAAGTACTTGGATTCCGGATCGACCTGGGAGTAACGGAGCCCTCCGCAACCGGCGAGCGACAGGACGAGCAGAGCCGCGAGCAGCATGTTCCCTGTTCTTTTTCTCATCATCGGCGCACCTCCTTCAACGGGTCATGACAGGAAGCCCCGGGGGAAGAACAGGCCCACCCCGGCGCTCAAACCGGCAACCAAGTATACGGATTCCAGCAGGCCTTCCAGCAGAACGCCCGGAAACCACGCCTCCCTATCACAAATGATAAAACAAATCCATACATAAAATGGACAGCTCATGAGCGTCCAGATTCGCCAGGGGGCCCATCCCGCGAACGGCGCCGCGACCAGGACGAGCGCGATCAGGAGGGCAATGCCCTTCAGGAGGACCAGGGTGCGGTCCCTGCCGATCAGGACCGGGATCGTCTCGCGACCGATGAGGCGGTCGCTCTGGATGTCCAGGATATCGGACAGGGCGGAACGGACGAACACCAGGGAAAAGGCCAGACAGAACGCGACCGTCAGGGACGGCGGCGCCTCGAATCCGACCGTGATCCGGGGGAGAAAGGCGGTCACCGCGGCCCATGCCAGGGCCATGGCCACGTTCTTGGACCCCGGCAGGTCGCTCAACCCCCGAAAGCGCCAGTGCGACGGCAGGATCCGCAGATTGTAGACGAGGCCCAGCGCGGACAGCGTGAAAAGCAGGATGAAGGGGGCCCACCCCGAAAGGAAGGCGAGCGTCAGCGCCAGCACCATGGCGAGCACCGCCAGCGACAGGAAGAGCCGTTCGTGTCGCCGGTAGGTGGCCTCCCGGAAGGAACCGATGATGCTCCCCTTCCGGGCGAGAAACCGGTTCAGCGTATGCATGGCGTAGACGTAAAGCGCCGCCGTCAGAAGATTCAGGACATCGGGCCGAAGGCCCTGCAGGAACATGCAGGCAAGCGAAAGGCCGGCGGCGCCGATCGCGGAGAAGACCTCCGTTCGGACGGTCAGCGTCCAGAAGGCGAGCAGGCCCCGGCGCTTCTCTCCCTGGTCGTTCTCCAGGTAGTCGACCACGCGATGGATGATCCAGTTCGGCGTCGAGGCGCCGGCCGACACGCCGATCCGGCGGTACCGGGACAGGTCGATCCCGCTCAGGTTTTCGGCCGTCTCGATGTGAAACGTCGGCGTCCCCTGGCGCTCCGACAGGCGCGCCAGACGCTGCGTATTGGCGCTGTTCTGTCCCCCGACGATCAGCATGGCCTCCATCTCCGCCGCCATCGCCCGGACCTCGGTCTGTCTTTTTTCCGTCGAGTCGCAGATCGTGTTGAAGACCACGGTTTCCGGAAACCGGTCCCGGATGCACCCGACCAGGGTTTCGAACTCTTCCACCCCCTGCGTGGTCTGGGCCACGACGCACACCCTTTCGAGGGCCGGCAGCCGGCCGACGTCCTCCGCGCTGCTGATCACCGTCCCCCGGTCCCCGGCATAGCCCAGCAGGCCGTTGACCTCGGGATGGGACCGGTCGCCGATGATCAGGATGTGGTACTGCCGGGCGGCGTGCTTCTTGATGATCGCCTGCACGTGGGCGACCTTGGGACAGGTGGCGTCGATGATGCGGATCCCGCGGGCCTTGATCTCCCGCCGCTCCCGGGGGGAGATGCCGTGCGCCCGGATGATGAGCGTCGCCGGACCATTGCGGGTGTCCATGTCGTCCAGGCGTTCGATGGGGGTGATCCCCCTGAGCTTGAGCAGCGCGATCGTCTGGGGATTGTGGATCAGGGGGCCGTAGGTGTAGAGCCTTTCCTTGCCCCGGGGCGGGGCGAGGTCCAGGACCATATCGACGGCCCGCTTGACCCCCATGCAGAATCCCGCTGTCCTGGCCAGTTTAACGCCCATGGGACGCCTCGGAGACCCGTTTTTGAGCCAGAAGAAAAAACTCCCGGTTCCCGGCCGGCCCCAGGAGGGGCGACGGGCACGTTCCGACCACGGCCAGCCCGAGGCCCCGCGCGGAGGCCGCGACGTCCTCGATCACGCGGGCGTGCAGGTCCGGATCGCGGACCACGCCGTGCTTGCCGACCTCCCCGCGGCCGACCTCGAACTGCGGCTTGATCAGCGCCAGAAGGCTCCCCCCTCCGACGACGAGCCGCTCCACGACCGGCAGAACCAGCTTCAGGGAAATGAAGGAGACGTCGATGGTCGCCAGATCCGGCGGCGGGTCGAGGCCCCGCCCGTCGAAATGACGGATGTTGACGCGCTCCAGGCAAACGACGCGGGGATCCGCGCGCAGCTTCCAGGCCAGTTGCCCGTAACCCACGTCCAGGGCGTACACCTTCGCCGCCCCCGCCTGGAGCAGACAGTCGGTGAAACCGCCGGTGGAGGCCCCCACATCGAGCGCGACGCACCCCTGGACGCGAAGCGGCCAGGCCGCGAGGGCCCCCGCGAGCTTGAGGCCGCCCCGGCTGACGTACGGCTGGTCCTGCCCCTCGAGGCGGATCGCCGCGGCGGCCGGAATCATCGCGCCCGCCTTGTCCACCCGGTCTTCCCCGACCCGGACGGCGCCGGACAGGATGAGCGCCTGGGCGCGCTCCCGGGAGGGGCACAGGCCCCGCTCGACGAGCAGGCGATCGAGGCGGATTCTTTTTTCTGCCACGCCCGACCTCATGGCGGGGAAGCCGCGTTCATCAACCTTCGCGCCGCCGCGACGATCCCGTCCTCGTCGAGGCCGTAGCGCCGGCGCTGCTGGGCCTGCGTGGCGTGCTCGACGAATTCATCGGCGATCCCCAGCCGGTGCACCCGGACGGGACCGATGCCGTCACGGGCGAAAAACTCCAGGACGGCGCTGCCGAAGCCGCCCATCAGGACATTTTCTTCGACGACCAGGACCCTGCCGGTGTCGGCGGCCGCCGCGCACAACAGGGCCTCGTCCAGGGGCTTCACGTAGCGGGCGTCGATCACCCGGGCCGAGACACCCTCCTGCTGCAACCGCGCCGCCGCCGCCAGGGCCGGTTGCACCATCGTTCCGACGGCGATGATCGCGAGATCGCCGCCCTCCGCGACGATCTCCCCCCGGCCGATGTCGAGGGCACGGCACGGCGCCTCGAGGGGCACGCCGACGGCCTTCCCCCGGGGGTAGCGGACGGCGGACGGACGGCCGCAGGAAACGGCGGTCTGGAGCATCCGCTGGAGTTCGTTTTCATCCCGGGGCGCCATGACGACGAGGTTGGGGATCGCCCGGAGATAGGAGAGGTCAAACATGCCCTGGTGCGTCGCGCCGTCTTCGCCGACGAGTCCCCCCCGGTCGAGGGCGAAGACGACCGGGAGGTTCTGCAGGCAGACGTCGTGAATGATCTGATCGTAGGCGCGCTGAAGAAACGTCGAATAGATGGCCACCACGGGGATCAGCCCCTCCGTCGCCAGGCCGGCGGCGAAGGTCACGGCGTGCTGCTCCGCGATGCCGACGTCGAAGAAGCGGTGGGGATACTCCCGGGCAAACCCGGTGAGCCCCGTCCCCTCGCACATGGCCGCCGTAACGGCCACGATCCGGGCATCCTCCCGGGCCAGACGGACCAGGGTCCGGCCGAAGATTTCGGTATACGTCGGGGGGGGCTCCGCCACCGCCAGGGGCCGGCCGGTTTCCACGTCAAAAGCGGAGATCCCGTGGAATTTCAGGGGCTCCGTTTCGGCGAAGGCATACCCCTTCCCCTTGGTGGTGACGATGTGGACCAGGATGGGGCCCTCCATCTCGCGCACGTTCTGCAGGGTGCGGATGAGGCGGTCCAGCCGGTGGCCCTGCAGCGGCCCGACGTAGGTGAATCCCAGTTCCTCGAACAGGACGCCGGGGACGATAAAGGCCTTGAGCGACTCCTCTATCTGACGGGTGAATTTGACCATCTGCTCGCCGATGCCGGGGATCGTCTTGAGAAACCCCTTGATCTCCGCCTTCAGCTTCGTCACGGTCTGGCCGGTCATCAGCCGGCTCAGATAGGCCGACATGGCCCCCACGTTGGGAGAGATGGACATCTCGTTGTCGTTCAGGATGATGATCAGGTTCTTCTTCCGGTCGCCGGCCCAGTTGAAGGCCTCGAAGGCGATTCCGGAGGTCATGGAGCCGTCGCCGATGACGACGATGACCTTGCCCGGCTGCCGGTTCAGGCATTGCGCCTCGGCGATGCCCGCGGCGGCGGAAATGGAGGTGCCGCTGTGCCCCACGTTGAATGCGTCGTAGGGGCTTTCCTCGCGCCTCGGGAACCCGCTCACGCCGCCCTGCTGACGCAGGGTGGCAAAGCGGTCCCGGCGACCGGTGATGATCTTGTGGGCGTACGCCTGGTGCCCGACGTCCCAGACCAGCTTGTCCTGGGGGGTGTTGAAGACGTAATGGATGGCCAGCGTCAGCTCCACCGTGCCCAGCGAGGAGGCCAGATGCCCCCCGGTCCGGGCGACGGTCCGGATGATCCGCTCGCGGATTTCCTCCGCCAGGCGGTTCAACTGCTCCGTGTCGAGGCGCCGGAGATCCTCCGGGGAATCGATCCGGTCGAGCCAGGCCGCGGGTGGGATGTCTTTTTCCTTCGGGGTCGTTGCATTCATGTTGATTCAGGACTGCCTCTGGATGATGTAGGTTGCGATCCACCGCAGGGGATCGGCGCGATGATCGAAGTCCTTCAGGGACGTGACGGCCTGCCGCACGAGCCGGCGGGTCTTGCGTTTGGAGGCCGCCAGGCCCATCAGGGCGGGATAGGTGATCTTTCCCCGCGCGGCGTCGCTCCCCGTGGTTTTCCCCAGCCGGCGGGCGTCCCCCTCCACGTTCAGGATGTCGTCGGAGATCTGGAACGCGAGCCCCGCCTGTTCGCCGTAGGCCGTCAGGGCCGCCACCGCGTCGGCGGCCGCACCGGCCAGGATGGCGCCCGCGCGGACGGAGACGACGATCATGGCGCCGGTCTTGCGGGTGTGGATGTAGTGCAGCGTCTCCCGGTCCACGGCCTTGCCCGCCGACTGGACGTCGACGACCTGGCCGCCGACCATGCCCCGGAAGCCCGCCGCCGCCGCAATGTCGTGGATGACGGCGAGCAGTCGTTCCGGCGGCAGGGTCGCCCGCCAATCGGACCGGGACAGGAGATGGAAGGCCTCCGTGAGCAGGGCGTCGCCGGCCAGGATGGCGATGTCCTCCCCGAAGACCTTGTGGCTCGTCGGCCGCCCGCGCCGGAGGTCGTCGTCGTCCATGGCCGGCAGATCGTCATGGATCAGGGAATAGGTGTGGATGAACTCCAGGGCGCACGCCACCGGCAGGACCGTTTCCGCCTCTCCCCCGACCGCCTCCGCCGCCGCCATGCACAGAATGGGCCGGAGCCTCTTCCCCCCGGCAAGCACGCTGTGGCGCATGGCCCGGAAGATGACCGGCGGAAAGACGTCTTCGGCGGGCAGGAACCGCGCCAGCGCCTCCTCGACCCGGGATTGTTTTTCCTTCAGGTAGGCTTGCGGCTTCAAGGCCTCGCTGTTGTCCCGTTTCCCGTCGCCCACGGCGATCAATCCTCGACGTCCGCGGTGGGCAGGGGGCGCACGACCAGATCGTCCCCGTCGCGGAGGAGCACCTCCACGCGCCGTTCCGCCTCGTCGAGCTTTTGCGCGCACTGCCGCGAGAGGCGAATGCCCTCCTCAAAGGCCTTGAGGGACTCCTCCAGGGAAAGCTCGCCGCTTTCCATCTTGCGCACGAGCGCCTCCAGCTTGTGGAGGGCGTCTTCGAATTTTTCCTTGGCCATTCCTCACTGCTCCTGTTCGATCTTCAGGACCCGGGCCGTCAGGCGGCCTCGGGAAAGTTGCACGGCCACCTCGCCGCCGGCCGCGACGGCGTCCGCCCGGCGGAGGATCGCCCCGTCGGGAAGGCGGCGGACGATGCCGTACCCGCGGTTGAGCACGCCCAGGGGGCTGAGAGATCCCAGCAGAGCCGTACCGGCCTTGAGGCGTTCCCGGCTGCGCGCCAGCAGGGATTGGCAGCCCTGCTCCAGGCGGCGGCGACAATCCCCGGTCAGGAGGCGTTTTTCCCGGACCGTCTGCCGGGGATCCCGCTGAACCAGGCGCGTCCGGAGGCTCGACCACGCCGCCCGCTCCGCCGCTGCCCGCTGGCGGAGGCCGCGCCGCAGGCGCTCGCTAAAGTCGTCGACCGTCAGCCGGTGATCGCCGATGACCCGTCCCGGGTGACGGAGGCGATCCCCGGTCGTCCGGACACGCTCCTTGAACCCCCGCAGGCACAGTTCCTTCTGCCGGATCAGGCGCCGGGCGAGCGCATCCACCGTCCCCAGCAGTTCGTTCCGGACTGGCACGGCCAGCTCCGCCGCCGCCGAGGGGGTCGGGGCGCGGAGATCGGCCACGAAATCGGCGATGGTGAAATCCGTCTCGTGACCGACGGCGGAAACCACCGGCAGGCGGCACCGGGCAATCGCCCGCGCCACGCCCTCGTCATTGAAGGGCGCGAGGTCCTCCAGGGAACCGCCCCCCCGGGCGAGGATGACACAGTCGACGTCGGCCCGGGTCTGAACGTCGCCCAGGGCCCGGACGATCTCGGCGGAGGCCTCCGGACCCTGCACCCGCACGGGGACGAGCAGGATCGGCACGGAGGGGAAGCGCCGGCCGGTCACGTTGAGGATATCCCGGATCACGGCGCCCGTGGGAGAGGTGATGACGGCGATCCGGCGGGGGAGGAACGGGAGCGGCCGCTTGCGGGCCGCATCGAAGAGTCCTTCGGCCTCCAGGCGGGCCTTGAGCTGTTCGAAGGCCTTCTGCAGGGCGCCCAGTCCGAGCGGCTCCACATGATCCACGATCAGCTGGTAGTCGCCGCGGGGCGGATAGACGCTCACCCGTCCCCGGCAGAGGACCCCCATCCCCTCCTCGAGGGAAAACCGGCCCGCGCGCTCGGGGGCGAAGGCGGAACGGAAGAGCACCCCGCGGATCTGGGAGCGGTCGTCCTTCAGGGTAAAGTACTGATGCCCCGAGGCGGGCCGGCGCAGGTTGGACACCTCGCCCTCGACCCAGACGACCCCGAAACAGCCTTCCAAAAGTTCCCTGATGCGCTCCGTCAGGATTGTAACCGTAAGAATTTCCTTCATAAATATCACATCCCCGGTGAAGAAACCTATCAGATATCCCCCCGTCTGACAAGCGGGATTTTGCCCCTCGCGCGGCCGCCGATTTCTCATTGACAGGAGACCGGAAGATTTCGTATGGCGGGGGAAACAATGCGCAAAGGCCCGATCCGGAGGGACGGCCTGGAAAGCGGGATGAAGGATCATGAAGAAGAAGGACTATCTGAAGCGGCCCATCCGGCATGTCGATATCAAGGCCATCGACGCCACGGCCATCATCGACGCCATGAAGGAGATGTCCTTCTCGGCCCGGGACCTCGGCGCGGCTGCGGAGATCTACGACCGGATGCTGGCCGACCGGAAGTGCGCCATCATCCTGACCATCGCCGGCAGCACGAGCGCCGGCGGCTGCATGCAGATTTACGCCGACCTCGTCCGGCATCACATGGTCGACGCCGTCGTGGCCACCGGGGCCACCATCGTGGACATGGATTTCTTCGAGGCCCTGGGATTCCGCCACTACCGCGGCACCCCGCAGGTCGACGACCGGGAGCTGCGCCGGCTTTACATCGACCGGATCTACGACACCTATATCGACGAGGAGGCATTGCAGGCCTGCGACCGGACGGTCAAGGCGATCGCCGACACCCTGCCGCCGCGCCCCTATTCGTCCCGGGAATTCATCCGGGAGATGGGCCGTCACCTGACCGCGCACGCCAAAAAGAAGGATTCCCTGGTTCAGGTCGCCTACGAGGAAGACGTTCCGATCTTCTGCCCCGCCTTCTCCGACAGCAGCGCCGGGTTCGGCCTCGTCCTCCATCAGCACGAGCGGCCGGATCGACACGTTTCCATAGACTCCGTCAAGGATTTCCTCGAACTGACGAAGGTCAAGATCGCCGCCAAGACGACCGGGCTTCTCATGATCGGCGGCGGGGTGCCCAAGAATTTCGCCCAGGACACGGTGATCTGCGCGGAGGTTCTGGGCAAGGACGTCCCCATGCACAAATACGCCATCCAGATCACCGTGGCCGACGTGCGTGACGGCGCCTGTTCGAGTTCCACGCTGAAGGAGGCCGCGTCGTGGGGCAAGGTCGATGTGACCCATGAGCAGATGGTGTATGCCGAAGCCACCTCCGTCCTCCCCCTCCTGGCAAGCTACGCCTATCATCGGGGAAGCTGGAAAAAGCGCCGGCACTGGGCGTTCAGCAAACTGTTCGCTTAGCGGGCGACGAGAGAAGCCTCTCAGAGAGACGGGGCGGTCCTTTTTGAACCGGTCGCGGGATGGCGCGCGAGGGCCGAGGCGACGATCCGCTCGATCAGCGTCTGGTAGGTCATGCCGGCCAGCCCGCAGAGGATGGGAAGGTCCGAATAGCCGGGCCGCAGCCCGGCCAGGGGGTTGACCTCGATGAAGTTCGGGTTTCCGCGCGCATCCGAACGGAGATCGACCCGTCCCGCATCCCGACAGCCCAGGACCCGCCAGGCCGCGAGCGCAACCTCCCCGGCGGCGTCCGCCTCCTTGTCCCCCGCCAGACGGTAAACCACCCGGTCCTCCCAGTGTTCCTTGTTGGCGAAGGAATAGACATCCCCTTCGGCCTGCGGCAGCCACTGCACTTCCATAACCCCGACGACCTCCGCGGTCCGTCCCGTGCCGATGATCCCGACGGTGAACTCGCGGCCGGGCAGAAATTCCTCGACCAGGACCGGCTGGTGAAAATTTCCCAGCAGGGCCCGGCAGACGCGCGCGAGCGCATCGGGTGAGAGCACCTTCGACGCCCCCGTCACCCCCTTGCCCGTGCCTTCGGCGACGGGTTTGGCGAACAGGGGAAAAGACAGGTTCTGCGCGGCGAGGTCCGCGGGGGTGTCGATGACAACGAACGCCGGCGTGGGGATCCCGCGATCGCGGAGGATGTGCTTCGTCAGGCCTTTGTGGAGGGTCAGGGCCATCACGAGCGCATCGGAGAACGTATAGGGGATGCCATAGGCCTCGAGCAGCGCGGGCACCTGGGCCTCGCGTCCGAACCCGTGCCGTCCTTCGGCGATGTTGAACACCAGATCCCAGCGGTCGCCGTCCGCCAGGCGGCGCACCAGGGATTTCAGGGAGCCGATCCGGTCCACCCCGTGGCCGGCAATTTCAAGCGCGTCCGCCAGCGCCCGGATCGTTTCGGGGTGGTCGAATTCCGCCGTTTCCTCGTCGCCGCACCCTTGGGCGAGATAGTCTTCCCGGAGGTCGTAGGTCATCCCGATCCGCAGGCCGGATGCCGTCGCCGCGGCCATCAGCGGCCTCCGCCCGCGGGATGGAAATGGGGAGCGGGACGGGGATTCAATGGATGTCCCACCCGGAGACCGGATGATCCGGATAGCGGTAAACCTGCCCCAGATAATTCTTGAGCAGGAGGTCGTCTCCCTGTCGGCCCAGGCAGTGGCGGGGCAGGAGGGGCACCTTGCCGCCGCCGCCGGGGGCGTCGATCACATAGGTCGGCACGGCGTAGCCCGTCGTGTGTCCGCGGAGGCTTTCGATGATCTCCAGCCCTTTGGCCACCGGCGTCCGGAAATGGGACGACCCGGGGATGGGATCGCACTGATAGAGATAGTAGGGCTTCACGCGCAGGTGAAGCAGGCCCTGGAACATCGTTTTCATCGTGGCCGGGTCGTCGTTGATGCCGGACAGAAGGACGGTCTGGCTGCCCAGGGGGATACCGGCGTTCGCCAGCCGGGCGCAGGCTCGGCCCATCTCCGGTGTCAGCTCTTCCGGATGGGTCACGTGAAGGCTCATCCAGAGGGGGTGAAACTTCTTCAACACGGCGACGAGTGCGGGGGTGATCCGCTGCGGCATCACCACGGGGGCCTTGGTGCCGATACGGATCATCTCCACATGAGGGATCCGGTGCAGCTCGGCCAGCAGCCACGCCAGTTTTTCGTCCGTCAGGGTCAGGGGATCTCCGCCGGACAGGAGCACGTCCCGGACCTCGGCATGGGAACGGATGTAGGCCAGGCCTTCGCCCCACTGATCATGAGAGAATCCGTATTTCGCGGTCCCCACCATTCGCGAGCGCGTGCAGTAGCGGCAATAGGTGGAGCACAGGCCGGTCACCAGGAAAAGCACGCGATCCGGATAGCGGTGCACAATGCCGGGGACGGGGCTGTCGCGCTCCTCCTCCAGGGGATCCTCGGCTTCCCCCGCCGTTCGCAGAAACTCGTCATTGGTGGGGATCACGGTGCGGCGCAAGGGCTGTTGCGGGTTGTCGGCGTCGAGCAGGCTGGCATAGTACGGCGTGACCGCAACCGGCAGGAGTCCGGCATGACGGGAGATGGCGCTCTTTTCGTCTTCGGTCAGCCGCAGCACGCGATCGAGAACGTCGGCGGTGCCCATCCGATTTCGGAACTGCCAATTCCAGTTATTCCAGTCCGCCGGGGTGGCCTCGGGAAAGAACCGTCGCCGGAACAGTCGCCCACGGGACCCGGCCAGGCCGTCATTGCCTTTCCGGGCGGCGGGATTGGGCGGATCCGGCATCGCCCTTGCACCGGTCCATGCCGGATTCAGGCCCGGTTCCGCTGCGGAAAACGCCGTCGTCAAGGGACCGGGAGGCTCAACCTCCTCACCGACCAGTGCTTCAATCTCCATGCCGCCTGCCTCCTTCATCCTGGCCTTTATCCCGACCGCCTGTTCACGATTTGACGGTATACCGCTTCACCCGGATGGTCATCCGGCCGTCTTCATCCGTACCGACCACCCCCTCCGCCTCGATGGGCTCCTGGAGGAACTTCAGCAGCTCTCCACCCTTGCGGTTGCGCGCGATGAAATATTCCTCCTCACGGGCAGTAGCGATGGCAGCAGCAACGACGCGATCACCCTTCCAATCCACGGGGATGATGATCCCCGTGACGGTGACAAGATTTTCGCCTTTCTTGCAGGCCATAGGTCCGACTCCCATTTCGATTCGTCATGTGTAGATCCGTCCTCAGGCTACTGAAAGAATCGTGCCAGACAGGAACCGGCGGGTCCGCAGGTGCGCCCCTCGGGACCGGGCCCGGCGGAAGGCGTTGCGGGATGCCGACTCTAGCGGGAGTGCCGCCGGACAAAACGCACATCTCCAAAGAGGGTGAGGCCCGAACGTGGGCCAGATGCCCCTTAGAATCGGAATTGCTAATTCCGATCATTCAGATTCAAGAACTTTCTGTTCCGATCTAAGGCGTGTCTCGCCGCTCTCGGGGGATCACGACGCGCGGCCGGAAACCGGCGCGGCAGAAAATCCCCTTGACTTCGCGTGACAGCGGGGCATTAGAATGCAGTCAAAAAAGAGGATTGCTCATGCCGGAATTGCCAGAAGTCGAGACCCTCCGACGCCAGCTGAGCCCGTTGCTTGCCGGGGAGACCATCCGGGGGCTGGAGATCCTGGACGAAAAGCTGCGGGGGATACGCGATCCGGCGGGGAAGACCATCCTGGCCTTGAGCCGGCGGGGCAAGTCTCTGGAGTTCCATCTCGACGACGGGGCGACGCTGGTGCTGCACCTGCGGATGTCGGGGCGTCTCCGCTGGCTGACCGGACCGGGGGTATTCCCCCATACGCGCTTCAGGTTCTCGTTCGATTCCGGCCGGCTGATCGGCATCGACCCGCGCCGGTTTGCGACCCTCGGGAGACTCCCCGAGCGCCCAGCGCCGGCCCCGATCGCGGATCCGTCGCAATCCATCCCCGCCGGGAAATTGATGGCCATCGCCGGCGGCCGGCGCCTGCCTGTCAAATCCTTCCTGTTGGATCAGCGTCTCGTCGCCGGCATCGGCAACATCTACGCCTGTGAAATTCTGCACGCAGCGGGGATTCATCCCGGGAAGCCGTCGGGATCGCTGACCAAGGGGGAGTGGATCGGGATCGCGACGGCCACGAAGGCGATCCTGCGCGACGCCGTCACCTGCCGGGGCACGTCCATTTCCGACTGGCGCGACCTGTTCGGCCGACCGGGCGTCTACCAGCATCGCCTGACGGTCTACGGAAAGGCGGGAGAGGCCTGTCCCCGGTGCGCCGCAACGGTGGTCCGCATCCGTCTGGGCGGACGGGGAACCTACTTCTGCCCGATCTGCCAGACGCCGCCCCGCTGAAGAACTGCGGGCGAGTCCTGTCCCACCGCCTTGAAGACGATGAGCGCCGGAGCTGTCCCCGCCCGAATCCCATGCCGACCGGAGCGGCGCTGATCGGGAGGATGGTTTCCTCACGGATGTACATGGGCAAGCCGCTGCCGAACGGATGCATCGTGAGACCGAGGGGGCGCGGCACGTGGCGGGAGCCTATTTCGCCATTTCGTTGCAATGGTTGCAGTGCTCCATCGGTCCGGCAGAGGCGGACAGAATCTGGAGCGTCGTATGGCGGATCTCGTGCTTGTGCTTCAACATCTCCTGGGCCGAGCGAAGGATGGCTTCGTGGTCCGGTGAATCCTCAGCGGATACGAGATGCGCGGAGAGCAGTTTTTGATCGGTTCCGGTCTGCCAGATGTGGAGATCGTTGACCGCCACCACGGACGGAATGGCCAGCAGGTCGTTTCGGACCTGCACGAAGTCGATGCCGGGCGGCACGGCGTCGAGGAGGGTATCGACCGTTCGTCTGACGATCTTGTATATTTCGCGAGCGATGAAAACGCAGATCACGAGCGAGATGAGGGGGTCCACCCAATGCCAGCCAAAGAGGATGATCACGAGTGCGCCGGCGATCACCCCGAGCGAAAACAGGGCGTCCTGGAGCGAATGCAGCCAGGCGCTCTTCATGTTGAAGTTCCGGGACGAGACTTTCTGCAGGAGCAGCGTGGCCGCCCCGTTTCCGACGAAAGCGATCACGGCGACCCACAACATTGCCCGGCCGGGAACGTCCGCCGGCACGATGAAGCGTTTAAGGGTTTCCCAAAAGACAAAGGCGATAACGATCGACAGGACGATGCTGTTGACGAAGGCGGCGATGAACTCGATCTTCCGGTAGCCGTAGGTCTTTCTCTCATTGGGCGGCCGGCGGGAGACCTTTTCCGCCCAGTAGCTGAAGCCCATGGCCGCGATGTCGCTCAGGTTGTGGGCCGCATCCGAAATCAGCGCCATGCTCTGGATCAGCAGGCCGAAAACCATTTCAAAAATGACGATCCCGCCGTTGATCGCGATGGCGAACATCAGGTTTTTAAGCGACTCAGGCGGTTGTCCATGGTTGTGGTCGTGTTCCATCAGAAGTTGCCCGAAGAGACAGGGGCCGCCGATGCAAACGGGCCCCAGAGCGCCGAAGGAGTGCGAACCGGACCGGTCCCCGCAGACCTGACACGGCGAATGCAGGTCACGCAGGCCAGGTTGCAACGGTTGGTCGGTTCAACATCGATTTTGTTCAGTTCATCCATGGACTCGATCACAAATCCGCCCGATGCCCCTTCCGCCAGTCCTGTATGCGAGGCTCTCCTTGCCTTGCCTTGCCTTGCCTTGCCTTGCCTTGCCTTACCTTGACAGGGATTCCTGCCCCGGGAAGTATTTGCGCTTGAACTTCAGAGCCACGTTGACGAGCAGGATCAAGACGGGCACCTCCAGCAACGGCCCGATCACCGTGGCAAAGGCTTGACCGGAATGGATGCCGAAGATGGCGATGGCCACGGCGATGGCCAGCTCGAAATCGTTGGAGGCCGCCGTGAAGGAGACGGCCGTCGTCTGGGCGTAGTTTCCGCCGATCTTCCGAATGACGAAGAAGGTTGTGAACCACATGATGAGGAAATACAGGAGCATGGGAATCGCCACGATGACCACGTCCCACGGCGCGGCGATGATCTTGTTCCCCTGCGTGGAGAACATGACCACGATTGTGAAGAGGAGCGCCACCAGCGTCAGCGGGCTGATCTTCGGCATGAAGACGCCGGCGAACCAGGCCTCCCCCTTGACGGCGATCAGGCCGTAACGGGTGACGAGGCCCGCCAGGAAGGGGATGCCCAGATAGACAAAGACGGTCTTCGCCGATTCCGCCATGGACACGTTGATGTCGAGGCCTTCCGCGAGTCCCAGCCAGTTGAGCATCAGCGTGATGAAAAAATAGATGTACACGGCGTAGAAGAGGACCTGGGCGATGGCGTTGAAGGCGACGAGCCCCACGGCCAGTTCCCGGTCTCCGCCGGCCAGTTCGTTCCAGACGATGACCATGGCG